>PLDY01000099.1 GCA_003136895.1 Candidatus Erabacter solicola | reverse complement strand
CAGTTGAGGCAGATGCCGCCGAGATGCTCGCGCTCGACGACAGCCGTCTTCAAGCCAAGCTGCGCCGCGCGGATCGCCGCGACATAGCCGCCGGGCCCGGCGCCGATGACGATCGCGTCGACCTGGGTGTCAGCCAAAGGGTTCTCCTCGTCGTGGGTGCGTCGGGCGGATTTCGCCTACCGCAATGACTTCAACCCGTGAAAGCAGCGTCCATCTGCACTTCGTCCTCGTCCTCAGCGTACTCGATCGGGGACGGGCGGTGCCGCTAGACCGGCTGCGAAGACGAGTAGGAGCGCCAGCCAGCCCGGAGCCCGCTCGAGCCAAACCTGACGGGGTGGCGTAAATTCGCCAACCAGGAACGTCGCGCCGATGAGAATTGCCACGGCGCCAAGAGCGAGTGCGAAGCGGCCGAGCCAGGGCTCCTCGCGGAAGGCCGAGACTACGACTTGCGGGAGTGCGAAGCGGCCGAACCAGGGCCGCTCGTGGAGGGCCGAGACCACGAGGATCGCGAGTGCGACGGCGCCGAGCGCGGTCTGCTCGGGAGCCGTTCGCACGTGCCATACATTGGGAATTGCGAGTAGCGCCAGCCCTAGCCAGCCGGCCAGAGCGAAGCGCGTGGGCCGCGACGCGAGTAACATCGCGAACGGAATTGCGACCGCTAATTCGTACGACTGGATCGAGGCGCCGCCGAGTACGGCCGCCGCCGCGGGGAATGCGACGAGCGCGGCGGGTGCATCGAGCGCGCGCGCGATGCGCGGCGCGAACAGCACCGCAAGCAAGGCCGTCGCGGTGGATTGCAACCAGCCGTATCTCAACGCATCGACGACGCCGTTCTCGTTAAAAATGGTCAGGGCCCACGCGAGCCAAGATTGCGTCGGCAGCGTGAGGTCGCTCTCCACTCGCGCCGACAGCGCCTGGCGCAGATACTCGAGGTTCGCTGCGGGGCCGAGCTGTGCGAGCGCGATCGCCCCGAGCAGCGCCAGCACGAGCCATAGCAGCCAGCGCGTGCGCGGCGCGAAGAAGAACAGCGCGACGACTACCGGCAATCCGACCTGGGGCAGTGCGAGCGTCAGCGCCGCGGAGTAGGCGGCGCCGCGCGGCGCGTCACGCGTCAGGAAGAGACCGGTGAGTGCGACTCCGAGCACCGCGAACGGAGCGAGTTCGCCGAGCAGCAGCGAACCGCCGCACTCGGTCGGGATCAGGACCGCAGCGATGGCGAGCTGGGGAAGGCCGGTCAACTTGCGCAGCGTCCAAAGCGTCGCAACGATCGCCATGAAGAGTAGCGCTTCCCAAAGGCCCAGCGCGACATGATACGGTACGAACGACGCGAGCGTAAACGGAGCGATGTCGTATCCGGGGAGCGTCGCGGGGGCGACCAGCAGGCCGTCGTGTTCGCAACTTGGCGGCGACGCCGTCGAGTACGGATCTTGGTGCTCGCGAGCGAGCCCGCCGGCGCAATAGTAGCTCGCGAAACTATTTTGCGCGAGCGTCTTCGAGTCCGCGCCGTAGCGCGCCAAAAGGCAGCCGGCCGCCAGCAGCGCGATGGCGAGCAGCCACATAGAGATGCCGCTGAAATCGATCGTCCGGGATGGGCTGGCATCGATGCCGATAAATCGGGCCAAATACTCCTCCGGCTACAGCAATCGTTAGCATTGACTTCGCGGAGCCGAAGCGGAACCTTTGGGGGACCGGAGCCTCGCATATGGGGAGGGCGGCGGCTTCGCTAGGCAGTAGGTGAGGCGCGTCCGGCGCCGAAGCGCGCCTCCCCACAAAGATCACTGTTGTGCTATCCGTCGCGGCGGTCTCTTTCGGTCTTACGGCTGTCGCCGGTTCGGCCTTCCCGCCCGCTCCCCTGCGGGCGCAGACGCACGACTTCACGACGACTGTCCTGGTCGTGAAAGGCTTGCCGTCGACCGGCCCAAAGCGGGCCGGAACGTACGATTTCAAGACGGACGGGCTCGTCGTACGGGGGCTCGCCGGCGGACCGGCGCGCCCGAAAACCCTCGACATAAAAACCGATGCATTGATCGTAAGAGGGATATCAAAATGATACGTCGTTTTGCGCAATTTCTGCCGGCGCTAGCAGGCGCAGTCGTCGCTCTTGGGACGCTCGCAGCACAAGCCTATCCGGCGAACGATCCGCTCGATACGAGTTACACCTTTCACGTTCCGCTGCAACTGACCGACATCAACGCCGACAAGGTTCGCACGCCAGTCGATAACGTCGAAGTTCTTTGCGCGGTTTCGGAGAACGCCAGCGCCGAATTTGCCCCGGTCGATAAGACAACGGGGATGGCGACCGGCAAATCGGTTCCTCAGGCCAGCAAGATGATAGCGCTGCCGGCGGCCGGCTCTCTGAGCCAGACGGTGGATATCGTCGTAAAGGGGACTGCGTACGAGCGGTCCTATATCTGCGGCGTGCGTTTCTACATCAAGGGCTCCAAAATAGGTACGCCGCCTAACGAACTTAACAAGTCCGCGAGCCAAAGCGGCATGGGCTCGGGCGCCGGCGCCGGCAAAGGTCCGCCGGGTTCAAACGGCGATCTCGGCCATCCATACGATGACGCGTCGCTTAAAGTCGTCGCATCGGGGACGATCAACTAACGAAGTTCGCCACCGCGCTCTTTCGCTGGTATCGCGCGCGCGGGCGCGCGCATCTTCCCTGGCGTGCCGAGCCGTCGCCGTACCGCGTCACGGTCAGCGAGTTCATGCTGCAGCAAACGCAAGTCGATCGCGTCGTGCCCGCCTTCGAACGTTTCGTCGCGGCGTTTCCCGATTTCGCTTCCCTGGCGCGAGCCTCGCGCGCCGATGTCGTGCGCGCCTGGAAGGGTCTGGGCTATAACTCGCGCGCCGTGCGGCTCCACGAACTCGCGCGCGCCGTGTGCGAGCGGCACGCGGGATGCTTGCCGAACGACGAAGCGGCGCTGCGCGCGCTTCCCGGAATCGGCCCGTACACGGCACGCGCGATCCGGGCGTTCGCGTTCGGCGCCTCGGTCGTGGCGCTCGATACGAACCTGCGGCGCATCGTGCACCGGACTCAACTTGGTTTGGAACATCCGGCGCTNNGCCGGCGAGCGCGAACTCGACGCCCTGGCTGCGGGCCTGCTACCCAAGGGCCGGGGCTTCGCCTTCAATTCCGCCCTGATGGACCTGGGCGCGACGCTCTGCACGGCGCGCGCGCCGAAGTGCGCGAGCTGCCCGCTGCGGTCGCAGTGCGCGGCGGCGCCGGTCGACGCGGCCCGGCTTGCGCGCCGCGCCGCAGCCAAGCCGGCCCGGCAGCGCCAGCCGTTCGAGTCCACCAGCCGCTACGCGCGTGGCAGGGTCGTCGACCGGTTACGTGCCCTCCCGGGGGACGGCGCGCTCTCGTTGCTCGACCTGCGGGCCGAGCTGGCGGCCGCGATCGGCCNNAGAGCGCGACGGCGTGCTGGAGCGTCTCGGCGATGCCGTCCGGTTGCGGGCCTAGGGTCGCTTCGACAATCCTGGGAACGCCGTCCGGCAAGGGGCTCACTTCACAGCCACCTTTTTTAGCTTACGGCGGCTTAAGGAGCAGGGCGGAGCGAGCGCTCATTCGTACGTTTGCACCCATACGCTTCCCGAGGATGCGAGTTTTTCGCATCTTTCAGCCAAGACGAAGTGAGGCTCTGGTGGCCCTAGTCGATCGCGCGAAGAACATGATCCTCAAGCCCAAAGAAGAGTGGCCGGTCGTTGCGGCCGAGCCGGCGACGATCCCAGAAATCTTTACCGGTTACATCATCCCCTTAGCCGCAATCGGCCCGATTGCTACCATCATTGGTATGACCCTCTTCGGCAAGATGGGATACCATTTTTCGATCGTCACGACCGTCGTCATCGCGGTGACGAGCTACATCGCGACGCTGATCGGTTGTTTCGTGCTGGCCATTATTGCCGAGATGCTGGCGCCATCGTTCGGGGGTGTCAAGGATCGCGTCGCCGGCCTGAAGCTGGCAGCCTATTCAAGTACGCCGGCCTGGGTCGCAGCCATCGCCGGAATTTTTCCACCGATCGGTATTATCGCGCTGATCGGCGGATTGTACAGTTTGTACGTTCTCTACCTTGGCGTTTCGGATACGATGAAAGTGCCGCAGGAAAAGGCGGTCGGCTTCGTCGTCGTCTTGATCCTCTGCGCGATACTCTTGTACTTCGTGATTGGGCTTGTCGTCGCCGCTGTGACCATTCCGGCAATGCTCATGTCAGGCGGTATGGGAGCCTACCGCTAGCCGAACCAGCTCGGCAGATCACTGTAGCGCTCTTCCTTCCATGGATCGGCGTCGTTGTGATAGCCGCGCACTTCCCAAAAACCCTTAGCATCGTGGTCGAGAAATTCAATCCCCTTGATCCACTTCGCCGACTTCCAAAAGTAGAGCTTCGGAACGAGCATTCGAACGGGGCCGCCGTGAATCGGTTCGAGCGGCGCCCCGTCGAACTCGTATGCCACCAAGCAGTCGTCGCCCAGCATCGCCTCGAGCGGCAGGTTGGCCGTATAGTCGTTGTCCGCGTGCTGCACGACGTGCGTCACCGCGGACTTCGGCTTGGCCCGCTCGACCAGTCGCCGGAACGGAACGCCGCGCCACGCCGTATCTTTCTTCGACCAGCGCGTGACGCAGTGAATGTCGCCATGCCATTCGACCGCGGGTTCGGCGCGAAGCGCTTCCCACGTCAACTCGTACGGATTCTCGCAGAGGCCGAAAAAGCGCAGGCGCCAGGTCGCCGGATCGAACGGCGGCACGTCGCCGACGTGAAGAACGGGAAATCCGCTCGTCAGCGTCTGGCCGGGCGGGACGGTCGGGTCTTTGCTCTTGAAGAGGGGCATAGTGGCTAAGACGGTTCCACCTCGCCCGGCGGTTTCGCTTTCGCCGAAGATCCCGTTCCCGGCGCGTAAGGTCACGCGCGAACGCGCCGCGCGCGAACTCGCGATCCTCGAGCAGAGCTATCCCAACGCGGTCACTGCGTTGCTCTACGATTCGCCGTTCACGCTCTTGATCGCGGTGATCTTGAGCGCGCAGTGCACCGACGCGCGCGTCAACCTGACGACCCCCGCGTTGTTTGCCGCCTATCCTACCCCCGAAGCGCTGGCCGCAGCCAAACACGTCGACGTCGAGACGCTCGTCAAATCGTGCGGCTTCTTCAGGATGAAGGCCAAGAATATCGTGAACGCCGCGCGCGCGATCGTCGAACTGCACGGCGGCCGCGTACCCGAAGACCGCGCTGCGCTCGAATCACTCCCCGGTGTCGGGCGCAAGACGGCAAACGTCGTACTCTCCGTCGCCTTCGGCGAAGCGGAGTTCGCCGTCGACACGCACGTCTTCCGCGTCGCGCATCGCCTCGGGTTGACGCTCGGCAAGACGCCGCGAGCGGTCGAAGACGACGTCGTCAAACTCGTGCCGCGCGAGAAGTTGCGCCACGCGCATCATTGGCTGATCTTGCACGGTCGCGCGATCTGCAAAGCGCCCGTTCCGCTCTGCGCGCAATGTCCGGTGCGAATACTCTGTCCGAGCGCCCCGCTCGTCGAACTCCTGCTCGCAACGCGGGCCAAAGTTAGAAGCGCATCGGGCCCGGCTCGTCGAGATGCTTCGGGCGCGGCAGTTGCGCGCCGGCGGCGATCGCCTTAAGCAGCGTCGCGGGCGTCAGCGCATCGCCGTAGCCGGCTTCGGTCGAGAGTTTTGAAAGGTTGATCAGCGCGGGCACCTCCGCGCCACAATCGAATTGGTATTCGCCGTCGAGTCCCTCGCCGCTAACGCGCACCAACTGCTGCGCCGCGTCGAGATCGAGGCTGACGCGCTTCTCGCGAAAGCGCAATCGCAGCCGGAGCGGTTTTTCGAGGCGCACGAATCGCACGCCGTCGCGGCCTAGGATGGAGTTGAGCCGCTTCGCACCGGTCTGGAGAGCTTGCCCGAACGCTTCGAGCGCGGCGCCGGCATCCTGGCCAATCGCCGCCGGACCGGCCGGCGTCGCCGAGTCGATCGCGCCCTCGAGGTCTTTGCGCGCGCGGATGCGCATCGCCATCGCGACGATTGGATTGGGGTTCTCCGGTTCCTGACCCATGCGCGCATGCTTCCGCGGCGGGCGCCCGAACCGCTCTTCGCGAAGCGCAGTCGGCTATGCCCGAAGAGCGCAACTCTCTCGCGATCGACGTCGACAGCCGAACCGTCGATGTCGCGACGCGCGGCCGCTCGGCGCCTCGCATCCCCGATACACCCGAGCGCAAACGCCTGGAGCGTCAGCGCGGCATCCGCCAGGTCGTCTTCGGCGTGCAAGACGGCGTGTTGACCACGCTTGGCATCGTCACTGGAATCGGAAGCGCGACGAGCGATCGCGCGACGATTTTGCTGACGGGCT
The DNA here is from genome assembly GCA_003136895.1 of Candidatus Erabacter solicola. Taxonomy (GTDB): domain Bacteria; phylum Vulcanimicrobiota; class Vulcanimicrobiia; order Vulcanimicrobiales; family Vulcanimicrobiaceae; genus Erabacter; species Erabacter solicola. Next base: position 21,183 of record PLDY01000099.1, on the reverse strand, counting down.
GCTTGGCGCTTCTCGTCGGGGCGATCTCGATGGGCGTCGGTGAGTTCTTGGGCAACCGCGCCGAGCGCGAGGTCGTGCAAAACGCGGTCGATCTCGAACAGCGCGAGATGCTCGATCAGCCCGAGGCTGAGTTCGCCGAACAAGTTGCCTATTATAAACTCAAGGGCTTCACGGACGAAGAAGCGCACACGATCGTCGAGCGTCTGGTCAAGAATCCCGATATTTGGCTGCACGAGATGGTGCGCGACGAGTTCGGGATCGACTTGCGCGAAGCGCAGGCCGGCGGCTTCCGAGCGTCGCTCGGCATGGGCGCGTCGTTCGCATTCGGCGCCGCGTTGCCGGTGATTCCATTTGCGGTTTCGATGCTCTCGATCGGCGTTGCGATGTGGATCGGCCTCGGCTTCGCGACGATCGCGCTCTTCGCGATCGGTGCGCTGGCCGGCCACTTGGGCGGACGTCAGCCGATTCTCAAGGGACTCGAGATCGTCGTCTTCGGCGCAGGAGTCTTCGCGATCTCGTACCTAGCGGGACATTATATCCCGGTGCTCTTCGGGATGAAGCCGGTCAGCCTCGGCGGCTGATTACGTGCGCGGCGCTCCATTGGCAGGAGGTTTCCACTTGCCGACCATCGTGCGCGCGATCACCAGGCGTTGAATCTGTTGCGTGCCTTCGTAGATCTGCGTGATCTTCGCATCGCGCATCATGCGTTCGACCGGATACTCGACGGAGTAACCGAAGCCGCCCAGAATCTGCACCGCATCGGTCGTGACGCTCATCGCGGTGTCGCCCGCTTTCAGCTTGGCGAGCGCCGCCCAGAGCGTGAGGTCGGCTGACGAGCCGTCGCACTTGCGGGCCGCTTCGTAGAGCAGCAGGCGCGCCGATTCGACATCGAGCTTCATATCGGCAAGCATGAACTGGATGCCCTGTTGCTGGCCGATCGGCTTTCCGAAAGCGATGCGCTCCTGCGCGTACGTCGTCGCATAGTCGAGCGCGCCCTGCGCGATGCCGACGGCTTGCGCGGCGATGCCGGGGCGTGATTTGTCGAGCACCTTCATCGCCGTCTTGAAGCCCGTGCCTTCCTCGCCGAGCATGTTCTTCGCCGGGACCTCGCAGTTCTCGAAGATCAACTCGACGGTCGGCGAGCCGCGAATCCCCATCTTTTTCTCGAGCTTGCCGACCTTGAAACCCGGGAAGCCCTTCTCGACCACGAACGCGCTGATGCCGTTCGGGCCTTTGCTCGGATCGGTTACCGCGAAGACGCAGATGATGTCCGCGACGCTGCCCTGCGTGATCCAGATCTTGGTGCCGTTGAGGATATAGGTGTCGCCCCGCTTCTCAGCGCGCGTGCGCATCGAGCCGGCGGCGTCGGAGCCGCTGCCGGCCTCGGTCAAAGCATAGGCGCCGGTCCATTCGCCCGAAGCGAGTTTGGGGATAAACCTTTGTTTCTGTTCGTGACTACCGGCGATGATGATCGGCAACGCGCCGAGTTCTTGGACCGCGATGATCAGCGAACTCGAAGCGCACGCCTTGGCGACTTCCTCGACGACCTTCACGTAGGTCAGGAACGAGCCGCCGACGCCGCCGTATTCGGCCGGAAACGGAATGCCGAGCAAGTCGTTCTCGGCGAAGACCTTCTGGATATCCCACGGAAACTCGCCGCTCTCGTCGATCGCGGCGGCGCGCGGCGCAACCTTCTCGGCGACGAGCTTGCGCACGACGTCGAGGATCATCGCCTCCTCTTCGGACGAGGCGGCGGTATGAATCGATGCGCTGGACATTGGCGTTGACTCCTTGGCCGGTGCATCCGCCCGAGACTTTCCCGAGGATCGGGCCGCTGCTCCCAGAATCGGCAAGACCTGATTCGTACGACCTTCGGTTCAAGAAAGACTGCATGGATAAGACTGTGGCGGACGCCGCTCGAGCGGTGGCCGACATTCCGAGCGGAGCCTCGCTCGCCGTCGGCGGTTTCGGCCTCAACGGGGTCCCGCACAACCTGATCGCAGCGCTGCTCGAGCAGGGTGCGAGCGATCTCGCGACCGTTTCGAACAATTGCGGCGTCGACGGATGGGGCCTCGGCGCGCTGCTGGACAAGAAGCGGATCCGGCGCACCACGGGCTCGTATGTCGGCGAGAACAAGGAGTTCGAGCGCCAGTACCTCTCGGGCGAACTCGAGGTCGAACTGACACCGCAGGGTACGCTAGCCGAACGCCTGCGGGCGGGCGGCAGCGGCATCGCGGCCTTCTACACGCCGACCGGAGTCGGAACCCAGATTGCGGACGGCGGCTTGCCGTGGCGTTACAATCCCGACGGCTCGATCGCGCTCGCCTCGCCGAAGAAAGAGACGCGCGAGTTCGCTGGCCGCACCTACGTGCTCGAGGAAGGCATCACGTGCGACTTCGCGCTCGTGCGGGCGAGCCTGGGCGACCGGCACGGCAACCTCGTCTACCATCTTGCAACGCGCAATTTCAATCCGCTCTGCGCAATGGCCGGCCGCATCACGATCGCTGAAGTCGAAGAGCTGGTCGAACCGGGCGCGATCGATCCGCAGAACGTTCACACGCCCGGCATCTTCGTGCAGCGCGTCGTCCTCGTCGGCTCCGCGGGCAAGCGCATCGAACGCATCACGACGCGAAAGCGGGGAGCGTAACATGCCGGTTCTCACGCGCGAGCAACTCGCGCAACGCGTCGCCCGCGAACTCCAGGATGGACAGTACGTCAACCTCGGCATCGGTCTGCCGACGCTCGTTCCCAACTACGTCGCGCCCGGCATCACCGTGGTGCTGCAGAGCGAGAACGGCATTCTCGGAATGGGCCCGTATCCGTACGAGGGTGAGGAAGACCCCGATCTCATTAACGCCGGCAAGGAGACGGTGACCGTGCTGCCGGGTGCGTCGTTCTTCGACTCGGCCGCGTCGTTCGGGATGATTCGCGGCGGTCACATCGATCTCGCGGTTCTGGGTGCGATGCAGGTCTCGCGTCGTGGCGACCTCGCTAACTGGATGATTCCGGGCAAGATGGTCAAGGGCATGGGCGGCGCGATGGACTTGGTGCACGGCGCCAAACGCGTCATCGTGATGATGGAACACGTGGCGAAGGACGGCTCGCACAAGATCGTCGAGGAGTGCAGCTTGCCGCTGACGGGCGAACGAGTGGTGCATCGCATCATCACCGACATGGCCGTGCTCGACGTAACGCCGCAGGGCTTGGTGTTGCGCGAATGCGCGCCGGGCATCGGCGCCGCTGAGGTGCGCGCCGCGACCGGAAGCGTGCTGCTCTAAGTTCTTCTAGCTGCGTTCGAGTGAGGCGAGGGCGGCGCCGTTCGCCGCGATGCGGCGTGCCGTCAGTTCGAGCGCGAGCGCTCCCTGCAGCACGAGCAACGCGAGCGCGGCGGCGACGGCGGCGGCGATGCTGCGCGTGAAGATCGCGACGGCACCGGCGAGGACGGCCGGTGGTGTCAAGTACGGTACGAGAGCGAGAAAACGCAGCAGCGCGACCGGCCCCCGAACGTCGACGCGGCTTGGGAAGATCGCATAGAAGAGCAGACCGAGGCCGTGCAGCGACCACCAGACGGCTGCGGCCGCGGGCAGAGCCGCGAGCATCAAGCCGAGGTCGTGCCTCAGCAAGCCCAGGGCTAGCGGCAGAGCGGCGAGCGCGACGGCGCCGCGCCACGACCGGGCGAATGTCCACACGGCCAGACGTTCGCGCAGCGACGAAGCGGAGAGCCACCAGAGCGGATTGGAGATCTCGCCGGCGAGCCCGATCGAGACGGCGATCGGTACGAATAGTACGTACACGCCGGCGAAACCAAGTAGCGCGTAGGAAAATGCCTGATCTCCCCGCGACGCAAACGCGATCGCGCTTCCGACCGCGGCCCAGAACGCAAAGGCGAACAGCGCCGGCCACGCGCCGAAACGACGACGGCGCAGCTCGACCCAATCCTTCCACAAGAGCGCGAGCGCACCCGAAGGAATGCGCGCGCCGCCGCTCGCTCCGGCCAGGCGCGAACCGAGACGGCCGCCGCCGCCACGCAACCGTTCGCGCAGCGCGAGCCTCTCGAGCGTTGCCTGAAATAACTCCGGGATCGCATCGCGCGCCAGGAGCGGACAGATCGCGATCAGCAGAATCGGCACCGCCGCGAACAGCAGCGGTGCGAACGGCGGTCCATCGACGAGCGCGCGGGCAGCCACGCCCGGGTCGACGCGCAGCGCGCCGAGGATTGCCGGCGCCAGCCCGCCGTCGCCGATCAGGAGCGCGGCGCCCACGAGCGCGTAGATGAAGCCGAACGCAACCGCGCACCACCCGGCCGCGACGATCGTCGGCCCGGCGCCGCGACGTTGCGCCAAGAACATCGGCAACTCGAGCGCGGTCAGCGCTGCCGCCGCGATCAAGCTGACCAGAAAGAGCCGCCCTAGTTGGGTGATTCCCTCGCTTCCCGGCGCGAAGGCTGCAATGTAGATGACCAGCGCGCCGAGCCAGCGCGGACCGGTCGAAAATAATCGGCGCAGTTGCAGCCAGACCACGAGCGCGCGCGGCGATACGCCGCCGTTGACGAAGAGAACCGCCTCGGCGGGTGAGCGGAACGCCACGACGCGGGTGCCGCCGCTGCGCAGCAATCCGAATCCGAGCATGCCGAGAAACGCGCCACCGATCGCCGTGGCCATTGGCTGCGCCAATTCTCCGTACATGAACGAATGCTGCGCGTGCCCGGCGCTTACAGCGCGCGAATATGCGAAGTAGCCGAGCACTCCGACATACGGGACCCACAGCGCGAGCCGGCCGGGCGAGCGCAGAATGGTCACAATCGAATTGCGCAGGTAGTGAAGATCGAGATACGCGAGCGCACCCATCAGACGAGCATCAGGCGGTGAGTTCGAGGAAGAGGTCCTCAAGCGAACGGCCGCCCGTCGCGCGTTCGCGAAAATCGGCGATCGTGCCGCTCGCGACCTCGGAACCCGCTTTGACGATGATCAAGCGGTCGCACAACATCTCCGCGAACTCGATGATGTGCGTGCTGATCACGATCGAGGTTCCCTCGGCGCGCAGGGCTACGATCAATTCACGCAGTTCGCGCTGTCCCTTCGGATCGAGACCGTCATCGGCTCGTCGAGCAAGAGTACCGGCGCGCCGGCCAGAACGGTCGCCGCGATCAGCGTTTTCTGACGCATGCCTTTCGAAAGCGTCGCTCCAAGCGCATCGCGCACGCCGGCGATGCCCAGCCGGTCGAGCAGTTCGTTGCCGCGAGCTTGCCAGCCGGTCGGAAGTTTCGCACTGCGCGCGACGAATGCGAGGTGCTCCCAAACGGTGAGCAGCGGATAGACGTCCGGCGTCTCGGGAATCAGCGAGATCGTGCGCCCGCGTTCGGGCCCGAGAGTCCGTTCGTCAAAGGAAATCGTCCCGCCGTCAGGCCGCAGCAGTCCGCATAAACATAGGAACGTCGTCGTCTTGCCCGCGCCGTTGGGACCGAGCAATCCCAAGACTTCGCCGCCGGCGAGTTCGAACGTGAGCCGATCGACCGCGGTCGTCCGCCCGAAGCGCTTGGTCAGCGAGCGCACGTGAAGTGAATGCGTCATCGTGGCTGCGCGAGTCCGCTTTCCGGCTTGCGGGCCGCGAGCGTGATCAGCGCTGCATGGGTTGCATCGAAGCGCGCGAACGAGGTCGGTAGCGGATAGTAACCGGCGCCCAAGCAGCGCACTCCGCTCAGTCCGTGAAGTTCGAGGAGTTCGCGCAACGCGCGCGGGGTAAACAAACGATGATGCTGCATCGGGAAGACCCACCCCGAGGCCGCCGGTGCGAGCGAAAACGGGTTGCCGATGCCCGAGCGTCTCGCTGAGACGTTGGAGAGCGAAAACTGCTGCCAGCCGATCAGCAGTGCGCCGATGTTGTGCCAGCTCGCCGGGTTCTCGGTCGAAACGATCAGCGTCCCGCCCGGTTTGAGAATGCGGATCGCTTCATCGAGGAAGTGTTCGGTATCGTACAGATGCTCGATCACCTGATTCGCGATGACGAGATCGAAGGTGACGTCTGCTAGTGCGATCGCGCCGTTGAGGTCGGAGCGCGTCACCCGATACCCGCGCTGTTCGGCCAATGCGACGTGCGGCGCATGCACCTCGACCACGTCGACGTGGGTCGCGCCGATTGCGCCGGCGATGCGCGCGGTCAACTCGCCATCGCCGCAGCCGAGGTCGCACATGGCGATCTCCGAACGTCCGGCGACCGCCCCGCGGGCCAAGAGTTCGAGATTAGCCAGGTTGTGATCGACAGATCGCTGCCACATCGTGGTGAGGGCTTCTTTGAGCTTCGACATAAAGCGCGTTACGTGCCGCCGGCTGCCGGCGTCTTATCGAACTGCGTCCGATAGAGACGCGCGTACGTCCCGCCGCGGGCCAGGAGTTCGGCGTGCGTCCCGCTTTCGACGATGCGTCCCGCTTCGATCGCGAAGATGACGTCGGCGGAGAGGATCGTCGAGAGACGGTGCGCGATGACGAGGCTCGTGCGGCCTCGCATCAAGGGCACGAACGCCTCTTGGATCAGCGCCTCGTTCTCGGAGTCGAGCGCGCTCGTCGCTTCGTCGAGGATCAGAATCTTCGGGTCTTTGAGCAAGACGCGAGCGATCGCCAAACGCTGACGCTCGCCGCCTGAGAGTTTGTGTCCGCGCTCGCCGACGATCGTCTCGTAGCCCTGGGGAAGCGAGGCGATGAACGCATAGATGTTGGCCGCGCGGGCCGCAGCTTCGAGGTCGGCCTGGGTCGCAGCGGCTCTTCCGTAGCGCAGATTGCTGCCGATCGTGTCGTGAAAGAGATAGGTCTCCTGGGTCACGATGCCGATCTGCTCGCGCAGCCACTGCAGATCGAGGTCGCGCAGATCGCTGCCGTCCAAGAGGATGCGCCCGGCCTGCGGATCGTAAAAGCGCGGAACGAGCTGCGTGATCGTGGTCTTGCCGGCGCCCGACGGGCCCACGAAGGCCGCGACCTGACCGGGTTCGATCCGGAAGGTGACGCCGTCGAGCGCGACGCGTTCGGGAGAGTACGAGAAGTGCACCTCGTCGAAGGCGATCTTACCGAGTACGCGCTCGAGCCGGCCGCCCGAGCGTTCCGGGAGCGTCTCGCCCTCCGGCTTCATATCGAGGTACTCGAAGATGCGCTCGAAGACCGCCAGCGCGCTCACGATCTGCACTTGGATTCCGGCGAGTGCCGATGCCGGGCCGTAGAGCCGCCCGAGCAGCCCGACGAACGCGACGATCGTTCCGATCGTGGCGCCGCCGAGAATCGTGAGATATCCGCCCGCTAGCCACACGGAGGCCGGCCCGATGACGACCATCGCGGTAATCGCGGCGATGAACCAGCGCCCGACCATCGCCAGCCGAATCTCGAGCGTCATCAAATCGCTGCTGGCGCGGTAGAAGCGCGCCGCCTCGAACGCTTCGCGCACGAACGACTTGATGAGCGTGATGCCGGAGATCGAAAGCGTCTCTTGCGTGATGCTCTCGATCTCGTCGCGCTTCTCGCGCGTCTGCTTGCGCACCTGATACATGCGCCGCCCGACCGGCCCGAGTGGAAGGATCATCAAAGGGACGACCGCCAGCGCGACGAGCGAGAGACGCCAATCGAGGATCAGCATGGTCACGACGGTCGTCACGATCATCGCGACGTTGGTGACGATCGAGACGAGCGTGCCGGTCACGACGTTGTCGACGTTGTCGACATCGCTCGAGACGCGGTTCATGATCTCGCCGGTCTTTGTGCCCGTGAAGAACGCGATCGGCATGCGGTGCAAGTGCGAAACGAGCTTGGTGCGGATGTCGCGCATGATCCCTTCGCCGACCAGCGAGTTCAAGTAGCCTTGATAGACGCCGATGATGGCGGCGATCGCCGCCGACAGCACCATGCCTCCGACGTCGAACCAAAGTTCGCGCAGGTCGTGATGCGCCAGCGCCGAGTCGATCAGCCGCTTCGTGAAGAGCGGCGGCGCGAGTCCGAGCGCCGCGCCGATGAGGATGCACGCGAGCACGGTCGCTTCTTGCCGCCAGTAGGGCAGAAAGAGCACGCCGATGCGCCGCCAATCGACCGCGCGCATGACGCGCGGCTTCTCGGAGTTGTACATGCTCGACCACATGAAGTGCATCGGACCACCGCCGCCTAACATACTCCGTCTATCGGCTCGTGACGGCGTCGACCCCGGGATACCGGCCCAGCGGCAAGCGCGCGACAAAACGCGAGCCGCCTTCGAGCGTGACGTCGCCGCCGTGCGAGCGCGCGACCCAGCGGCAGATCGCGAGTCCGAGACCGCTCCCGCGCGATTCGGCGCCCTTTGCGAAGCGCCCGAAGAGTTGCGGCATGAGCGCGTCGGGAACGCCCGGCCCGTCGTCCTCGACGGTCAAGGTCGCCCAGCCGTCGGCGGAACGAACGCTGGCGACGACGCGCGAGCGTGCGTAGCGGAAGGCATTGGCGAAGAGATTGCGCGCGAGTTGCAAGAGGCGGCGTTCGTCGCCATCGACGATCGCGCTGCCGAAGTCACTCTGCAGCGTCACGTTGCCGTGCGCGCCGTCGAAGTCATGCGCCGCGCGCGCGACGAGCGCGCCGAAATCGGCCGGCTCCAAGTCCAGCACGTCCTTACCATCGCCGCGCGCCAAGGTCAACAGATCGGAGATCAGCTCGCCGGCTTCGAGCGCGCGTCGCGTGATCGTCACGAACGCCTCGCGCGCCGGACCGTCGGTCTCTTCACGCGATGCCTGCGCTACGCTCGCGATCACGCTGAGCGGCGTGCGCAATTCATGTGCGATATCGGCCGCGAAGCGTTCTTCGCGCAGGCGCGCGAGCACCAGCGGCTGCACCGCTGCGCGCGCCAAAGCATAGGATGCGAAGCCGACCGCGAGTACCAGCGCCGCATCGATCAGTAGGATCGTGCCGCCGACGCCGCGCTCGTAGTGGACGAACGCGGCCGCACCTTCGGCGGTCGACAAGACCGGCTCCATCAGGTCGCGATAGTTTCGCTCGATGAGGAAGAAGACGACGACGCTGAGGCTGGCGATAACCGCGCTGAAGACCGCGAGATAGGACGCAGTCAGGCGGCGGACTACCCGGCCTTCGGCATCCCCTCGACGAGCTTGTAACCGATACCCCAAACCGTAACGATCGACGCGTTCGTGTTCAAGCTGCGGAGTTTGCGCCGCAGCTGGCTCACGTAGACGTCGACGATATTGCTTGAGCCCTGAAAATCGTATTCCCAAATCTTCTCTAGGATTTGCGCTCGGGAGAGCGTCATCCCGCGGTTGCGGGCTAGGAATTCCAGCAGCCTGAATTCGGTCGACCCCAGGTCCAAGAGCTGTTCGGAGACGGTCGCGACCCGCGCTTTGGGATCGATCTCGAGCGCCCCGACGCGCAAGGTCGTCGTCTGCACCGGCCGTTCGGCGCGCCGCAGCAACGCGCGGACTCGCGCCTCAAGCTCTTCATCGAAGAACGGCTTGATCAGATAGTCGTCGGCGCCGGCGTCCAAGCCGCGGATCCGGTCTTCCACCGCATCTCGCGCCGTCAGGATCAAGAGCGGCGTCAGCAGACCTTCGGCGCGCGCCGCCCGGCAGATCGAGAAGCCATCCCGTTTGGGGAGGACGACGTCGACGATCGCGACATCGTAGGTGCCGCGCAGCAACTGCTCGAGACCACTCTCGCCATCGTGGGCGACATCCACGGCAAATTTGCGCCGCAGGAGCATCGTCCGGATGGCGTTTGCGATCTCGGGGTTATCCTCGATCAACAGTACGCGCATATGCTTAACGGCCGACAGGCCGGGAGAAGTGGGGGCTGGGGACTTCGCTAGCATAGACTTGGCCTCCGCGGGATAGGTTGCCGGAGCGCTGGACGGGCCTCACGCGGCTAGCGTATTCAGAGGGCATGAGGAAAGTCTGAAGCCTGGCGGCGGGGCGGCTCCCGTTCGGGGAGCGCGCTCAGCGCGGAAGCGTGTCGCGGAGCTGGGCGGCCAGTTCGCGCAGCGACGGGTCTTGGGCGCTCGCTGCGGCCTCGTCGAAAGCAACGCGCGCCTCGCTGCGCCTCCCCGAGCGCAATAGGACCGCGCCCAGCGCGAAGTGCGCGCGTGCGAAACCCGGGGATAGCGCGAGCGCCTGGCGCAGGTCGCGTTCGGCATCCTCGAGCCGCCCGAGTTTGATCTCCGTCAGCGCCAGATCGTAGCGAGCGGTTACGTACGAAGGGTCGGCGGCGAGTAGCGCGCCGAAGTCGTGGAGCGCGAGTGCGCCGTCGCCCGCGCGCAACGCCGTCAGTCCCCGCTCGTACAAGCCGCGCGCCGAACCGGGCGACCGCGCGAGCAGTTCGTCGGCCGTGCGGCGTGCGTTCGTCAAGTCGTTGCGCATCAGAAAGACCGCGATCAGGTTGACGCGCGCCGCCATGAAATCGGGGTCGAGCGCGATCGCGCCGGCAAACGATGTCGCGGCGGCGTCGAGTTTGCCGAGGTGGGTTTGCGCCAAACCCAGATCGTAGTGCGCGGTCGAGCCCTGTGGCTCTTTGGGATTGAGGGTCAGAACGCGATTGAATTCCGCCGCGGCGCGGCTCCAATCGCCCCGTAACTCCTCGCGAAAGCCGAGTTCGATACGCTCCCGGATCTCGCGCGCCCGGGCGGCTTCGCTAAGCCGCAGCGGATCCGTCGTACGCGCTTGCGGTACGATCTGGGGATAGGTTTGGGCGCTACCCGTTACGGGCGCAAAAAGCGCCAGCAGCGCGAGCGCCGCGAGCAGCCGGGGCACGTTCAGCGACTCGCGTCGTCAGGGAGTTCTGCGTGCGCGGCGCGGGCGGAGCGCGCGGCCTTCTCGGGCGTGCAATCCCAGCCGGTCCGGCCGAGCGAGTTGATCGGTCCGAGCATCTCCGGAACCGACGACATCAGCGATTGGGCTATGGCCAATTCGTCGAGGGAGGCGCGAGCGAGGCCCGCGCCGCCGAAAATGAGAACGACGACGAAGACCGGGACCGAAAGGCGTGCGAGAAGACGTGGCATCTCTCTTTCCATATTACGAAGTCCTGAAAAATTGCTGAAACGCCTGCTTCTCGCACTGGCGCTAGCCCTCGGTTGTGCGCCCGCGGCTCGGGCTGCCGACGAGCCGGCTCCGCTCGTGGTCGGGGCCGTACGCGATCAGACCGGCCGCCCCGTTGCCGCCAGGCTCACCGCGTACGCCGCCGATGGGCACGTGGTCGGCCGCGATTCGAGCGCTTCGGACGGCACGTTCGCAATTGCAGCGAGTGCGCCGGCCGCGAGTCTTGAAATCGACTGCACGCACTGCGCGCGGCAGCGCGTGGCGCTGGCCGGCGGCGCGCCGGCGATCGTCATCATCACGCGGTATTTGGCGCTCGAACGCGCCGCGCCCGACGAGCGCGACCTGGCGTCGCTGCCCTACAAAGATGCCGCTGAATCGGCGGCGCTCGCGCCGTACGTCCTGGCGATTCCGTCCGGCGCGCGCATCGGCGCGCTCTCGGATCGCGGGCTCGAGCGCGGTCGCGGGCTCGTGCTGGACGGCGGAACGCCGATCTACGATCCGGCGACCGGCGATAGCGCGCTCTTCGGTTTTCCGGGCCGTTCGGCCGCGTCGGTGCAATCATCTCCGGCTTCGCGAGCTTTCGGCTACGTAAACTACGCGGGCGGCGGCACGTTCGCTTTCGATCGGCTCGGCGACGATCCACAGCCGTCGTTGCGGTTCGATTCGGGACCGACCACCTCGTTCGAGTTGACGGAGCGCATCGGCGCGCTCTTCCCTTCGATCGCGCGTGCGCGCGACGAAGACGGCGTCGAGCGCGACCGCGCGGACCTGGCGTACGCCGGCGCGTTCGCGGGCGGCCTCCTACGCGCCGAAGTGAGTTCGGCCTCGCAACACCCGGACAGTTTAGCGATCGCCGAGGACCGCTCGCGCGACCTCGCATCGGTTTCGTACGCCACCGCGTCGCGCCGCTACCGCACGTTTCTCAACGCCGGTGCCTACTCGTCGCGCGGTTCGTTCGAGTTCAAACCGGGCGGTTCGATCTACGACATCACTTCGAACAGCGTCGATTTCAACGGGCGCGTCGAGCATCCCGGACCGGTCGATCTTGCGGTCGGAGTATCGGTTTCACAATCCGCCGGCGCGTACGACCTCAATCGCACGGGGCACGGTGCGTACTACGACTCGCAACTCATCTATCTGGAAGCATCACATTCGGGCCCGCTTTCGTACGATCTCGCACTCGCCGCTTCGAATCTCACGGTCGCCCGCGCGGAGATTGAAGGCGGCCGCGGCAGCGTGGGCGCGCTGCTCCCTTCGGCGCGCCTGGGCGCGATGCTTGGCGGCGGCTTCGATCTGCACGCCGGCATCTCGACCTCGTTGCGCGCGCCGACGCTCTTCGAACTGTCGACCGCCTACACGGTCGAACAGGGCAACTTGGTCGAGGTCGCGCTCGGGTACGATGAAGGCCGCCGCTTCCGCGCCGAGGCGACGGCCTTTCGGCAACAGCTCTCCGGTCTCGGTAACGAGAGGTTGAACGGCGTCGGCTTCTCACTCGCGTGGCAAGTCACGCCGCGCCTTAGTCTGCGAGCCTGGACGCTGCGTGACGCCTCGATTGATTTCACGCCGGCGGCACTCGCCTTGCCGTACTCTCCGCTACAGGTGCCGTCGTTCGAGCGCGCTATTCTCTGGGCATCGTACGAGGCTCCGCGCGGGTTACGCTTCGATCTGATCGCGCATAACTCTACGACGCCGCTCGGACCGTCTGCGAACGTTGACGGCGACGTCGTCGTTCCGCTCGGGACGGGCGTGGCACTTACCGCGGGCAGCGCACGCCGCGACGTTTTGCGACGCTCGTATTTCGGCGTGCGATTTCAGTAAAGGTTAAAGCCTGAAGAGAGTCTGAGCCGTGAAGTGCGGCGCGCTCAGAAAGATTTAAGGTCTTGCATCGACGCTTGTAGCGGACAAACGACGAGCCGCATGAGGGTCTTGACAGCGACCCGGCCCGCGGCCTCGTCAAGGTTCACGCTCGGCGCGTTGCTCGGACGTTTCTTCCCTGGGCCCGTTCGTGGCAACGCGTCGTAGCGACCCAATTCGGAGATGGTGCGGCGAGGTTCCAAAGGAGTTGCCGACGTGCACACCGCCTGCGTGTGTAAACTGACGCGTAACGCGAACACGATGAAGGGTAGCCTGCTCGTGCTGGCGGTGTTCGTCTTTGCGTTCGCGCCGGCAACCGCGACGGCCGCCGCGACCGCACCGCTCACGGCCTTCCAAGAGCTACTCGTAAAATGGTCGCCGGTTCGCGACTTCAGCGTCACCATCGATGCGTTTGAAGCCTCGGGCGCGCGTACACAGTCGCAGCGCCTTCACTACGAGTTCCGCACGCCCGAGCATGCGCGTTTGGAGATTCTCGACGGACCCGCGCGCGGATCGATCGTCGTTTGGAACGGCACCGGCCAGAAGGCGACCGCCTACCATCGCGGCTTCGGCCTCTTCAAACTTCGCGCCGATGTGCGCGACCCGCGCTTGACGTCGCTGCGCGGCAACGGCGTGCTCACGCCGAATCTTGGACCGTTAATCGATTGTTTCGCCGCGCACCGCTCGCATATTAGCGAGATGTCCGGCCCGAAGGTCGAAGACGAATCGACCGAAGCGATCGTGCTGGCGTACGCAGGCTTCACCTGCCCGAACGATTCCGCGGACGATCGCGACGTGACGCGCGATGTTCTCTATGTGGCGCACAGCTCCGGGTTTCCGGTCCTGCGCGAACGTTTTGCGGGCGAGACGCTGGTCGAGCGCTGGATCTTGCACGATCTCAAGGTGGACGTCGAGCTGCGCGACGAGCCGTTCCGCTAGCGCGCTAGGCGTTCTTTCCTTCGCGGAGTTTTTTGAGGTCCCGGAAGAGCTTGACCTCTTTTTCGCTGAGATCGGCCGGTAGCGTCGCGACCAAACGAACGTAGAGATCGCCGTAACCGCCCTTGCCTTTAGGCATGCCTTTTCCGGTGAGACGCAACAGTTTGTTGCTCTGCGTCCCGGGCGGAACGGTGACGGTGCCGTCACCGCTCATCGTCGGTACGCGCACTTCAGCGCCGAGGACGAGATCGTAGATGCCCAGCGGAAGATCGATGTAGAGATCGTCGCCGCGCCGTTCGAAGCGAGTGTCCGGCACGAACGCGACCGCCAAGAAGAGATCGCCGCTGGGGCCGCCGCCCGCGCCGCTGCCGCCCTGGCCACCGAGCCGAATGCGCTGACCTTCGCGTACGCCCTTGGGGACCGTGACGTCGAAACGTTTGGTTGAAATGTGCCGTCCGGTGCCGTGGCAGATGGGACAGATCGTGCCGTTGAAGACCCCGCTGCCGCCGCAACGCGCGCACGCATCCTCGATCTGCAGCGAAACCGTTTTGTGGCCGCCCTCGTATGCTTCGGCCAAGGTCATGTCGATCGTCGTCTCGAGATCGCCGCCACGCCGTGCAAAGCTCTGCGGCGCGCCCTGACGCCGTCCGACGCCGGAGAAGAAGGCGTCGAAGAAATCCGAAAAACCGCTCGCGCCGCCGGGGCCGCCACCGCCGAACGAAGTGAAGGCGTCGTCGCCGCCCTGCTGCGAGCGGTATTGACGCTGCGCTTCGGCTTGCTGCGCCGAGCGTTGCCAATCGGCGCCGAGCACATCGTACTTCTTGCGCTTCTCGGGATCGCCCAGGACCTCGTAGGCTTCGGTGATCTCCTTGAACTTTTCCTCGGCGGCTTTGGCGTTATCGGGATTCGCGTCGGGGTGCCATTTGCGCGCGAGCCGCCGGTACGTCGACTTGATGTCTTTCTCCGATGCCGCTTTGGCGACGCCGAGGATCTTGTAGTAGTCCTTATAGTTCAAGGACGTTTAGCAACCACGACCAGTGCCGGGCGCAGCAATTCGCCGTCCATGAGGTAGCCACGCTGCACTTCTTCGAGTACGGTGTCGTCGCCGGCGCCGTCCTGCTCGCGCGTCGCGATCGCCTCGGCGAAGCGCGGATCGAACGCTTTGCCGACGAGATCGAGCGGTTCGATGCGCTCGCTCGAAAGCAACGACTCGAAACCCTTGAGCGTGGCGTTGAGGCCTTCGCGCAAGCTCTCGGATTCGTCGTACGCCATCGCACGGCGCAGATTGTCGAGGACCGGCAGAAATTTTCCGAGCAGCGCTTTGCGACCCGCGCTCAGACGATCGCCCGCACTCCGCTCGGCGCGCTTGCGAACGTTGTCGATCTCGGCGCGGGCGTACTGCAGCTCGGTATAGCGCTCGTCGGCGAGCGCCTTCAGCGCGACGAGTTCGGCCGCCGAATCAGTAGCGGCCGATGCTTCCGGCTCGATTTCGGAAGCATCGGCGTGAGATTCCGTCTCCATGCTAGCTCGCGCTACTTCGCTTCCTTGAACTCGGCGTCGATGACGTCTTCGCTCGGCGGAGCCTCGTGCGCAGCGCTTTCCGCGCCGTCGGTACCCGCACCGGCGGCGCCGTTGGGTGACGCGCCGGTCTTCTGGTAGAGCGCTTCGGCCATCTTATACGAAGCCTGCTCCAACTTTTCAGTCGCGGCTTTGACCTCGTCGGAGGTGCCGTTGTCGCTGACCTTTTTCAGTTCTTCGAGCGCACTCTCCACGTCCGCCTTGGCGGCGCCGTCGAGTTTGTCGCCGACTTCCTTGAGCGATTTCTCGGTCGAATAGGCGAGGCTCGAGGCCTTGTTGCGAATCTCGGCTTCATCTTTTTTGCGGCGATCCTCGGCGGCCGATGCTTCGGCGTCGCGCACCATGCGGTCGACTTCGTCCTTCGAAAGATTGGTCGAAGCGGTGATCGTGATCGCCTGTTCGCGCCCGGTGCCGAGATCTTTGGCCGCGACGTTCACGATGCCGTTGGCATCGATGTTGAAGCTGACTTCGATCTGCGGGATGCCGCGCGGCGCGGCCGGGATGCCCTCCAAGCGGAAGCGCCCGAGCGGCTTATTGTCTTGCGCCATTTCGCGTTCGCCTTGGAGGATGTTGATGTCGACCGACGTTTGGCCATCCTCGGCCGTTGTAAAGACCTGGGACTTCTTGGTCGGGATCGTCGTATTGCGCTCGATCAATTTGGTCGAGACGCCGCCGAGGGTCTCCAAGCCGAGCGAGAGCGGCGTGACGTCGAGCAAGACGACATCGCGAACTTCACCGGCCAGAACGCCGGCTTGAATCGCCGCGCCGATCGCGACGACTTCGTCCGGATTGACCGACTGATTGAGCTGGTCTTTGCCGGTGAGTTTCTTGACCAGCTCTTGCACGAGCGGCATGCGCGTCGAGCCGCCGACCATGACGATCTCTTCGATTTTGGAAACGTCGAGTTTGGCGTCGGAAAGAGCCTGTTTAAACGGACCGACCATGCGATCGGTCAGATCGCTCGTCATCTTTTCGAACTGCGCGCGTGTCAGCGTGATGTCGAGGTGCTTGGGCCCGCTTGCATCGGCAGTGACGAACGGCAGGTTGATGTTGGTCTGAACCATCGAACTGAGTTCGATCTTCGCTTTTTCGGCCGCTTCGGTCAGACGCTGCAGCGCCTGCTTATCGGCGCTGAGATCGATGCCTTGTTCCTTGCGGTATTCACCGACCATCCAGTCGACGATGCGCTGATCGTAGTCGTCGCCGCCCAGGCGCGTGTCGCCGTTGGTTGACTTCACTTCGAAGACGCCGTCGCCGACTTCGAGAATCGAGACGTCGAAGGTGCCGCCGCCCANNCGCTGCGCGTCGTTGAAGTAGGCCGGCGTCGTGATGACGGCCTTGGTCACGCGCTCGCCCAGATAGGTCGACGCGTCGTTGACGAGTTTTTGCAGGATCATCGCCGAGATCTCTTGCGGCGTATAATCCTTGCCGTCGATCTTCACGGTGTGATCCGTGCCCATCTCGCGCTTGATCGACTTGATCGTGCGCTCGGGGTTGGTGACGGCCTGGCGCTTCGCCAGTTGCCCGACGAGCCGTTCGCCGGTCTTCGTGAACGCGACGACGGACGGAGTCGTCCGGCTGCCTTCGGCACTGGCGATCACGGTGGGGGTCTGCCCCTCCATTACGGCGACGACGGAGTTCGTCGTCCCAAGGTCGATTCCGACCACTTTAGCCATGAAATTATCTCAACTTTCCGCCCTCACGAACCAACTGGGCCTGGAAACGCTTGCTCCGAGGAGCCGCGTTTCTCGGCTTTCGCCTTGCTACTTACTGAGGGGCGTGGATGCGCCGATCGATCCCGGCGCCGGATGTTTCACTAGTAGGATACATGAAAAGGCCCTCGGGGTTTCGTTTACCCGACGGCCTGGGTTCCAAGCGGAAGATCCGGCTTAGGGCTGGTCTTGGGGCTGGGCGCCGCCGGCGTCGGCCGGGCGTTCGGTCACCTTGACGTTGACCAGTTTCTTGAGGCCGCCGGTCCAGACTTGAAGGGCGACCGTCGCGCCGGGCTTGGCGGCCTTGATTGCGGCAACCGCGTCCTCGGACTTGGTGACGTCCTTACCGTTGACTTTTTGGATCACGTCGCCGGCCTGAAGGCCCGCCTCGTCAGCCGGCGTGCCGGTGACGACTTGCATGATCGCGACGCCGTTGCCCTGATAGTTCAGCTGCACGCGCAGATCCGCGGTAACGGTCGCTAGGCTCGCACCAATGTAGCCGGCGTTCGTGCCCTGGTGCGTTCCAGGATTCTTCTCGAGCATCGCGACCTGTTCGCGAACTGTGTTCGACGGGATCGCGAAACCGATGCCCTGTGCACCGGCCTGCGGGTTCGCAGTCNNCCGGGATTGATCGGCGTCGAGATCTGCAGAAGACCTTTGAACTCTTGCGCGCCGCCGCTCTCGGTGCCGATCGTTTCGTCGCGGTTGAAGCCGGAGACGATGCCGAGCGAGACCGATTGCTTCAGCTCGAACGGTTCGCCGATGGCGATCGCCCACTGACCGGCTTGCAGCTTGTTGGAATCGGCAATCTCGATCGGCGGTGGCAGCTTCGCGTAGCCCTCGACCTTGACGAGTGCGATATCGGCGGCCAGATTGGCCGCGACCACGTGACCCGGCACGCGTTCGTTATTTTGGAAGACGACTTCAATTTTGGTCACGTTCGCGCCGTTGGGCGGACGAACGACGTGCGCGTTGGTCACGATCAAGCCGTCACGCGAGTAGACGAAGCCCGAACCCGACGCGCGCGCGCGATAGCGCTGAAGGCGCCCCGGGCTTTGCATTCCGAACAGCTGCGCGACCGGATCGGAGGGCACCATCTGCTGTCCGTTGACGGTCACGTTGAGTGCGACGACGGACGGCGCGACCCGCTTGACCGCGCCGACGATACGCTCCTGATCCGTGCCGTACGAGGTGAGCGGAGCGGCGCTGAGTTGCGGCGGCGTGTTGCCGGGCCCGGCGACGCCGGTGAAATGGGTGCTGGCGTACAGCATCATGGCGAAACTGCCGACGATCGCTCCGGCGAGCGCGACGATCGCGGTGGGAAGGAAACTCTTTCTCATGCTTGTTCCTGTCGGGATGGCGGGCTGTTCGGTCGTACTCGCGCGGACGTCGAAGGTCGCGCCGAGCGGAGATTTTTCTCCAAATTCGCATGACCGGGCGGCGCCCGGCCTGCGGCTGTCCTGATTATAACCCGGCTATCTTACAGGAGGCTGCAGGCCGCCCGGCCGTTGGAACTCAGGCGGGGACGGCGGACTCGTCGGAGACGATCAGCCCGTCCTTGAGCTTGATCGTGCGGCGGGCGTGGCGGGCCACGTCGGCATCGTGGGTGACCATGATGATCGTGCGCCCGGCGGCGTTGAGGTGCTCGAAGAGCGCCATGAGCTCTTCGCTGGTTTGGGAATCCAGGTTCCCGGTCGGCTCGTCGGCGAGCAACACGGCCGGATCGTTGACCAGGGCCCGGGCGATCGCAACGCGCTGCTGCTGACCGCCGGAGAGTTCGTTCGGCTTGTGATGTCCGCGGTCGGCGAGCCCCACTTCGACCAGCCGGCGCTCGGCTGCTTGGTTACGCTCGCGCGCGGATATGCCCGCGTAGAATAGCGGCAATGCGACGTTCTTGATGGCGTTGGTGCGTGCCAGCAGATTGAAGCCCTGAAAAACAAAACCCAATTTCTTCAGTCGGATTGCGGCCAACGCATTGTCGTCGAGCGTGCCGACGTCGATGCCGTCGAGTATGTAGTGACCGGTACTCGGGCGGTCGAGGCAGCCGAGCAGATTCATCAAGGTCGACTTGCCCGAACCTGACGGTCCCATGATCGCGACGTATTCGCCGCGCGCGATCGTGAACGAGACGCCGCGAAGTGCGTTGACTTCGACCTCGCCCATCTTGTACGTCTTGGTGACATCGCGAGCGACGATCGCCTCGTTATTCATAGCGCAGTGCCTCGATCGGATCGAGCCGTGAGGCCCGGAATGCAGGGTAGGTTCCAAAGGCCAGCGTCACGATGGTCGCGAAGCCGACCGCGATCGTCACCGATTGCAGCCACGGGATCGGCGCGACGACTCCTGAGAGCGCGATCAGCGCGAAGCGGTTGATCGACCAGCCGACCGCCAAGCCGATCGCGAGGCCGATGCCGCAGCCCACGAGCGAGAGCAGCAACGCCTCAATGAAGAATTGCGCGAGAACTTGAAAGCTGGTTGCGCCGATCGCCTTGCGCACGCCGATCTCGCGCGTACGTTCGGTGACCGAGACGAGCATNNCATGATGTTCATGATGCCGATGCCGGCGACGAGCAGCGAGACCGCGCCGATCAGCGCGACGACCATCGTCATCACGCCGAAGATAGCGTCGATCGACGCCGAGAAGACCTTGCGGTCAAAGGTACCGTACTCGGCGCGGCCGGACTTCGCTGCCTTGAAGAATTGCGTCACTTGAACTTCGGTCTCGCCCATCTTGCTGGCATCGGCGACGAGAAAGCGCGCGAACAGCAGCGGTCGCGAGCGCAGATAGTCATGCTCGTAGGTCGTGTACGGTATGTTGATATCACCCCCGAAGGTGATGGGGATGATCCCGGCCGTCGGCTTGTCCTGAACGCCGATGACGACGAAGCGGCGTTCGGCGATCCGAACGCTCGTTCCGACCGGGTCGCCGCCTTGAGGATAGAGCCGGGTGTAGGCGTTGTTGGTGAGCACCGCCACGTGAGCGCCGCTTGCGACCTCATCGGCGTCCATACCGCGCCCGTGGATGAGCGGCACCGTTGCGAAGCTGATATCCGAGTCCGCCGAGAGCGTGAGCCGCGCGTGCATGTGCCCGACCGAGACGCGGCGCTGCACGCCGCCTGCCGGCATCGCCACGACGATATTCGGAAAGAGTTCCTTGGCGCGCTGGATGTCGTGTTCTTTGATCGCCGCCTTGAGAAAGTCGGATTGGCGCGCATTGGGGAAGACGTAGAAGCTCCTGTCGTTGAGGCTTCCGAGGATTCCCGAGACCGCACCCGACATGCCATGGCCGAGGACTTGGATCGAGATGACCGCAGCGACGCCGATGATCAGTCCCAAGATCGTCAGCAACGAGCGCGTCTTATTTCCGGCCAGCACGCCGAACGCTTCGGCGAAGAATTGTCCGACGAGTCCGATCACGAGCGCAGCGCCTCGATCGGATCGAGCTTGCCTGCGCGCATCGCCGGATAGGTTCCGAACGTCACGCCGACGAGCGTCGAGAAGCCGGTCGCGATCAGGATGATCTGTACGAACGGAATCGGGGAGGGTCCTAGGAGGCCGGAGACGACGCCGTACGCCACGAGCGTGAAGCTGATCCCGAGCACCGTGCCCACGCCGCCGCCGAGAATCGAAAGGATCACCGCCTCGAACAGAAACTGCGTAACGATGTCGGCGCGGCTTCCGCCGATCGCTTTACGGATTCCGATCTCACGCGTTCGCTCGGTTACCGAAACCAGCATGATGTTCATGATCCCNNAGGAGCGCGACGCCGCCGATCGCCGTAACCCCGAGCGAAACGACGCCGATCACGGTTTGGAAACCGCTGAGGAAGGCGGCAGAGTCCTGCACCGTGTATTGCGCGCGCGGTCCATGAACGTGCCGCAGCGTGGCGAAGACCGCCGTTTGCACGGCATCCTGCGTTACGCCGGGGTTGGGATAAACGTTGAGAATATCGATCGGCCCCGGCGCAATCTCGTGATACGTCGTGTAGGGGATTTCGACGTAGTCCGATCCCCCGGCGCTACTGAAGATGCTGGCCTTGAGTTCATCGTAGACGCCGATGATCGTGAA
>PLDY01000047.1 GCA_003136895.1 Candidatus Erabacter solicola | reverse complement strand
AGAGGACGTCCGCAACGGATTCGAGCGCTGTGAATCGCTCGCGCACTCCTGCGGGCGCGAGAACGATCGTCGCTGCGTAGCCTTCAACCGGCACGAAGACGCGCGACTCGTTGGCAACCGGCGCCTCCTCGCACGCGACGATCCGCACGTAGGGCCGCAGTCGCGCGCGCGGCGGACGAACCGTTAGCTGCGGATCGTCGATGCGAACGGTTCCCGAACCGACGAGGATGGCGTCGTGAGCGACGCGCAGGTCGCGCACGAAGTCGCGTGCCGCCCCACCGGTCAACCAGGTCGATCCGTGTTGCGGCGCGACGAAGCCATCCAGCGAAGCCGCCATCTTCAGCGTGACGAACGGGCGTGCGCGCCCGATCGCAGTCGTAAATTCTTCAACGATCGCGCGTGCGGCCGGATCGTCCGCGATCTCGACTTCGAGGCCGGCCTCGCGCAATCGCGCCGCACCGCCCGCAGCGGCCGGGTTCGGATCGTTCGCGCCGGCGACGATGCGCCCAAGCCCCGCTTCGAGCAGCGCACGCGAACACGCCGGCGTCGAGCCCGCGTGATCGCACGGTTCGAGCGAGACGTACATCGTCGCACCGCGTACGTCGGCGCCGGCGGTTGCCGCCGCGCGCAACGCTTCGACTTCAGCGTGCGGCTCGCCGCGTTTGCGATGGTAACCCTCACCGAGGGTTGTCGTGCCGCGCACGACGACCGCGCCCACGCACGGATTCGGCGCGGTGTTGCCGCGACCGCGCTCGGCTAATTCATAGGTGCGACGTAAGTACACTCGGTCGACCGCGTTCACGAGGTGAGGCTTCGCCTTCGCCGGCGCAAACGCCGCTACAGCGCGCGCGCCGCCGCTACCGCGAGCACGACCCGTGCGCCGGCGGATTCCAGGATAGCACGGCAGTCGCGCAACGTCGCGCCGGTCGTCACGACGTCGTCGACCAGAATCGCCCTCAGACCGCGCGCGAGCTCCGGCGCCGTACATCGAAAGCGCTCGCGCGCGGCGAGGCGCGCCACTCGCGAACGGCCGTGCTGCGCATCGCCCGCGGTTTGCCGCAGCAGTTCGAGTACGCCCAGCCCGCTACGGCCGCCCAGTTCGCGCGCCAGGAATGCGCCTTGATCGAAGCCGCGCTCGGCACGCCGGGCGGAGGTGGTCGGTACGGGGACCAGCGTCAGGCGCGCCGTCAGTTCCTTTCCGAAGCGCACGTTCAAGGCGGCGGCCAACGCGCCGCCGACGTCGCGCCGGCCATGCTTAAATACAAGAACCGCCTCGCGCAGCGGCCCGTCGTAGGTTCCGAGCGTGCAGACGCGGAGCGAACCGAGCCGAAAGCGCTGCGCTGCCTCCGGCGGCGGGAGGCAGCTCGCGCACAACCCGGCCTGTGGCGCATTGCAAGCGACGCACGTCGCCGGAAACAGGGCGTCGAGAATCTTGTCCAATCGCACGCGCGCCGCATCGCGACCGATTACCGAGTGAACAAGTGCCGCGAGACTACCGTTCGAAGAGAATCGTCGGCTCGTCTTTGTAGATCGTGCGTACGATTTCGCGGTAACCGCACTTTTCGGCGACGCGAATTGACGGCGCGTTCTCGGGCGCGATCAGGCAGACCGAACGCGCCGAGCCGAAGTGCGTCTCACTCCAGGCCAGCGCCGCACGAACGGCCTCGGTCGCGTAACCGCGGCCATGCACTCGCGGGGATAGTACCCAACCGAGTTCGGGGACGCCGTCGATCGCCGGCTGAATGTTGCGTTTGTAATCGGAGAAGCCCAGCTCTCCGATAAAATCGCCGGTGTCTTTTTCCTCGATCGCCCAATATCCGTATCCCAAGTGCAACCAATGCCCGGCATAGCGTAACAGCCGGCCCCAGGTCTCTTCCTGCGTCGACGGTCTGCCGAGGATGTGCCGGACGACGATGGGGTCAGCCCACATCACCGCGCAGGCCTCGAAATCCTCGAGCCGATGTCCGCGCAGCCGGAGGCGTTCCGTTTCGATGACGGGGACTTCGAGCGAAGCGGGGATCAACGCGTGATCGGTTCGGGTTCGTTGGCGACGATCGCGTCGAGCAGCCGCTCGCCGGCTGCGACCACGTAGTCCATCCCGATAATGCTCTCGACGACTTCAGCGCCCTCACCGATCTGCGCGCCGTCCCAAACGATCGAAGCCCGAACCTCGGCATCGCTTCCCACGCTGACGCCGTCGCCGATCACCGACGGCCCGACGATCCGTGCGCGCTCGCCGATGCGGGCGCAACTGCCGACGCGCACGTCACCCTCGATTCGGACGTTGCTTCCGACGTCTGCGTCCGCCGCCACGCCGCGCACGCGCGCGTTGCCGAGCAACTCGACGCGGCCGGCAAGCACGTCGCGCGTCGCGCGCCGGTATTCTTCAGGCGTACCGATGTCGCACCAGTACGCGCCGTCCATCGCCAGGCCATAGAACGCCGCACGCTCGCGCTGCAATCCGGGAAAGACCTGCTTGCCGAAATCGAAGAACTCGCCGGCCGGAATGCGCTCGAAGATCTCGGGCTCGAACACGTACACGCCCGTGTTGACCAGATGCGATTTTTCGGTCCCCGGCGCGGGCTTCTCTTGAAACTCGACGACGCGGCCGTCGGGATCGAGCACGACGACGCCGTAGTGCGTCACGTCCTCCGCCGTCACGAGCGCGATCGTCGCGAGCGCGTCGCGCTTCTTATGGAACGCGATCAATTCATCGAGGTTGAGATCGGTCAGGTCGTCGCAACCGATCACGACGAACGTGTCATCGAAAAACTCTTTCAGCTGTCCGACCGCGCCCGCGCTCCCAAGCAACTCTTGCTCGTGCAGGTAATGCAGGCGCACGCCCTCGGCCGATCCGTCGCCCAAGCGATCCGAGATCATATCGGCCAGGTAATGCAGGTTGATCGCAATATCGGTGATGCCGAACGAGTGCAGGTAGCGCATGACGTGGATGGCGTTCGGCTCGCCCGCGATCGGAACAAGAGGCTTGGGCACGTGCTTCGTGAGCGGATAGAGTCGGGTGCTGAGCCCGCCGGCCAAGATCATCGCCTTCATGCGGCGCGCTTCCGTTCGCCCACGATCCGCTCGCGTAGTGCCAGTAGAACGAACGCCGGAAGCGCAAGTTGCCGGCGCCAGCGCTGAGGCTCGCTCACGAGGCGGTAGAACCATTCCAGATTCAGCTTGCGCCAGAGTTCGGGTGCGCGCGCCACGTCGCCGGCCAAGATATCGAACGAGCCGCCGACACCGATCCCGACCGCAGCCCCGGTCGCTTTCAGGTTGGCGGCGAGCCACAATTCTTGGCGCGGCGAACCTAACCCGGCGAGAACCACGCGCGCGCCGCTGCGGCGAATCTGCTCCGCGACCGCGGCATCCTCGTCGGGCGAAAAGTATCCGTCGCGCGCGCCCGCGATCACGAGACCACTATTGCGCGCGGCCAAGACTTGGCCGGCGCGCGCGGCGGTATCGCCCTTAGCGCCGAGCAAGTAGACCGAAAGGCCTTCCCATGCAAGGGTGCGACAGAGCGGTTCCATCAGATCGACGCCCGTAACACGCTCGGGAATCGGCGCGCCCTGCGCGCGCGCGGCATACAAGACGCCGATCGTGTCGCAGAGCGAGAGCGCGCTCGCGTTGACGACCGCGCGGAATGCGTGGTCGCGCTGTGCACGAACGATCATCTCGGTACCGAGCGTGACGACGATCGACGGCTCCGGCTCGCGGGCGAGCTCGACGATCGTGCGGACCGCCGCCTGAGTATTGACCGCGTCGACGCGGCAGCCGAGCACCATGGCGTTGGCCGCCGGCACGTTACCCTGCGGCCAGTGCCGCGTCGCGCGCGCGTTCGCGATAGGGAGCGAGCATCGGCTCGAGCGTCGCCGCGAGCGCGTCCGGCATCGTCCCAAGCGGCGAGCGGCACGGCCCGCACGCGAACCCAAGTTGATTCATCGCCCACTTTACCGGAATCGGACTCGTCGTTGCGAACAGCGTGGTGAAGAGCGGCGCCAAGTCGCGGTGGATCGACGCAGCGCGCGCGACGTCGCCCGAGTGATAGGCTTCGAGCAACGCGCGAAATTCACGCGCGCAGAGATGTGAGGCAACGCCGATCAAGCCGTCGGCACCAAGCGCGAGCGCCGGCAAGAAGAGGTGATCGTCGCCGCACCAGAAGCCGAAACCGGCGGGCCGCTCGCGCAGAATCGCCGTGAACTGCTGGCAATCGCCGCTCGACTCTTTCACGCCTGCGATATTCTGGTGGCGGCGCGCGAGTTCTAGCAACGTCGCGGGCAGCATGTTCGCGCCGGTCCGGCTGGGAATATTATAGATGATGACCGGGAGCGACGTCGCTTCGGCGATCGCGCCGAAATGCCGCAGCATCCCGTCCTGCGTCGGCTTACTGTAATAGGGCACGACGGCCAGAATCGCGTCGACGCCGGTCTGCGCCGCGCGCCCGGTCAAGGCCACCGAATGCTTCGTATTATTCCCGCCCGTGTTCGCGACGATCGCGCCGTGCTCGCCGATCGCCGCTTTGGTCGCGCGAAAGAGCGCGAGCTTCTCGTCGTCGGAGACCGCCGGGCCCTCGCCGGTCGTTCCGCAGATGACGAGTCCGTGATTGCCTTGATCGATCAGCCAGCGCGATAAGCGCGCGGCCTCGCGCAGATCGATCTCGTCGCGCGCATCGAAGGGCGTCAACATCGCCGTGAGGAGCGGGCCGATCTTGGGTGCGCGGCCGATCGGATTCATCGCATCTTCTCCGAGGTCACTTCTGTTGCCGGCGTCTGGCTGCGTCCCAGCCGGAAGGCGTCGTGAAGCGCCTGCTCCGCGCGAGCCACTTCTTCCTCGGTCACGAGCACGGAGATCGTGATATTGGAGTCGGTCGAGTGAATGATCTCGATGCCTGCGTCGGTTAGCGCCGAGACGACGCGGTACATGACGCCGGGCGTGCCGCGCATCCCGGCACCGACGATCGAGATCTTCGCGCACTGCGCCCGCACGCGCAGCGCCAGGTTGAGGTTCTGCAGCTCGGCCCGCACGACATCGATCTTCTCGCTATCGCAGATAAAAAAGATACCCGCGTTATTGACGTTGATCATGTCGACGGAGACGTCGCGTTCGGCTAGGCGCCGAAAGAGTTCGGCATCGAGTTGGCGGCGCGCTTCGAGATCGTGGATGTCCCCTTGGATCGCCCGGAAGAAGGTAACGTCCTTAAACGACGTGATTCCGCTCACCGGCCGCAAGCGATCGGGTGTGCCGCCTTCGTCGATCGTGGTGCCGACGTTCGAGCGCAGACCCTTGACGGCGTACGGTGTCTCGGTCTTATGCGCCAGCTCGGCGGCGTGAGCTTGCATCACTTTCGCGCCGTCGGCCGCCAGCTCGACCATCTCGGCGTAGGAGACACGGTCGACCGTGTGCGCGCCGGCGACGCGCCGCGGGTCGCCGGTCATCACGCCGCTGACATCGGTGAAAATCTCGACGGCTTCCGAGCCGAGCGCGGCCCCGAGCGCGATCGCGGAGAGGTCGCTTCCACCGCGCCCGATCGTCGTCACCGCGCCCGACTCACTGACGCCTTGAAAACCGCTGACGACCGGAATCATTCCGCGCTCGAGCACCGCGATGACGTTGACCGGCTCGATCCGCAGAATCTTAGCGTCGCCGTAGTTCTCGTCCGTGATGATTCCGGCTTGCGCTCCGGTCATCGCTTGCGCATCGGCGCCGAGCGAGGTCAACAGCTCCGCGAAGACCGCGCACGCAATCGCTTCACCGCACGCGAGCAGCAGATCGCGATTGGGGCCGTTGCGCGCCGGACCGAGCAGCCCCGCGAGCGAGTCGGTCGCGTAGGGTTCGGGCGAACGGCCGAGCGCAGAGCAGACGACGACCGGCGCCGCTCCGCGCGCGCGCAATTCGAGAACGCGCGAAGCCGCGATCTCGCGCAACTCGGGTGTCGCGAGCGAACTGCCTCCGAATTTCTGGACGATCGTCTTGGGCATGCGGCGAAAACCGTTAGACACCGGCGCGCTCGCGCGTACCGATATAGCCGCGCTCGATCAATAATTCGAGAATCTGCACGCCGTTGGTCGCGGCGCCCTTGCGTAGTTGATCGCCGACGATCCACAACTGGAAATGACGGTTGGAATGCTCCTCGGCGCGCAAGCGCGCGACATGAACCATATCCTGGCCCTCGACCTCGCGCGGCGTCACGATGCCTTCCCGATGAAAGATGATACCCGGTGCGTTTTCGAGCGCCCCCGACAATTCTTCAAGGCTCGCGCCGCGAGTCAGTTCGAGGAAGACCGCTTCGCTGTGCGCGTTGCGGACCGGCACGCGCACGGTCGTGGCCGCGACGTGCAGGCTCGGTGCGTCGAGAATCTTGCGCGTCTCGGCCACGACTTTGAGTTCTTCGCCGCTATCGCCGTGCTCGTCGATACTGCCAACTTGCGGCACGACGTTGCGAAAGATCGGCGCCACGAACGGCGTCGGGACCGGATCTTCGCGGCCGGCCAGGGCGACGAGTTCCTCGTTCGCGAGCGCCTCCAGTCCGGCGCGGCCGGCGCCGCTCACCGCTTGATAGGTCGCGACACGGACGCTGCGCAAGCCGACCGCTCGGAAGATCGGTGCGATCCCGACAACGAGAACGATTGCCGTGCAATTCGCGACCGGAAAGAGCATGTGATGCGCTTCGATGGCTTGCGGATTTACTTCGGGAACGACCAGCGGCGCGCTCGGCAGCATTCGGAAGATCGAACTGTTGTCGATGACTCTGGCGCCCGAATCGATGCAGTGCTGCGCGAGTTCGGCGCTGGCGTCGTCGCTCGATGCGAAGAAGACGACATCGTAGCCGCCGGCTGCGAGCGCCTGCGGCGTTGCCGCGCGAATCGGCACGGCCTGACCGCGAAACTGCAGCGATTCGTCGCGATCGCGCGAGGCGAATGCGCCGAGTTCGTCGATCGCGATCGAACGCTCGTCGAGCACGCGCAGAATTGTCTCGCCGACGACGCCCGTGACGCCCACGACGGCGAGCTTCATGAGGCGCGCTCCATTAGGCCTTCGAGGCCGACGATGAGTCCGGGCGCCTTGCGAACCTGACGTACCGCCAGCACGACGCCGCGCATGAACGAATCGCGCGAGAGTGAGTCGTGCCGAATCGTCAGGACCTCGCCATCCCCGCCCAAAAGTACCTCTTGGTGCGCCACCAGCCCGCGCAAGCGCACGCTATGGATGGGAACCGCGGAACCGCCCGTCGCGGTTGCGATCCGGCGCGCGGTCAGACGCGCCGTGCCGCTGGGCGCGTCGATCTTCTTATCGTGATGGAGTTCAATGATCTCGACCGTTGGAAAGTAGCGCGCAGCTTCTTCGGCAAAGCGCATCATCAGCACGGCGCCGATTGCAAAGTTCGGAACGAGCGCTCCGCCGACGCCGCGTTGTTCGCAGAGCGCCGCGAGCGCAGCCTCTTCTTCGGCGCTTCGCCCGGTCGCGCCGATCACGGGCGAGATTCCGCGCACGAGCGCCTCGCGCGCAACGTCGAGCGTCGCCGGATGCAGGGTGAAGTCGACCACGACATCAGGTTTGGCGTTGTCGTAGAACGCCGCCAGATCGTCGTACAGCAGACCGGCCGGCTTCGATAATCCGGTCAGATCGGCCAGCGGTTCGCCCACGTTGAAACGGTCGAAGCCGCCAACGAGCTCGAGATCGTTTGCATCCGACACCGCGGCACAAACCGCGCGCCCCATTCGCCCGAGCGCGCCCGCCACACCGACGCGCACGCTAGTCACGACTGCGGCGCGCCCTAAACTTTCTCGAGCGGTGCGTATTTGAGCATCACCATCTTCTCCCCGACGTTCGGGAAGTTGATGGTGAGCAGCCCGTCGCCGCCCGCGCCCGTCACCGCTTTGACCAAGCCCTCGCCCCACTTGGGATGGCGAACGCGATCGCCGACGGCTAAACCGAGGTTGACGCCGTTCCCGGCCGTCTCGTGAATCGAGACCTCGCGCCAACGGCCGCCCGAGGGGCGCGGCATCGGCACGACGTTGCCGACCGGTTGGACGCTCGGCATCTCTTCCAAGAAGCGTGATTTCGGATGCGCGAACGTATTGCCGTACAGCGTGCGGCGCATCGCATACGAAAGGTAGAGGCGTTCCATCGCGCGCGTCAGCCCGACGTAGGCGAGCCGCCGTTCTTCTTCGAGCTCGGTCATGTCGGTCAGCGCCCGGTTATGCGGGAAGACGCCGTCTTCGAGACCGGTCAGAAAGACGACCGGGAACTCGAGGCCTTTGGCCGCGTGCATCGTCATCAAAGTGACGAAGGACGTCTCGGGGTCGAGCGTGTCGAGATCGCTGATTAGGGCGACGTTGGCCAGGAAATCGTCGAGCGTGCCGGCGTTCTCTTGCGATTCGAACTCACGCGCGACGCCGACCAGCTCTTGCAGGTTCTCCAGGCGTGCGCGGGTGTCGACCGTATCTTCCGATTGCAGTTCGCGAATGTAGCCCGAGTCTTCCATGACTGCGACGAGCAGATCCGAAATCGAGAGGTTCTCGACGCGCGAACGCAGGTCTTCGATAAGCTCGGCGAAGCGCTCGAGTTCTTTTTGCTTCTTCGGGACCGCACGGCGCAGCATCTCCTTATCGAAGATGGTCTGCCCGACCGAGACGCCCGCGGCGTTGGCCGCATCGACCAAACTCGCGATCGTCTGTTGGCCGATGCTGCGGCGCGGAACGTTGACAATGCGCCGGAACGCGACCGCATCCGAGGGATTCACGATGTAGCGCAGGTATGCCATCATGTCCTTGATCTCGGTGCGTGCGTAGAAACCGACGCCGCCGACGACGCGATAGGGAATACCCTCGCCGATGAAGCCTTCTTCAAAGACGCGCGATTGCGCGTTGGTGCGGTAGAGCACCAGGAAATCGCGGTAAGCCGCGCCCTCGCGGACGTGCTCTTTGATCTTTTCGAGGACGTAGCGGGCTTCGGCACGCTCGGTTTCGGCGCCGTAGACCGTGATCGTCTCGCCGGCCTCGCGGCTGGTGAAAAGCTTCTTCTCCGCGCGCGATTTATTGTTCGCGACCAGTTCGTTCGCGACGTTGAGAATCGTCTGCGTGCTGCGGTAGTTCTCTTCGAGTTTGAAGACTTTGGCGCCCGGAAAATCTTCTTCGAAGCGCAGGATGTTCTTGTAGTCGCTGCCGCGCCACGAATAGATCGACTGATCGTCATCGCCGACGACCGTCAGGTTCTTGTGCTCGTCGGCCAGGATCGCGCAGAGCTTGTACTGCGCGTAGTTGACGTCCTGATACTCGTCGACGAGGATGTAGCGAAACTTGTTCTGGTAGCGCGTGCGCACGTCGCCGTCGGTCTCGAGCAGGCGGATCGTCTGGCCGATCAGGTCGTCGAAATCGAGCCCGTTGCTCTCGCGCAGCCGCCGGTCGTACTCGCGATAGACCTTGGCCAAACGCTCGCCGAAGAACGAGGTGTTTTTCGACTCGTACTGGTCGGGCGTCAGGAGCGCGTTCTTGGCTTTGCTGATCTCGTCGAGGGCCGCGCCCGGAGTGATCTGGCGCTCGTCGTAATCGAGGTCGTGCAGCACGTCGCGAACGATAGACCGCTGGTCGGTCTCGTCCATGATCGCGAAGTTCTTGGCGATGCCGATCTTCGTGCCGTCGCGGCGCAGCATGCGCACGCAGATCGAATGAAACGTTCCGACCCACAGATCGCGCGCGGTCGCGCCGATCATCCGCTCCAGCCGCGACTTCATTTCGCCGGCGGCCCTATTCGTAAAAGTGACCGCCAGGATGCGGTCCGGGAAGACTTTCTTCTCGTTCAGCAGATAGGCGATACGGTGCGTGAGCACACGCGTTTTTCCGCTTCCGGCACCCGCAAAGATGAGGACGGGGCCGTCGGTTTTGCGGACAGCGTCGCGCTGGACGTTACTTAGAGCGTCGGATGTTTCTACGATCATCGGACTAGGTTTATTCGACGCCGGAGGTCTCCGAGCCTCGAAGCCGCGGACGGGCTATCGCGCGATGCGCAAAACTTCCGTGGCGGGCTGCGCCAACATGAGGGCACTGGTCAGGTACGCGAGGGTCGATTCGGCGCCCATATTACGGTTGATCGCCAGCTCTTCGAGGCCATCGAAGCAACCGCCCGAGCTCGCCATCACGGCGTCGCGCGTGTTGCGACCATAGAACCATTCGAGTGCGATCTCGGCCAAACGCCGGTAACGGATCTCGGCGGTCGCGGCATGCGCGACCAGCGCCGCATCGACCATTGCGGCCGCTTCGAGCGGCTGCTGGCCATACCGCGCGCGACGGCCGCCGCGCGAGTACCAGCCGGCGTTCCCGATCGGAACGAACATCCGGTTCTCGATCACGATCGATTCGTAGAAGTTCAGGGTTCGCAGGCCGAGCCCGGCGAGTTCGGGCTCTTCCAAGGCCGCCCCAATCCGAAGGAGTGCCTCGGGCAGGCGGGCGTTGTCGTAGGTCATCGTCCGTTCGAACCACTCCCAGCCCGGGGCCCGGCTCGTCTCGTAGTGGGCGCGCAGGACCGAAGCAATCCGGCGCAGCGCAACTTCAAGCGAGGCACGCGAGCGGTTCGTCGCCTCGTAGGCGTGGACGAGCCCGAGTGCCGCAAACGCCATGGCGCGGGGATGTTCGAGCTCGTTGACGCCCGGCAGCGCGCGCTCCAACATCTCACCGCAGAGAGCACGCCAGCCTTCGCGCGGCGCGCCACGCATGCCGAAGCCGAGTGCCCAGACCGCGCGGCCGAGCGAATCCTCGGTTCCGACCTCGTCGAGCCAGCGGCGCTCGTAGCTCATGAAATTATGGAAGCGCCCGTCGGGCAACTGCGCGTCGTGTAAGAAGGAAAGGTAGATCGAGCCGAGGCGCAACGCATCGGCCCGCAACCGCTCGTGGCTCGCCGCGCCGCACGCGACGATAAACGCGCGCGCCACGTCGTCCGTGCAATATCCGGTCGCGCGATTGGGAACGTCGCGAACCGCGTGCTGAATGATCCCCGTATCGTCGCTGAGCACCCGGAGATGCTCGAGGCTCGGCGGATGCCACATGGCGCTAGGCCGGTAAGACCAGGGCTCGCTCGCGCGAGCCTTGCGGAGCGAGTTCGGCGAACAATTTTCCGTACTCGAAGGCGACGTGCGGCCAGGTCATCTGCCGGCCGAAGCGATAGGCGCGCCGTTCGGTCGCGCGGCGCAAGAACGGATCGTCGAGCAAGGCCAGGATGCGCTCGGCCATGGCGCCGGCATCGCGGAAGCCGGCTAGGAAACCGCGACCGTGCGCCAGCAATTCATTCGCATACAGGTACGGCGTCGAGACGATCGCTTTGCCGCAGCCGACCGCGTAGGCCAGCGTCCCGCTGACGATCTGTACCGGATTGAGATACGGCGTCACGTAGATATCCGTCGCGCTCAAATAGCCGACGAGCTCGTCGAATTCCAAATATTTGTCGATGAGCCGCACGTTGTTTTGCAAACCGTATTCGGCGATCATCGCGGTCAGCGATTCGCGATACGATTCGCCTTCGTGGCGGCGTACGCCGGGATGGGTCTGGCCGAGAATAAGGTACAGCGCTTCAGGATGGCGCTTGACGACTTCGCGCATCGCCTCGATCGCATATTCGAGACCTTTGCCGCGGCTGATCAAACCGAAGGTTGAAATCAAAAGCCGCTCGCCGATACCGAACGACGCTTTCGCGGTATCGGTCGAACGGAACGGAACGTCGGGAACGCCGTGATGGATGACGTTCACCTTTTCAGCTGCGACGCCGTACCCTTCGGTCAAAATATCTTTGCCGGTCTGCGAGAGTACGACGACCGCGTCCGCGCGTTCGCAGATGCGGCGTGCGACCGAACGGTGCGAATCGCTCGGTTGCGGCAACACGGTGTGCAGCGAAACGACGACCGGTTTCTCGACGTCTTCGAGGAAATCGAGAAACCATGCGCCGTCGGGGCCGCCGAACAATCCGTATTCGTGCTGCACGTTGAGCAACTCGGCCGAATGCGCATTCACGACGCGCGCCGTGCGACGGTATGATTCGCGATCGTCCTGCTGTAAATGGGCAGCAATAACGCCGGCCGGATAGGTGCGGGCTTCGCCGCCGGGCTCGTCAATGCACACCACTTGGCTGTTCGTGCCATACGCTCGGTCGAGGCTGTCTACCACGTCCTTAGTGAACGTGGCGATGCCACATTCACGAGGAGGAAACGAGCTCATGAACAGCGTGGATGGGGGCAGCGGGGCGAGCATCGTACGGTAGAGCAAAGCGGCACCTCAGGGAAAACGTGTCTGTCCTAGTTTTACCCCCAGGGGCCCATTGATAAACTGGACGATTGTTACGCCTGCGCCCGCTGGACAGTACTAATGCGCGAATGAGGCGCGATTTCCGCCTCAGGGTCAATGACGGCGTCGTGTCCGATTACACTACCAGCTCCGATGCTCGCGGCGCCACCGACACGCACGTTGCTTGCCAGGATAGATTCTGTTACGCGCGCGCGCGCCCCGATCGAGACGCCGTCCCAGAGAACAGAATCTGTGACTTCCGCCCCCGCCTCGAGGCGCGTCCCGCTGCCCAGGACCGTGTAAGGGCCGGCGATTGCCGTGGCGGCCAGCTCGGCCGTGGTGCCTAAAAAGGCTGGCGGCCGGATGCTTGCTGGGATCTCCGGGTCGCCCACGTGCCAGAACGTGCCCTGATGGGCATCGGGGTCGGCAGTGGGGCCGAGAACCAGTTTGCCGTCGAGGACGTCGCGGTGCGCTTTGAGGTACTGGTCGGGCCGGCCAAGGTCGAGCCAGTAATCGTCGGTCGTGTACGCGTAGAGTGGCGCGCCTCCGGCGAGGAGCATCGGGAACGTCTCGCGCTCGATCGAGACGTTGCGGCCCGGCGGAATGACTTGCAGTACGCCGGGTTCGAGAAGGTACGTGCCGGCGTTGATCTCNNCGGTGCCTCGTCGCGCGGCGGCTTCTCGACGAAACTCAAGACGCGTCCGTTTTCGTCGTGCACGACGCAGCCGAAGGCTGAGGGATCTTCGACGCGGATCAGATGAAGGACGCCGAGCCCGTTCTTCTCTTTATGGTAGGCGAGCATTCGCGTCAGATCGAGACTGGTCAGCACGTCGCCGTTGAGTACGAAGAACGAACCCTTGAGATGCTGCTCGACATTGCGCAGCGCGCCGGCGGTGCCGAGCGGAGCTTCCTCTATGATGTAGGTGAGTTTCATGCCGAGGCGCGAGCCGTCGCCGAGGTGTTCGGTGATGGNNTAGCCGGCGGCGAGGATGACGTCGTCGATGCCGGCGTGGTGCAAGCGCGAGAGCGTGCGCTCTAAGAACGGTACGCCGAAGAGCGGCACCATCGGTTTTGGGGTACCGTACGTGAGCGGACGAAGCCGCGTGCCCTCGCCGCCGACCAGGATGACTGCTTGCAAGAAACCTCCGAAATGGGGGACTCGCGCTCTTCGCCACCGAGCGGGCGATGCGCTTGTCTTGGATGGTGTACCCGGCGGCACTGCGTTTTCGCGGTGCCGATTTTGACGGCGATTTCGCGATGCCTAGCAAGGAAAGCTTGTGCTGTATCGAACATATGTTCGGTATGGCGCGGTGCAAGATTGACTGGGTTCGTGTCCTGGCTTACCGCGATGAGGGTCACACGCTCGCCGAGTGTCAACGCCAGTTCGGCTTCCACGCGGACGCGTGGTACAAGGCGATCCGCCGCGGTACGATCGTTCCCGGTCCTGCTGCTCGTCATGGCGGCCAATTGCAGTATGATTGGAACGCCGTAGCTCGCTACTACGACGCCGGTCACTCATATCGTGAATGCCGAGAGCGCTTCGGCTTTGCTTATGACTCGTGGGGGAGAGCCGTCCGGCGCGGCGACATTCGACCACGAGAACAGCGGTGGACCCTCGAACACATCCTCGCGACCAGCAAGAGCCGGTGGACGATAAAGCGGCGCTTGCTCGAGGCTGGTATACTCGTAAATCAGTGCGAGGAATGCGGAATCTCAGAGTGGAGGGGTAACCCGCTAGTCATCCAAATCGACCACCGAAACGGTGTCAATGATGACCACCGCGTCGAAAACCTACGAATGCTCTGCCCGAATTGCCACAGCCAAACGGAAACATATGGCGCCCGCAATCGGAAACTAAAGCGATCGCTGATTTCGTTCCTGATAATTGAAAAGACCAATCCCGGATCCGTCAATGGTAGGCGAGGGGCCTCTGAAGTCCTCAATGTTGGTTCGAGTCCAGCTCCGGGAGTTTTTTTCTTGGCCCTATCGTCTAGAGGCCTAGGACGCCGCCCTCTCACGGCGGTAACACGGGTTCGAATCCCGTTGGGGCTACCAAAGGGACCACGTTCTCGAGCCTACCGCCGATCGCCAGCGAGTGCCGTTGGATACATTGACAACAGGCACCCTTTGTTGGTATAAACTCCAACATGACCGAGTTGCTGCTTCGCAAACGGTTGGTCCGGAAACGACTTTCATCGAGATCGCGATCTGGCGCATTCCGCGACCCATGCGAGGAAGTCGTCACGGCTATAAATACCGCCTCGCACTCGTGTCCAGCGGTATCTGCGTGCTGCGATATGACAACGAGGCCGGCAAGGGCGATCATAAGCACCTCGGCGATCGTGAAGTCCGATACGATTTCACGGACCTGAAAAGTTTGCAAGCGGAGTTTTGGCGCGACGTAGAGACGTGGAGACGCAAACATGAAGACAGTGACCCTTAGCGTGTCGTCGATAGAAGAAACGAAGAGGCAAATGGCGACTGCTTTTCGAGGTAAACGGCAAGGCGCATCCATCTCCTTCGAGTCTATTGAGCTACTGTGGAAGGTCCTGACGGTCAAACGTTGGGAGCTGCTGAAGGTCATGACGGGACAGGGTGGGATGAGCATACGGGAGGTTGCACGTCAGGCCAACCGCGATGTGAAAGCTGTTCACAGCGACGTTCAATCACTTCTCAAGGCGGGCGTGCTCGACCGCACCGCCGACGGATGCGTCACGTTTCCGTACGATGTGGTGCGTGTTGATTTCACGCTCCGTGTCGCGTAGCCGCCCCAGGGGATTGGGATCAGTGCCCTGCTAAAGAAGCGGAGCGGCGATAAGCGCGTGTACGATTTGCGCGTTTCCTGCGTAGGATGGCAGCCGCTGCCCTGGCGCCTTGTTGCCGTGAGCGCCGACAGCACGTTGCCCGAACTCCATCGGACGATTCAAGGCGCGTTCGGTGCGCGGTGCGTGAGCGAGCATTGCGTCGTGATCGGCCAAACGCGCTACGAGGGCGGGAAGGGTTCGCGCTCGCCGCTGCGGCGCGTGGTCGATGTCGGCGGCGTCTTCGAATGCCATGACGTTGCGGGCGATCGGCTCTACGTAGCCGAGGTGGTGCGCAGCTATGAAGTTCCGAGCCGCCGTCATCATCCGAAAGTGCTCGGCGGCGAGGGAATGCCAGCCGAGTCTCGTCTTGGACACTTCGATCCCAGGGTCGCCACGTGGTGCGCGCAGGACGCGTGTCGGGGTTACTACCCAAGGGCCGAGTCGTCGATGGGTTCAATGCGCAGATGACTGAAAGCGCGGGTGGCACGCCTTCGCAGGCGCAAATCGATGCGTTGGAAGCGCTGCCCGGTATATAGGACGCGGAAGGCAGCTTCGAGATCGAAGCGGAGGTGAACATTATGGTTTTAACTCGCGATTCCAGATACGTCGCCGTCGAACGTGTGAAGCGCGATCCCGCGTTCGCGAAGGCGCTCCTCGACGAAGCCGTTACGCTTTTTCTCAATGGAGAGCCGGATACCGCGCGCCTCGTCCTAAGTGACCTCGTGAATGCCACCATCGGATTTGAGCGACTAGCGACGGCGATGGGTAAGCCGGCAAAGAGTCTGCATCGGATGCTCTCGACGAACGGCAATCCGAGCATGGATAATCTCGCGCTCATCCTCGGCGTACTTCGAAAGCGGCTTCGCGTGAAGCTTGCGAGCCGTACGGTGAAAGCGGCATAACAGCCCACAGGCGCTCGACTCCTGTTGGGCTCCTAGTTGTCACGATTTTGTCACGGAGTCGTCGGATTTAACCGGAATCGGAGGGGACGACTCGGACGCGGATGCGCCGAAAAGCCTCACCAGATCGATCTTTACGGGTTCGCCAGGGATCGGCCGGGATCACTGGTTGTGGGTTCGAATCCCGTTGGGGCTACACCAAGAACCGCGTGGTTACGCGGTTTCTTCATTTTGGAAGGACCGGCGTTGCACCGCGCAGCGAGCGCTGCCCTAAGCAAGTCCTGATACGAGGCGGCCGGTAGACTGTTGGCGTACGTCAAGAGCGATTCACAAACCGACGACTCGCTGAAGTCGGCCTTACGGTTGCGTTTCAGTACCACTATTTACAAAGGAACAAAAATGCAACGAGCTTCAGCCATCGCACTCTTTGCCGGCGCCATGATTTGCGTACTGACGCAGCTCAGCCCGCAGGCGACCGACGCGGCAGCGACGCCGATTCCCGGCGGAGCTAATCAACTCAATGGGATAAGCGGTGGCCTCGCTTCGACCCTGTTCAACGGTAAGGTGCGCATTCGCAAGATGACGATCCGAACGGCGACCGCCGCAGAGTACCAGCCTTCTTCCGGCCAAACGGGTCTCATGTTCAGTTGCCTTGTGTCCAACGGCACGAGCAAAGACCGTTCGGGCCAATTTTCTGCGGCGCTCGTTGACGCCGACGGCGTCGCCGTCGATGGCGGTCCGCTCCACGTCTACGATGCCTTTTACAGTCTGCGGCCGGGTGCCACCGCGCGCGTCACGCTCAGATTCATCGCGCCGGCCGGTTTCAAGCCGGTCAAGATACTCCTCACCGACCAAGCCGGCCCCACGGGCCCCGTATTCCGCATCAATCTCAAAGCCGCCGATCTCCCGGTGGCACTAGCCCCAGCCGCAACCTGACCCCCCGTCCTATTTCGCGTCGCCACGGCGTGCAGATAGGTGTTCGCTGTAATGCCGATTGTCGAATGAGAGCACCAAAACGCCGACTCTGGTCATCGTCGGCGACGGAGATATCGCCACGCCGGAGCACGCCGTCGAGATGTTCAGGACCATCCCCGCAGCACGACTCTGCGTAGTTCCGAACGCCCGACATGGGACCATGCCGAACGAAACGATCCTGATGTTCCTAAAGGAAACACCTTAAGCGCGGATCAGATAAGCGGGCAGACGCCGCGTGGAACATTTTGGAACGGAGCGGCCAGGATGGGCCGG
Organism: Candidatus Erabacter solicola; assembly: GCA_003136895.1. GTDB lineage: Bacteria > Vulcanimicrobiota > Vulcanimicrobiia > Vulcanimicrobiales > Vulcanimicrobiaceae > Erabacter > Erabacter solicola. The sequence goes on along the minus strand of PLDY01000047.1, from coordinate 1,654 downwards.
TAACGGTCGGGATTGGACGGGAAGCAGATGCGCCGGAATCCCTCGTATCAGGGCCTATTCGGTAACGGACGGGAACGGCTGNNTTCGAATCCCGTTGGGGCTACCACACGAACCGCGCTACCGTCGCAGTTTTTTCTTGTTCACCACTTCCGAAGCTCGCAAAGTCCGCACGGGTCCTCGATCACGCCGCGTCTCTTCCATAAGCGGTGTGCAGAAGAGCGGAGCGTATTCGTCCCCGTCTGCTGCCTCTCTCACCTAGCCGACCCGGATACCGCATGGGTCTTCGGGGCGCGGGGCCCAGTCGTCGGCGCTCGCGGCCTTGACAACCCATACGCTTGGGTTTACCATTGATTCGTGGGGACCGTACGGGCGCGAGGGTACGAGTTCAAGGTCTTCCCGAAGGACCACGACCCGGTTCACGCGCACGTCGAGTTTGACGGAGGCGTCCTCTTGGTCGCATTCATCGATGGCATCGTTGAACCGTTCGATGTACGTGGTACGGTACGAGCGCCGGACATCAAGAAGGCACTCATCGTAGCCGTCACTGTGTATGACGAGGTCCTCGCGGAATGGGAGCGCATGCAACAATGAAAACGCTAGCACGGATTCGCGCGACGGACGCGCAGATCAAGACGCTTGCCGCCAGGGGCAAAGCTGCCGCGAAGAAACCGCACGCGACGGCGGTTCGGTTCGATTCGGACCGCGATCGCTACGAGATCGAGCTGAGCACGGGCGGTGCATTCGCTGTGCCGCTAAGCGCTTTGAAGGCATTGCCGGCGTCGGCGTCCCGCGAAGCCCTCCTTGGCGTGCGGCTCATGCCGCCGGGATTCTCACTTTGGTGGGACGCGCTGGACACGGGCTATCACGTCGAGGACCTAGAGGCATTAGCGCTTGGCCCGGCCGGGGCGGCGCGGATGCTCGGCCGCCGTGGGGGCGCCGCGACGACGACGGCGAAAGCCAAGGCCGCACGGGAAAACGGCAAGCGAGGCGGTCGACCGAAGGGCCCAGCCAAGAAAGCCGGGCCGAAGCGCCGTAAGACGATCGTCGCGGCTTAAGGCGAGGCCGCCTTCGGCGCAGAGCCCGCCTCCGCAGTCGACGCGGCCTCACTCGCCCAAAAAACGCGCAACTCCAGCGACAGGATCTTTGGAGTCTCGTAGCGTTCCCGCCTCAATGCTTCAGAAGAAGCTCGACGGTGTTCTCGACATGCTACACGCTGCTCTTCAATTTAATCCTGATAGGGACCGCGGTTAAAGGGGACGCCGACGGTCGAAGCAGGAGCTACAGACATATTCGCCGCCTGGCTTCAACGTGTATTCATCCTCGCCTAACAATATGCGCCGTCCGCACTGCGCGCAGAGTGTCGGCTCGTATTTCGGGGGGGGGTTGCGAGCGTTTCGAAGTTATATTCATTCGTGCCATACCACACATACATCTCGGTCTCGAAGGACTCACGGCAAGCAGCGCACGTCTTCCAATCGCCGGTATGCTCTTCATTGTGGTGGGACGCGCACAGCGTGAAGCGCGAATGGTTATGGCAACAACTGTTCCTCGCATACGAAAAGAGGACGTACTTTTCGTAATCGTCGCAAATCTGCTTGCCTCAACACGGTGTCTTCATCAAGGACCCAGACTTGCGACAAAGTCCGCACTGCCT
>PLDY01000105.1:265-6170 GCA_003136895.1 Candidatus Erabacter solicola | reverse complement strand
AGGCGGTATCGGTTCGCTCCAGAGTGGGATTGCCGAACGGCGCGAATGCGGCGCGGGCAACGCGCTGCCGGACGATTTAGCGATCTTAATTGAGGCGCTGCTCGCAGCGGGCCGCGGCACCGAGGCCCGCGAGCCTGCGCTCGAACTCGGAGCGTTACTTGCCGCGCGGCCCGATCGTCAGCGCCATCCGGGGCGCGTCGCCGTCGCCATCGCCCATGAAGCCGCCGCTCGGAAGGATATGCGCGCGGCTGCGGCAGCGCTGGAACTCGGCCGGCGGTTACTGGCCGACCGAGTCCGCGTGCTCGCGCCGCACGGAGCCGTCTACGCGAACTTGCCGTTCAATCGTGGCTTGAACGCGCCCGCCGCTCCTCGATAAAACCGCGTAGATCGTCGTAGCTGACGATCGTGCGGCGCGCTCCGCTCGCCACGTGGACGATCGTCGCGCTCCAGTGGTCATCCGGCAGGTACGGCTCGTTATGAGCAACCCGGACCACGAAGATCTGGGCGGCTGGCTCTCTGCGGCTATCCATCGTAGTCGAGCGTAACGGCGCATGCGTCCAAGAAGCATCCAGAACCCTGGACGCTTTCTGGACGCGCCGCGTGCGACCATCACTCTCGATAAGGGAGGATGCCGCCATCCATGAAGCTTTTTCAAACCGTCGCAGCGGCCGTGCTGCTCATAGCAGCCGGTTGCACTGCTACCAACACCGGATTCCAGCCGACGCCGACACCGTCGCCGACGCCAACGCCAATTCCAGCACCCGCAGTAGTGCCGACCCCGCTGGGGCTCTCGTTCGTGGCGACCGGAAGTGCGGCGGCGCAAAATCTGGGGGTCTCGCAAACCGGCTTCGCCGGGAATTTCAACGAGATCGATACGTGCTCGGGGATCGTAACGGCCTCTGCTGTTTCGACGGCCGGTCCGAGCGCGAACTATACAATCACGCCGCTGGCCGTCGGCTCGTGCTCGATCACGATCACGGGCGGCTCGGGTTCGAGCATGATGATTCCCGTGACGGTCACGACAAGCGGTCTCGCAGTTCAATCACGACCTAAGGGAGGCGTGCGATGATACGCATCAGCTCGATGATGGCCTACAAGCTCCTCGGCGTAACGCTCGCCGCTACATTCCTCGCCGCATGCTCGAGCGGCGGATCGACCAGTTCCCCCACGACGCCACGACAAGGCGTGATCGCTCCCGCGACCGCCTCGATCATCCTCACGATCCCAGCGCCCGACGCGAGCATGAATGCGTCGGTGCGTCACGCCGCGTACGTCTCGGCGGTCAGCCGCTCCGCGACGCTCACGCTAGCGCCGGGCGCGGGCTGCGCGGGATGCACGCCGGGATCATCGCAAAATTACTCGCTCTCCGGCGCGGGCTCGCCCTGCACGTCAGGCTCGCCGCGCACGTGCACGATTCCGCTTCTGCTGTTGCCTGGAACATATACGGCGTCGCTCATTCTATACGATGGCTTCCTCGTCGGGGGCGCGCCGAGCGGCAACCCGATCTCCGAGCAAACCTCGTTTCCGGTTCAAATCGTTTCCGGAGCGGCGAACGCGATCGGCGTCACGCTGGCGGGCGTCCCCGTCACCTTGACGCAGACCGTCACGACGCCGGCGGCGCTCTTCCTCACTACGCATATCGTGAACGGCGCGCAGGGGCCGATCTACCGCTTCAACGCCACCGGGGCGAACGCGCAACTCACGCTGGTCGCCAAAGATGCCGACGGTAGCATCATTGCCGGCCCCGGCGCACCCACGTGGAGCGCGAGCACGACGGGTACGGGCTACTCGGCCTCGGTGAACGGCAATACGTTAACGGTCAACGATCCGGCGAGCCGGCCCGTCACGAACGGGTCGCTCACGATCAACGCGGTCTCCTCCGCGTGCACCGATCCAACGGCGCACTGCACGGCGAGCTTCGCGCTCGGTTTGGCGCAAATCATCGCAGTCGCCGATACCGGGAACGGCGATGTCTCCGTCTGGCCGATCGGAGCCGCTGCGCCGATCGCGGATATCACGACCGGAATCAGCGGTCCGTTCTCGGTCGCGTTTACATCGAACGGAACGCTTTTCGTCGCAAACGACAACAACTCGACCGTGACCTACTATGCGCCGCCGTACACCGGTGCCCCGTCGACGATTTCGACGCAGATCCATAATCCGGTCGCGCTCGTGATCGACGCGCACGACGACGTGATCGTCGGAAACGCCAGCACCGGAGCCGTGACGATCTATCCGCCGCCGTACACGACGGCGGGGCCGGTCACGCTCAACGCGGGCGGGGTGCTTTCGGCGCTCACGCTCGACGCAGCGCAACACCTTTGGATGGTCACAACGAACGGCGCGCTGTCTCGCTACTCGCCGCCGTATGCCCTCGGCGCCGCCGATGTCACGATCGGGCANNGCCGACGTGATCGTCGGCGCCGGCGACGTGATGCTCGCCGGCAGCCAAGATGGGCTCGACGTCTACTCTTCGGCCGGTGCGCCGCTCGGATTGCTGACGACAAAGATCTTCAAGCCGCGCGGGCTTGCGATCGATGCCGACAGCATCGTTTGGGTCGCAACGGGCTCGGGCAACGGCGCGATCGGCGTGCCCCCGCCGTACGACGGAACGAACCTGCTGCAGCTCGGTTTTCCGTTCTTCATCAACCCGTCCGCGGTCGCCGTGTACTAAAGGCTTCCGGCGCCGGGGGCGGACTACTAGACTTCATCAATTCGGGGAACAGATGGGTCATGGATGATCCAAAGCCGCCCGGTGGCATGACTCGGAGCCAGTTCGTCGCGCGAACCTCGGCCTCGGCGATTGCGCTGCAAGTTACCACCGGATTGCCCGCTGGGGCACAAGGCAATCCGGCCGCGCCGGCGGGCTCAGGAATGCCCGTGGTCCTCAACGTCAACGGGACCGACCACCGGCTCTCGCTCGATCCCCGCGTGACGCTGCTCGACGCGCTCCGCGACCACCTCGCCCTGACGGGGACGAAAAAGGGCTGCGACCAGGGCACGTGCGGCGCGTGCACGGTCTTGGTCAATGGCCGCCGGATCGATTCGTGTCTGACCCTCGCGGTGATGCACGCCGGCGACAAGATCGCGACGATCGAAGGGCTCGCGCGCGGCGCAGCACTCCATCCGCTCCAGGCCGCATTCATCAAACACGACGCGTTCCAATGCGGCTACTGCACGTCCGGACAGATCATGTCCTGTGTCGGCATGGCGAACGAAAAGCACGCGCTCGATCGCGAAAGCGTGCAAGCGCAGATGAGCGGGAACATCTGCCGCTGCGGTTGCTATCCGCATATCGTCGATGCGGTCCTCGACTGGGGCGGGACGTCATGAATCCGTTCCATTACACGCGGGTCGAAGACTCGCCGGCCGCGATCGCGGCGATCCAGCACGACGGGCGCGCGCGGTTCGTCGCGGGCGGAACGAATATTCTCGACCTCATGAAGATCTACGTCGAGGAGCCGACGCTGCTCGTCGACATCAACCGGCTGCCGCTCGCGAAGGTCGAGCAGCGCGGCGATTTCGTGCACATCGGCGCACTCGCGCGAATGAGCGATGTTGCGGCTGACGCCACTGTCCGGCAACTCTTCCCGATGATCGCGATGGCCCTTGACGCGAGCGCGTCCCCGCAGTTACGCAACATGGCGTCGATGGGTGGGAACGTCATGCAGCGGACCCGCTGCCCATACTTCCGCGACACCGCGACGCCGTGCAACAAGCGCACGCCCGGAAGCGGCTGCTCGGCGCTCGGCGGCGAGAACCGGATGGAGGCGATCCTCGGCACGAGCGAGCACTGCATCGCCGCGCACGCCTCCGATGTCGCCGTGCCTCTCATGGCGCTGGATGCCGTCCTNNGAACTCATCACCGGCATCTCGATACCGATCGTGCCGTTCGCCACACGCTCGACATATCTCAAAGTCCGCGACCGCGCGCAATACGAGTTCGCCCTGACCTCCGCCGCCGTCGCGCTCGACATCGCCGGCGGAATGATCCGAAACGCTCGCGTCGCACTGGGCGGCGTGGGAACGATTCCCTGGCGCGCACCGGCGGCTGAGAAACTCCTGATCGGTGCACCGGCAACCCGCGGCAGCTTCGAACGCGCAGCCGAGGCCGCACTCACCGGCGCGCGTGGCCACGGCAAGAACGACTTCAAGATCACGCTCGCAAAGCGCACGCTGGTCCGTGCGCTGGAAACGGTGGCGTCATGAGTCAGCCGCTCACCGGTGCGCCCCGCGACCGCGTCGACGGGCCTGTAAAGGTAACTGGACGCGCCACGTACGTCGGCGACAACGATGTCGAAGGCCTCGTGCACGCCGTCGTCGTCCCCAGCACGATCGCAAACGGCCGCGTCACCGCGATCGACACGACCGCGGCACGCCATGCGGCCGGCGTCCTTGAGATCATGACGCACCTCAACGCGCCCCGCGTCAACGCGAAGAAAGCAACTCCAAACGACACGCTCCTCTTCGTTCTCCAAAACGACGTCGTCGAATTCGATCGGCAACCGGTCGCGGTCGCGATCGCCGAGACGTTCGAGCAGGCGGTCCACGCGGCCCAACTCGTCCGCGTCACCTACGAAGCGCACACGCCGACAACGGATATGACCCTCGGCACGAAGTTCGTTCCCAAGCCGGCCGGAGACGCGCCCGCGCCAAAGCAACGCGGCACGCCGGCGGAAGCGTTTGCCGGAGCGCCGGTCAAGCTGAAACAAACGTATACGACGCCGACCGAGCACCACAACCCGATGGAGACGCACGGAACCGTCGTGCAATGGCGCGGCGACCAGCTCGTCGTCCACGATTCGACGCAGTGGGCCTTCGGAGTCCAGCGTCGCCTGGCCGCGATGTTCGGCATCGAACCGGCGCAGATCCGCGTCATGGCGCCGTTTGTCGGCGGCGCGTTCGGTTCCAAAGGAACGATGTGGTCCCACGTACCGCTGGCGGTGATGGCTGCGAAAATGGTGAGGCGGCCGGTGAAGCTGCTGGTCACGCGGCCACAGATGTTCGGCTGGGTCGGGCACCGGCCGCAGACCCTGCAAGTCGTTTCGCTCGGCGCCGGCAGCGACGGACGTTTGCAATCGGTGACGCATGAGGTGGTGAACGAAACCAGCCTCTCCGACGAGTTCATAGAATCGTGCGCTTCGTTCAGCCGGGATCTCTATGCGGTGCCGAATTTCGGGCTGTCGCAGACGCTTTCGCGCCTGCACATCAGCAAACCGACGCCCCAGCGCGGGCCCGGCGACTCGACCGGCTCGTTCGCGCTGGAGTCCGCGATGGATGAGTTGAGTTACGCCATCGGGCTCGATCCGCTGGAACTTCGTCTGCGCAACTATTCCGAGCTGCATCCCAATTCGGGCAAACCGTACAGCAGCAAACGTTTGCGCGAGTGCTACCGGCTCGCATCGGAACGGTTCGGCTGGAAGGATCGGAACCCGAACGCGCGTTCGACGACTCGCGGTCGCATGCTCGTGGGCGTCGGCATGGCGAGCGCCGCGCGCTCGTCGCACCGCAGCGCCGCAAGCGTGCGCATTCGCATGAACCCCGATGGCAGCGTCGTCGTCCAGAGCGGCACGATCGAGCAGGGCACGGGCTCCCCGACCGTCTACGGACAACTCGCGGCGGAGATCCTCGGTATCCCGTTCGAGCGCGTGCGCTTTGATTTCGGCAATACCGACCTACCGGCTGCGCCGGTCGCTGCCGGGTCGCAGACCTCCGGCAGCATCGGCTCGGTCGTCGCGGTCGCTGCGGGACGTCTGCGCGACCAACTCGTTGCGCTAAATGGAGTCGTGCCCGCGGCCGGCATCGAGATGCTCGTTGACGACAAGCCCTCCCCCGACGAAGCGGCGCACGAAACAGCGAGTTTCGGCGCGCATTTTGCCGAGGTCGAAGTCGATCCCGACGTCGG
>PLDY01000105.1:0-206 GCA_003136895.1 Candidatus Erabacter solicola | reverse complement strand
ATCGCCGGCTCAGCCGCCGCCGTCGCAAACGCGATCTATCACGCCACCGGCATCCGAATCCGCGATCTCCCAATCACACCGGATAAGCTCCTCGGGTAAACGGGGGCGGCTAGCTAGAGCTTGGCGGGTGCGACCTTCTTCCGTTGCGGCCGCTTTGCCGGCGATGGAATGTCGACGATGTCGATCTTGACCCTTCCACCCAACGC
>PLDY01000032.1:11806-11988 GCA_003136895.1 Candidatus Erabacter solicola | reverse complement strand
GCCGCTCGTCCGTGTAGCAAGATCGGGTCGCCTTCGGCGCCGCCGGTCGAGGCGACGACAGCCCGGGCTCGTTGCGCGGGGCAAGGATAAATCGGAGCACCATTGGCTGCCAAGAAACAAACCAAGACGCGCAAGAAGCGCGAGTTTAAGAACGTCGTTTCAGGCGTCGCGCACATCCACTC
>PLDY01000032.1:0-11768 GCA_003136895.1 Candidatus Erabacter solicola | reverse complement strand
TGATCAAGGACGTCACCCCCATTCCCCACAACGGTTGCCGGCCGCCCAAGCGCCGCAGAGTTTAGGTAGAAGATGTCGCGTTATACGGGTCCGGTCTGCCGCTTGTGCCGTCGCGAAACGGCTGCGAGCAAAACCGGCGAAAAGATCAAACTCTTCCTCAAGGGCGATCGCTGCCTTTCGAAAAAGTGCGCCGTCGAGCGGCGTGGCACGGCGCCCGGTCAGAAGACCCAAGGCAAGCCGAGTCGTCAGAAAATTTCGGAATACGGCCGCCAGCTGCGCGAGAANNTTCGAGAACTATTTCCGCGAAGCGGCCCGCGTTCCGGGCCAGACGGGCAAGACGTTTTTGCAGCTGCTCGAGCGCCGCTTCGACAACGTCGTCTACCGCATGAACCTGGCGTCGAGCCGCGCCCAGGCGCGCCAGCTCGTCACGCACCGCCATTTCCGCGTCAACGGCCGCATCGTGAACATTCCGTCGTACCTGGTGCGCCCGGGCGACGTGATCACAATCGGCGATCGTTCGCAGAAGTCACCGATCATCCAATCGAATCTCGAGTACGTCAAGAACCGGCCGCATCCCGAATGGCTCGAATGGAACGACCAGGATCTCGCGCTAAAGGTCAGCGCCCTACCGAGCCGCGAGCAGATCGATACGCCGGTCGACGAACAGCTCATCGTCGAATACTACTCGCGCTAATCCCCACAAGCCGCCGTTCGGCGTAGGATCGTGGTTCGTGCAAGCGAGCTGCGGATAACGTAAACGGCAACGAAGGAAACCAAAGCACATCATGACCGTCATCGAAGCGCCGCATCAATCGAACATCGAGGTTCGTGAGCGCCGCGATAACTTCGCCAAATTCGTCATCGAGCCGCTCGATCGCGGCTTCGGAATCACGCTCGGCAACGGCTTGCGCCGCGTGCTGCTCTCGGCGATTCCCGGCGCCGCCGTCACCTACGTCAAGATCGACGGCGTGCTGCACGAGTTCTCGACCATCGCCGGCATCGTCGAAGACACGACGAACCTGCTGCTCAACCTCAAAAGTCTGCCCATCAAGCTCAACAGCGACGAGCCCAAGGTGCTGACGCTCTCGGTCAGCGGCGCCCGCGAAGTGACCGCCGCCGACATCACGCCCGACGCCGACGTGGAGATCCTTCAGCCCGACTACCATATCGCCACCTTGAGCGCGAAGAGCGCCAAGCTGCAGATGGAGATCGGCATCGAGAAGAGCCGCGGCTACGTCACGGCCGATCGCCAGAAGAACGTCGAGCACCTCATTGGGCTCATTCCGATGGATTCGATCTTCTCGCCGATTCGCAAAGTGAACTTCACCGTCGACGATACGCGCGTCGGCCAGTCGGTCGATTTCGACCGCCTGACGATCGAGATCGAGACCAACGGTTCGGTCACGCCCGACGACGCGCTCTCGACCGCGGCCGGACTGTTGCAAGAGCAGCTCGATCTGTTCGTCAACTTCACGCAAGAAGAGAAACCGCCGGCGACGGCGCCGGCGAGCGAGTGGGATATCCCAGTCGAGACCCTCAACCTGTCGGTGCGTTCGTTCAACTGTCTCAAGCGCGCTGGGATCTCGAAGGTTTCCGAGCTGCTCGACATGACCGAAGACGAGATCATCAAGATGCGGAACTTCGGCAAGAAATCGCTCGACGAGATCAAGCAAGTTCTCGAAGAAAGGGGACTGTCGCTCCGCCAACCCGGCTAGCGACGCGCCAGCATGCCGCATCAGATTGCGATGAAACGACTCTCCCGTACCGACGGGCACCGGAAGGCGCTGCTGCGCAACCTTGCGACGTCGTTCTTCAAACACGAAAAGATCGAGACGACCAGCATCAAGGCCAAGGAAGTCTCGAAGATCGTCGAGCGCTTGATCACGACAGCCCGTCGCGGCGATCTACACTCGCGCCGCATCGTTGCGGCGTACCTGACCGAACCCGCCGTCACCAAGAAGCTGGTCGACCAAATCGCACCGGCGCTCAAGGAGCGGACCGGCGGGTTCACGCGGATCATAAAGACGCGCGTGCGTCCGGGCGATGCCGCCGAACTTTCGATCCTGGAGCTGGTGCGCTAGAGGTAACTTGCTCTCACCGAGCAGTAATACGAGTTCCGAACCGCTACGACTCACGCCCATCGTGCGTGAGTTCGTCGCGGACACGCTGACCCCGATCGCAGCATACATCGCCCTGGCCACGCCGGGGCGTTCGTGTCTCCTCGAGAGCGTCGAAGGCACCGATCGCATCGCGCGCTATTCGTTCCTGGGCCTCGACTATCTCGAGACGGTGGCGATCGACGACGATCCCGCGATGCTCGATCGCATCCGCTCGGTCCTCGCGCGCTACAAGGTCGAGCGCAGCGGGCTGCCGTTTCCCGGAGGGGCGGTCTGCGCGTTCACCTACGACGCGGCGCGGGTTCTCGAACGCGTCGGCCCCAAGCCGCCGGCCGACGTCGTCTTTGGGGATGCACTCGTCATGGTGCCGGGCACCTGGGTCGTCTTCGATCACTTCACGCACCGCGTCGCCCTAATCGGCTTCGCGCGCGATGAGAGCGAACGCGCGGCGGTCGAAGATCGTCTCGACGGTTACATCGCGCAGCTGCTTGCGGCCCGGCATTCGATTCCGGGCAACGTGCGGGCCAAAGGCCCGGTCCGGGTTTCGATGGACGAAACAACGTACTTGGCACGCGTCGGTGATGCGAAGCGCGCGATCTTCGAGGGCGACGTCTATCAGTTGCAGCTCGGGATCCGGTACTCGTGCGAGCTGGACGGCACGCCGTTCGATTTTTACCGGCAACTGCGAGCGCGCAATCCTTCGCCCTACATGTTTTTCCTGGAGGCCGGCGGGCGCGCGGTTTTCGGTGCTTCGCCTGAGTTTTTGGTTCGGCTCGACAACGGGCGTGCGCGATTGCGGCCGCTCGCNNCACATCATGCTGGTCGATCTGGGGCGCAACGATCTCGGGGCGGTCTGCAAGACCGGCAGCGTGTGCGTCGACGAGTTGATGGTCGTCGAACGCTATAGCCACGTGATGCACATCGTCTCGAACGTGACGGGCGAACTGCGCGAGGACAGAGATGCCCTCGATCTGTTCGCGGCCTCGTTCCCGGCCGGCACCGTGACGGGGACGCCAAAGCTGCGCGCGATGCAACTGATCGATACGCTCGAGCCGGTGCGCCGCGGTTTCTACGCCGGAAGCGTCGCGCACATCGACTTCGACGGCGATATGGACTCGTGCATCATCCTACGCAGCGTCGCGACGGCGGGCGGCCGCGCCTATTGGCAGGCTTCGGCCGGAATCGTGGCCGACAGCGATCCGCAGGCCGAATATCGGGAAGTGCTGGCCAAGACCGGCATCGTTCGCGACGTGCTCGGGCTGGACGGATGAGCGAGCGTAAGCAGCGCGTGCTGCTGATCGACAACTACGATTCGTTTACGTTCAATCTGGCGCACCTCTTCGGTTCGCTCGGCGCTGAAGTCGATGTCGTGCGTAACGACGATCCGCGACTCGACAAGGCGCTGGTTGCGGCGAGCGATGCGATCTGCATCGGCCCGGGACCGGGCCGGCCGGCATCGGCCGGAAAATCGCTTGAGGCGATTGGCTGGGCGATCGAGACGAAGCGGCCGCTGCTCGGCGTCTGCCTCGGCCTGCAGGCGATCGGTGAATACTTCGGCGGCGTCGTCGACTACGCGCCTTCGCTGATGCACGGCAAGACCTCGGAGATCAGCCACGATGCGACCGGGGTGTTCGCCGGCACGCCTTCGCCGTTCACGGCGACGCGCTATCACTCGCTCTGCCTCGCGCACGCGCCGTTTCCGGCGGAGTTGCGAGCCAATGCCACAAGCGAGGACGGCGTCATTCAGGGTGTCGCGCACCGGACGCTGCCGGTCTACGGCGTACAGTTTCATCCGGAGTCGGTCCTAACGAGCGAAGGCTATCGCATATTCGCGAACTTTCTGGCACTCGCCGAAGCATGAGCGACTATCCGGCCCTCCTGCGTAGCGTGATCGCGCGACAAGATTTGGACGCCGAGACGATGTCGTTTGCGATCGGCCAGATTATGGATGCCGAGTGGAGCGGCGCGCAAGCGGGCGCCTTCCTCGGAGCGCTGGCCACCAAGGGCGAGAGCGTCGCCGAAGTCGTCGGCGCGGCCGAGGCGATGCGCGCGCGCAGCCTGCACGTCGAGCACGACCTTCCGCTGGTCGTCGACACCTGTGGAACCGGCGGCGACGGCGCCCACACGATCAACATCTCGACCGCCGTCGGATTCGTCGTCGCGGGGACGGGTCTGCCGGTCGCGAAGCACGGCAATCGCGCGGCCTCGAGCCGCTGCGGCAGCGCCGACGTTCTGGAGGCGAGCGGCATCCGGATCGATCTTTCCCCTGAGATCGCGCGGCAACAACTCGAGCGCGACCACTTTGCTTTTCTCTTCGCGCAAGCGTATCATCCGGCGATGAAAGAGGTCGCACCGGTGCGGCGCCAGCTCGGCGTTCGTACCGTCTTCAATCTGCTCGGCCCGCTCTCAAATCCCGCGCGCGCGACGCATCAAGTGATCGGGGTGGCCGGCGCCGCGCAACTCGAGTTGATGGGCGAGGCGCTGGAGCGCTTGGGCGCGCGCGGCGGCGCCGTCGTCCATGCGACCAGCGGAATCGACGAGATCGCCGGCGATGCGCCGACGCAAGTCTTCCAGTTCGGTGCGGGACGCGTGCGCCAGTATCTGCTCGACCCGTTGGAGTACGACGTGCGGGCGTCGCTCGCCGATATCAGCGGCGGGGAACCCGCCGCGAATGCGCTGGTCCTGCGCGCGATCCTGGAGGGCGAACGTTCGCCTCGCGCGGACGTGATCGCGCTCAACGCTGCCCTCGCGCTCGTCGTAGCGGAGCGTGCCGAGACGGTCGGCGAAGGGCTTTCCTTGGCGCGGAGCAGCCTGCGTGACGGCGCCGCGCTCGCCGTCTTCGAATCGATGCGTCAACCACGAGGTGTTTCGGAATGAGCGATATCCTGAGACGACTCTACGCCGCTAAGGCAGTCGCACTCGGCGAGGAACAGGCCCGCGAGGATTACGCGACGGTCGCAGCAAGCGCTGAGGCGCGACGTGCCGAGCGGCGTCCGTTCGCGGCAGCGCTGCGCGCCGCAATGGGCCCGGCGATCGTCGGTGAGATCAAGCGCGCGTCCCCCTCGGTCGGGCTGATCGCGCGGAACTTTGACGCCGCGACGATCGCGGCGAACTACCAGCGAGCCGGCGTCGATGCGATCAGCGTATTGACCGAGAGCGATCACTTTCTCGGCGATCTGAGTTACCTCGATGTCGCCCGTAGCCATAGTGATAAGCCGATTCTGCGTAAGGACTTTCTGACGACACCGTATCAGATCGCACAATCGGCGGCGTACGGCGCGGACGCGGTCTTGCTGATCGTTGCCGGGCTCGACGATGCGACCTTGCGCAGTCTGGCTGAAGAGTCGGCTCGCCTTGGATTGGACACGCTCGTTGAGGTTCACGACGAAGACGAACTCGTGCGTGCGCTCGCGGTCGGGCCCTCAGTCATCGGCATCAACAATCGAGATTTGCGAACCTTCGAGACCGATCTCGGCGTGACCGAACATCTCTTGCCGCGTATTCCGCCGGGCACGATCGTCATCAGCGAAAGCGGCGTCCACGGTCCCACGGACATCGCGCGCTTATACGCGCGAGGAGCGCGTGGTTTCTTGGTCGGCGAGTCGTTGATGCGTACGGCAGACGCGACCGCCTTCGTCAAGGAACTCAGGTGCGCGCCGAACGCCTCGGCCGCCGACGTCACGCCCGTGGGCGGGCAACTCGTTTGAGACGCACCCGAATCAAGTTTTGTGGGATGACGAGCTCCGGCGATATCGTGCTCGCGACCGAAGCGGGCGCGGATGCGGTCGGTATCATTCTGGCCGAGAGCCCACGCCGCGTTCCGCTCGAACAGGTAGAAGAACTCGCCGTCGCGATCTCGCCGTTTATCACCAAAGTCGGGGTCGTCGTGCGGCCGGGCGCTGCCGAGACTGCCCGGTTGCGCGCGCTCGGCTTCACGCTGCAGTTTAGCGGCGACGAAACTGCGGAACTGTGCGAGCGCGCGAGCGGCGGCCTTCCGTATCTGAAGGCCTTTCATATACCGGGACACGCCGAGCACGTTCCGGGCGATTTCGGTGCGCTCCAGGATTACGAACACGCGCTCTGGATGTTCGACACGGCAATTGTCGGGAAGGCGGGCGGAACGGGCGTGACGTTTGCTTGGGGCTCGGTCGAGCCGCTGGCAAAGTTACGGCCGATCGTCATCGCCGGCGGCCTGACGCCTGAAAACGTCGGCGACTGCGTTCGAGCGGTGCGCCCGTACGCCGTCGACGTGCGTAGCGGCATCGAGACCGCCGGCAAGAAAGACCCGCAGAAGATGCGCGCATTCGTGCGCGCCGTGAAGGAAGCCGATGCATCGGCCTGACGCGCGCGGCTATTTCGGCGGAGCCTTCGGCGGAAAATTCGTTCCGGAAGTTTTGTACGAGGCCTTAGCCGAGCTCGAGCGCGGCATGGACGCGGCCTTTGCCGATCCGACGTTCTGGAACGAGTACCACGCGCTGCTGCGCGACTTCGTCGGACGCCCTTCGCCGCTCATGGAGGCGACGCGTTTGGTCGAGGAAGCGGGCGCGGCGAAGGTCCTCTTCAAACGCGAAGATCTCAATCATACGGGCGCGCACAAGATCAACAACACGGTCGGTCAAGGTTTGCTTGCGCGGCGCATGGGAAAGGGGCGCATCATCGCGGAGACCGGCGCCGGTCAGCACGGCGTGGCCACCGCGACGATCGGCGCGAAGCTTGGCATTCCGGTCGACGTCTATATGGGCGCGCTCGATGTCGAGCGTCAGTCGCTCAATGTCTTCGTCATGAAATTGCTCGGCGCGCAGGTGCACTCGGTCACGAGCGGCACGCAGACGCTCAAGGATGCGACCAACGAAGCATTTCGCGAGTGGGCGGCGCGGGTCGAGGACACGTTCTATGTGATCGGCAGCGTCGTCGGAGCGCATCCGTACCCGTTTATGGTGCGCGAGTTCCAAAAAGTTATCGGTATCGAGGCGCGGGCGCAAGTCCTGGAACGGTACGGACGCTTGCCGACCGATGTCGTCGCGTGTGTGGGCGGCGGGAGCAACGCGATGGGCATTTTTTCGGGCTTCATCGACGATCTGGATGTGAGGCTGTGGGGCGTTGAAGCGGCCGGTCACGGCTTGGATGCGGGCGACACGGCCGCATCGCTGAATGCCGGTAGCATCGGCATCTTGCACGGCTCGCGTTCGTATCTCTTGCAGACGCCTGAAGGTCAAGTGAGTAACACGCACTCGATCAGCGCCGGGCTCGACTATCCCGGGGTCGGCCCCGAGCACGCGTTCCTAAAGGAGAGCGGCCGCGCGACCTACGTCTCTGCGACCGATGAAGAAGCGTTAAGGGCGTACCATCGATGCGCCGAGCGCGAAGGCATCGTGCCCGCTCTCGAATCGGCGCACGCGCTCGCGCACGCGCAGAAGCTCGCTCGCGAACTTGGCGGCAAAGGGCTCGTCCTCGTCAACCTGAGCGGCCGCGGCGACAAGGACACGCGGCAAGTCGCCGCACTGGAAGAACGCTGAGCAGCGGTATCGCGCGGCTTGAGGCGGCCTTCGTTCGCGCGAAGGCTGAGGGCCGCGGTGCGCTGATTCCGTATCTGTGCGCCGGTGATCCCAATCCACAAACGTCTGCCGCGATGCTGGCCGCGGCCGCGTCGGCGGGTGCGGATGTCATCGAACTCGGAATCCCGTACGGCGATCCGTTGGCCGACGGGCCGACCATCGCGGCCGCGGCCCAGCGCGCGCTCCAGGGCGGCATGACGCTCGACGGTGCGCTCGTGCTGGCGCGGCAAGCGGCAAGCGACGGCGCGCCGCCGATCCTGATGTTCACGTACTTCAATCCCGTCGTGCAGTATGGCATCGAACGGTTTGCCGATGCGATGTTGGCCGCCGGCGTGGCCGGAGCGATCGTACCCGATGTGCCGCTCGAAGAGACGGGTGTCTTGCGCGCGGAGTTCGCTCCGCGCGGGCTGGCGTTGCCGCTCTTGATCGCGCCGACGACGCCGCTCGAGCGGGCCGTCGAGATCGCCGAAGCGAGCGACGGATTCGTCTACCTGGTCTCGCGCCTCGGCGTCACGAGCGCGGCGCGCGGACCCGACCTGGATTGGATCGCGGCGCGCATCGCCGAGCTGCGCGAGCGTAGCACGCGGCCGATCGCGGTCGGCTTTGGAATCTCGACGCCGGAGCACGTCAGAGCGGTCTGCGCCCTCGCCGACGGCGCGATCGTCGGAAGCGCGCTGATCGACGCGTATTTCGGGACGCTCGGAGCCGAAGCGACGGCTCGCTCGACCAAGCTGATCGAGGCCTTGAGGGCCGCCACGGGAGGGCCGCGCCCCGGCGCCTAACGGTAGGGAACGTTTCCTATAGGAGGATGCCAATGCTCAGGACGTTCCGTCTTTTTCTTATTGCAAGTTTTGTGGCCGCCACGTTCGGCGTGCCCGCGACTCCGGCCGGCGCAGCCGGCGATACCATTCTCTTCGGGTCGTCGGTCTCGCTGACGGGTTCGCTCGCTAAAGAAGGCAAGCTCACGCAAGAAGGCTACGATTTCTGGAAAGATTACATCAACCAGCATGGCGGTCTGAAGGTCGGCGGCAAGTCGTATAAAGTCGACATCAAGTACTACGACGACGAGTCGAAGCCGGCGAGCGCGCAGCAGCTCGCCGAGCGCCTCATCGATCAAGATCACGTCAATTTCATCCTCGGACCCTACGGCTCGGGTACGGCGTTCACCGTCGCGCAGATGGTCGAGCGTAAGAAGATGCCGATGGTCGAAGGCAACGGCGCCGCCGAAAAGATTTTTAGTCAGGGCTTCCGTTACACTTTCGGCGTGCTCTCGCCGGCCAAGAAGTATCTCCAAGGCGTCCTGGATATGGCAGCGAAGCGAAAGCCACGTCCCGTGACTGTGGCAATCTCTGCCGCCAGCGATGCATTCTCGCTCGAAGTGCAACAAGGCGTTGTCGACTACGCGCAAACGCTCGGTTTCAAAGTTGTCTACTCGAACAAGTATCCCGACACGACGACCGACGTTTCGTCGGTCGTCAGCGCGATCAAGGCGACCAATCCGGACATTATCCTCAACGCCGGCCACTTGCAAGACGCGCTCTTGATTCATAAGGGTCTCAAGGAGCAGAACGTCCAGGCCAAGATCTATGCATACTCGGTCGGCCCGGATACGCCGGACTTCGTGAACTCGCTCGGCAAGGATGCGAACTTCGTTTACGGCGGCGCGCAATGGTCGGAGGCCGTTAAGTACCAGGGTCAAGCGGGCTTCTATAAGAGCGCGATGGACTATGCGAACGCATTCGACGCCGTCTATCACCACCGGCCCGACTACCACAACGCCGAATCGACCGCGGCCTGCTTGGCGTTTCAATATGCGCTCCAGAAAGCCGGAACGCTCGACTCAGAGAAAGTGCGCGACGCGTTGCAGAGCCTCGACATCGTGACGTTTTACGGCATCATCAAGTTTGACTCGCGCGGTTTGAACGTCTTCAAACCGATGGTCGTTAACCAGATCCAACACGGGAAACTCGTGACCGTCTGGCCCGAGTTCACCGCCAACGGGAAGCCCATGTATCCCGCGCCGCCGTGGGCTCAGCGTTAGGTAGGACTTAAGCGTGCAACTCTTCTTCCAGGATCTCGTCAACGGCATCCTCGCCGGCGGGATCCTGGCGGTCGTTGCGCTCGGATTCAGCCTCGTATGGGGCATCATGAACATCATCAACCTCGCACACGGGGCGTTCATCATGCTGGGCGCTTACATCGCTTGGCAACTGTTCACGAGTCTTCACGTAGATCCGTTCCTGTCGGTGCCGGTCGCCTTCGTCATCATGTTCGGCTTCGGCTACTTGCTCCAGCGCGGCTTGATCAACCGCGTGGTTCGGGCGCCCGTGCTCGCCACGTTCCTCTTAACGTTCGGGCTCTCGTTACTGATACAAAACCTCGCGCTGATGGTCTGGACGAGCGACACGCGAGCGGTGACGCCCGTTTATTCCGGCGCGAATTTTGATATTCACGGCGTAACGATTCCCTGGGCGAAGGTCGCCACGCTCGCCGCCGCGCTGCTGATCACGCTCGTGATGTACCTGTGGCTCCAGCGTTCGAAAATGGGACGCGCGATTCGCGCCACGGCCATGGATGTCGGCGCGGCGCAGATGGTCGGCGTGCGGGTCGCGCACATCTACGGCGTGACGTTCGGTATCGGCGCGGCCCTGGCCGGTGCGGCGGGTGCGTTGCTCAGCCTGTCGTATAGCCTAAATCCGTCAATGGGCGAACCGTTCTTGATCCGCGGGTTCGTCGTCTGCGTACTGGGTGGTCTCGGCAGCGTCGAAGGCGCCTTGATCGGCGGACTCGCCTACGGCATCGTCGCTTCGTTCGCGTCGAACATCGACTTCACGCTCTATGGCCAACACGTGAGCGGGACTGGTCTGCAAGACGTGGTCGCCCTGCTCGTGCTGTTGGCAGTCCTGATCGTGCGGCCGACCGGTCTCGCCGGCCGCGCGACGGCTTAAAGCTCAGGTGTCGAGCGTAGCAGCGTTGCGTCGCGCCGGCATGGGCGGGATCACCGGAAACCGTTACGCGATCGGTCTCGTCTTGTTTGCGATGGTCGCGCTCTTGGGCGTACCGGCGCTGCACAACGATTATATTACGCTGACCTTCCGCAACATCCTGATGTTCGCGGCGATGAGCTACGGCTGGAACATGATCGGCGGTTATACCGGCTACGTT
Organism: Candidatus Erabacter solicola; assembly: GCA_003136895.1. Taxonomy (GTDB): domain Bacteria; phylum Vulcanimicrobiota; class Vulcanimicrobiia; order Vulcanimicrobiales; family Vulcanimicrobiaceae; genus Erabacter; species Erabacter solicola. Next base: position 931 of record PLDY01000032.1, on the reverse strand, counting down.
TCGTTCGGCAACGTCGTCTTCTTCGGGATGGGCGCCTATTGCAGCGCGGCCCTGTCGGGCCACGGGATCGACAATCTGGTCGCGGCGGTGCCGCTGGCCATGCTGGTCTGCGCATCGTTTGCGGTCGTCGTGGGGATTCCGGTCCTCCGCCTGCGCGGACACTATTTCGGAATCGCGACGCTCGGCGTCTCGCTCGCGGTCGCGGATTTGGTGAACAATCTCGACGTGCTCGGCGGCAGTAGCGGGCTCGTTCTCAAGCAGGCGGATCAGGCGCATTTCTGGATCTATTACTATGCGATGTGGCTGGTGGCGATCGGCTGCATCCTCGGAACGTACGCGATCGCGCGCTCGAAGCTCGGCTACGCATTCGTCGCCATCCGCGAGAACGAGGATGCCGCTCAAGTCCTCGGCATCTCGCCGACGCGCTACAAAGTGACCGCCTGGGCACTCGGTGCCATGATGGCAGGGGCGGCCGGCGCCGTTTATGCTCCGGCCAACGGGTTCATCGACCCGAGCATCACGTTTGCGATCGACAATAACGTCTTCCCGATCGTGATGGCTATTCTGGGTGGCATGGGAACCGTGGCTGGCCCATTCATCGGCGCGCTGCTCCTGGCCGGCATCAACGAATTCTTGCAGCAAAAATTCTTGCAGGCACACACGATCTTCTTCGGGGCGACCATCGTGCTCGTCGTCGTCTTCTTACCGCGCGGTCTGATGTATCTGGTCGGATTGCGCGGCGGCGTGCGCCGCTGGTTCGCCGATCTGCGCGTCTTTCGCGTATGACTGCCGGGCAGTCGTCGCGCGATGTCGTTCTGCGTGTCGAAAACGTCGGCATGCGGTTCGGTGGCTTGTGGGCGTTGAGCGAAGTCAGTTTTGAAGTGGAGCGGGGCACGGTTCTGGGTTTGATCGGCCCCAACGGCAGCGGCAA
>PLDY01000023.1 GCA_003136895.1 Candidatus Erabacter solicola | reverse complement strand
TCAAGGTCGCTCATTCTAACGGCGCTCGTCCTCATAACGAAGGCGGCGGGCCGGGCGCCTTTCCTCGGCGGTCCCGTCCCCATCACTCCCGCAGGTTGCCGCCCGTCGCGGCTATTTTCCGACTTGCAATCAAGCGGGGGCTGCAGTCGAGTGAGCTTCAACCCTTCCAAATGTACGGCGGCCCGCCGCACTCAGGACAAGGGGAAAGACGCCGCTAGGGCGGCACCAGACGGAGGACAGTCCATGAACCGCGTGACTCGTTTTGTCGCGGCCGCGGCGCTTGGGGCCGGAATGGCCGGTGCGGCCCAGGCCAAGACGCTGGTTTTTTGCTCGGAAGGATCGCCGGAAGGCTTCGATCCCGGTCTTTACACCTCGGGAACTACATTCGACGCGTCGTCGAAGCCGTTATTCAACCGCTTGGTCGAGTTTGCTCCCGGCACCACCGATATCGTCCCCGGCCTCGCTCCCAAATGGGAAATCTCGAGCGACGGGCTCACGTACACCTTCCACCTTCGCCAGGGAGTCAAATTCGGTGCGACCGACTACTTCAAACCGTCGCGCGACATGAACGCCGATGACGTCTCCTTCACTTTTCAGCGCATGCTGGACAAGACCAACAAGTACTACAACTACGGCGGTGGAACGTACGACTACTTCGTCGGCATGAGCATGCCCGACGTCATCAAAAGCGTCGACAAGGTCGACGACATGACTGTGAAGTTCACGCTCAACTCGCCGAATGCGCCGTTCCTCGCCGACCTGGCGATGGACTTCGCGTCGATCATGTCGAAGGAATACACCGACAAGCTGCTCGCCGACGGGCACCCGGAACTGCTCAACCAGCAGCCGGTCGGCACCGGGCCGTTCGTCTACGTCGACTACCAGAAGGACGCCTCGGTTCGCTTCAAGGCCAACCCCGACTACTGGGGCGGCAAGCAGGCGATCGATGATCTGGTGTTCGCCATCACGCCGGATACGGCGGTTCGCCTGCAGAAGCTGAAGGCGAATGAATGCCAGATCATGGACTATCCGAGCCCGGCGGACATCGCAGCTCTGAAGACCGACTCGACGCTCACGGTGCAGCAGCAGCCGGGCCTCAATGTCGCCTATCTCGCCTATGACACGCAGCAGAAGCCGTTCGACGACGTGCGCGTGCGCAAGGCGCTCAACATGGCGATTAATAAGCAGGCGATCATCGACGCCGTCTATCAGGGCACCGGCCAAGCGGCGGTCAATCCCATCCCGCCGACCATGTGGTCATATAACAAGGACGTGAAGGACGATCCGTACGATCCGGAAGCGGCAAAGAAGATGCTCGCAGACGCCGGTGTCAGCAACCTCACCATGGACCTCTGGGCCATGCCGGTTCAGCGCCCGTATCAGCCGAACGGCCGTCGCGCCGCCGAGCTGATCCAGGCGGATTTCGCGGCCGTCGGCGTCAAGGTTAATATCCTCACCCATGACTGGACGGAGTATCTGAAGCTCGCCGGCAACCCGAAGCACAACGCCGCGGTGGAAGCCGGTTGGACCGGCGACAACGGCGATCCCGACAACTTCATGTACGATATCCTCGACCAAGACAGCGCGGTCAAGGGTCAAGCCCAAAACTACACGTTCTGGCGCGATCCCGCATTCCACACGTTGATGCTCGCCGGACAGCAGACCCTCGATGAGAAGAAGCGCGCGGCGATCTACCGGCAGGCCAACGCGATGATTCACGAGCAAGCGCCGGCGATCCCGATCGCGCACTCGATCGTCTCGTTCGCGGCCAAGTCGAACATCGACGGCGTTATTCCACGGCCGGATTCGATTCAGAGCTACGAATTGATGAAGCCGAAGGCGACGGCGCCTTGAGCGACGCACTCGAGAGCCGCGATCCGCACTGTCTTTTTTGTAAGATCGTGAGCAAGGAGATTCCGGCGGCTGAGGTCGCGCGGACCGAAGGTGCGATCGTCTTCAAGGACGTTCATCCGAAGGCGCCGACGCATCTCTTGGTGGTGCCGCTTCGGCACGCCGCTAATCTGGGCGAATTCACAGCGACCGCCGCCAATCACGAGGTCGGCGATCTGTTCGCGCTCGCCTCAAAGATGGGACGCGAGGCGGGCGGCGACGGGTACCGCATCGTGGTCAACGAGGGTCCCGACGCGGGACAGACGGTCTTCCATCTGCACCTGCACGTCCTCGCCGGCCGCGCTATGAGCTGGCCCCCCGGCTAACGAGCGGCACGGGACTTCGCACGCACAGCCGAAAGATGTGCGCAGGCGTCTCCCCCCGTTGCAAGGTTGAGGTTCAACGATGTTTTCTCTTATGGCAGCCCGCCGGCTGCGTGGTACCGGCCTGGTCTTTGGCCTCGCGCTCTCGCTGATCTTCGGATTGGCTGCCGCCCCGGCGGCGGCCGACTTGCCCGCCGGCGGCGCCACCGGCTCTGAGGTTGCGGCGCTCCTTCGCGATCTTGGCTATACGACTGATATAACGACGGATAAAGATGGCAGCCCGCTGATTCACACGACCATGGCCGCAACGAAAATCGACGTCTATTTCTACAATTGCGCGAGTTCGCGTTGTACGAGCATTCAGTTCGTCGCCGGCTTTGCCATCTCGGGCGTCACCTTGAGCACGATCAATACCTGGGATAAAGATAAGCGCTACGGCCGCGCCTATATCAGCACCGAGGGGTACCCGTTCATGGAGGTCGACGTCGATATCAGCAACGGTGCGACGATGTCGGAGATCCGTGCCTACATAAGGCATGTGGAAGCGCTGGTCCCCGACTTCAAAACGGCGATCGGTTACAAGGGTTAAGCGGAACCTGGCTCGCGGAAATTGATTTTCGGGTCCGGTCGTGGTACTCTCTATCGGTTGTCACAGGACGTGAGTGCGTCCGGAATTTACACTGCGGCTCGACCGCAGGCCGAAGGGAGGGTTGTTCATGGAAGTCCGCGTTGCACCGGGTGAAACCATCGAGAGTGCCTTGCGTCGCTTCAAGAAAGCCACCCAGAAAGCCGGCGTTCTCGCCGAGGCTCGTAAACACGAGCACTACGAGAAGCCGAGCGTCCGGCGCAAGAAGAAGTCCGCCGCCGCGCGCAAGCGCCGCGCCTAGCCTGCTTTGACGCTCAAGGACCGCATCGGGTCCGATCTCAAAGAGGCGATGAAGGCCCGAGACCAAGTGCGGCTCGATACGCTTCGATCCGCACTCTCGGCCTTTTCCTATCGCAAAATCGACGCTGGGCGGGAGCTCGAGGAGAGCGACCAGGTCGAAGTCGTGCGCAAGCTGGTCAAGCAGCGCACGGATTCGATCACGGAGTACCAAAAGGGCGGCCGGCAAGACCTCGTCGACCGGGAGACGCGCGAGCGCGAGATCCTGTCGGCGCTGCTGCCGGCCCAGAGATCGGCAGAGGAACTGCGGCCCGTTGTGGCCGAGGCGCTCGCCACGCTGGCCGAGGCCGAGCGCAACCAGGGGGCCGCGATGAAGCTCCTGATGCCCAAGCTCAAGGGCGAGGCCGACGGGAATACGATCCGCCAGCTGGTCGTCGAAGAGCTGGGGAAACTCGGCTGAACGCGCCCGTCGCTCGACCCCGTAACCTACGTTGCCGGGGCGAGTAAAACTCGGCATGAAGCGATTGCTGCGGCTGACCCTGTCTAGTCTGGCGGTGCTCGCGGGTTTGGCGGGCCTCATGGCCGCCGGGACGCACGCCCAGTCCAGCCGCGAAGTCATCGTCGTCCCGATCGAGGGAACGGTCGATGAAGGCATGGCGCACTTGGTGACGCGTGCGGTCGATCAGGCCAACGCCGACCACGCCGCCGGGCTCGTGCTCGATATCAATACGGGCGGTGGGCTGGTCTCCGCGGCCTTCGAGATTCGCGACGCGATGTTCAGTGCGAAGGTTCCGACGGTCGCCTACGTTTCGCAGCGGGCCTACTCGGCCGGCGCTTTGATCACGCTTTCGGCGCGCAAGATCGTCATGGCGCCGGGTTCGAGCATCGGCGCGGCCGAGCCGATTCCGAAGACGATTAAGATGGTCTCGGCGCTGAAAGCGGAGTTCGGTTCGACCGCGCAACGCAACGGTCGTAATCGCACGCTGGCCGAAGCGATGGTCGACGCCACGGTCGATGCGCCCGAGTTCAAGAAGTCCGGTGCGATCCTCTCGCTGACCGCCGACGATGCCAAGAAGGCGAAGATCGCCGACGCGGAAGCGAGCACGCTCGACGGCGCGCTGCAGTACGCCGGCATCAAGGGCGACCAGGTTCGCGTGAGCTACTCGTGGGGCGAGACGCTGGCGCGCATCGCGACCAGCCCCGAGATCAGCGGCATCCTGCTCTCTCTCGGCGTGCTCGGACTCTTGATCGAGATGCAGACGCTGCACGGCATCGCCGGTTCGATCGGTGTCGCGGCGCTCGCATTGTTTTTCGGAACGCACGTCTACGCCGGATTTTCAAACGGCCTGGTCGTCGGGCTCGCGATGCTTGGATTACTGTTGATCCTCTTCGAACTGCACGTCTTCCCCGGCCACGGTATCTCGGGCGTCCTTGGGACCGCGGCGCTCCTCGCGGCCGTCGTCTTGTCGTTCGGCATCGCGTTCATCTTTGTCGCGTTCCAATCGATCTCGATCGCGATCGTACTCACGGCCGCGACGTTCTACGTGTCGACGCGCATCTTTCCGGAGAATGCGTTTCTGCGGCGCATCACGCTCACCGCGACGCAAGGCCCCGAATACGTCACGAGTTCGGACTTCCGCATGTACGTCGGCCACACGGGTTTCGCAACGTCGTTTCTGCGGCCGGCCGGCGTGGCCACGATCGACGGCCGCCGCCTCGATGTCTTGACCGAAGGCGACTTCGTGCACGCGGGCTCCGCGGTCCGCGTGACCCGCGTTGAGGGCGCCCGCATCTTCGTGCAATCGATTCCGACGGACGCGCCAAGCGCGCCGCAAGACTAGCTAGAGGAGTATCTCGTGGTCGTTACGTTCACGCTCATCATCATCTTCGCGATCATCATCGGCTTCTTCATGTTCCTGTACTACTTCCCGATCGGGATGTGGATCAGAACGATCGCAGCCGGCGTACCGCTCTCGATGATCTCGCTGATTCGCATGCGGCTCATCGGGATTCAACCGAGCGTGATCGTCACGAACCTCGTGCGCGCGCGTAAAGCCGGCTTGGCCTTGACGGTCGATCAGATGCAGTCGCACTATCTCGCCGGCGGTAATGTCGAAAAGGTGACGCTCGCCATGATCGCGGCACAGCGCGCCGAGATTCCACTCGAGTGGCAGCGCGCTTCGGCAATCGACCTGGCCGGACGCGACGTGCTCGAAGCGCTCGTGACCTCGGTCAATCCCAAGGTCATCGAGACGCCGATCTTCCAAGGCGTCGCGCAGAATGGTATTCAGCTCAACGTCAAAGCGCGCATCACGGTGCGCACCAACCTCGACCGTTATGTCGGCGGCGCCGGCGAACCGACGATCGTGGCGCGCGTCGGCGAAGGCGTCGTCTCGGCGATCGGCGGCGCGATCGATCACAAGGAAGTGCTCGAGTATCCCGACCGCATCTCGAAGGCCGTGCTCGCCAAGGGACTCGATGCCGGGACCGCGTTTGAGATCGTCTCGATCGATATCGCCGACGTCGATGTCGGCAAGAACATCGGTGCGGAGTTGCAGACGGCGCAAGCCGAGGCCGACCGCCGGATCGCGCAAGCCAAGGCCGCCGAACGCCAATACAGCGCCATGGCCGCCGAGCAAGAGCAGAAGGCCGAGACCCAAGCGATGCGCGCGAAGGTTGTCGAAGCCGAAGCGCAGATTCCCGAAGCGATCGCAGCGGCGTTCCGCGCGGGCAATCTGGGTGTGATGGATTACTACAAGCTCAACAACATCAAGTCGGATACCGAGATGCGCGGCGCAATCTCGAGCGGCGTCACGCCGCCGGAAGCCGGCGGAGGACAAGTCCAGCCTCCGGCCGCGCCGAAATCCTAGCGAATGGAAGATCTGGCCGGATTCATCATCCAAGCGGTCGCCGCTAAGGCTAAAGACGCGCAAGCGGCCCAGGCCGCGCAAGCCCAGCAGCAGTTGGCGCGGGGTCGCCAAGGCAGCCCCGCGCTGCCCGCGGCCTCGGTTCGCCGGCTGCAGCCGGCTGCTCCGGCACAGACGGTGGGCGCGGCAGCGCGACGGCAAGCCGCCGATGTCGCCGAAGGGGTCGAACGCGATGCGGCGCTCGACCTGGCGATGACCGTCGCGGCGCATCCGGTCCCGCGCTTGCTCGCGCCATTCGTCCACCCGCACGCGCTGCTCGCCGCAATCGTCGTCAGCGAAGCGTTGCAACCTCCGCTCGCCTTACGGCAACGCGAGCGCCCCTAAGCTGACCCCAGCACGGACGGAACGATTCTTCGAACTCGCGGGCCTGGCTGACCCGCTGAATTTCTGCGGCCACCTCGACGGCAACCTTACGGCGCTCGAAAATCTCGTGCCCGTTGTGGTGCGCGTCGAGGGCGATTTCCTACGGGTTCGAGGCGAAGCGAGCGCGGTGAGGAGTGCCGACGAGATCTTGCAGCGCATGCGCGCGGCCGTCGAGCGCGGCGCGCAGCTGACGCCCGACGACGTCGCGCTGGCCGCACGCGAGACGCTCGATACGAGCGCGCCGGCCGCGCATCCCAAGACGCTGATCGCGACGCAGCGCGGCAAAGAGATCCGTCCCAAGACGGCGGGTCAGCGCGCGTTTGTCGAAGCGATCGAATCGAATACGCTGACGGTCGGCATCGGCCCGGCCGGAACGGGTAAGACCTTTCTCGCCACGGTGATGGCGGTGCGTGCCTTGCGCAACCGCGAGGTCTCGCGCATCGTCCTCTCGCGGCCGGCGGTCGAAGCCGGAGAGAAACTCGGCTTCTTGCCGGGCGATCTCAAGGAGAAGGTCGACCCGTATCTACGGCCGTTGTACGACGCGCTCTACGAACTGCTCGATGAGGGCGTCGTCACGCGTTTTCTCGAACGCGGCACGATCGAAGTTGCGCCGCTTGCGTACATGCGCGGCCGCACGCTCTCCGACGCGTTCGTCATTCTCGACGAGGCGCAGAACGCGACGCGTCTGCAACTGAAGATGTTTCTCACGCGGCTCGGCGCCGGCTCCAAGATGATTGTGAACGGTGATGTGACGCAGATCGATCTGCCGCGCGGCGTGCAATCGGGGTTGCCGGATATGCCGAAGTTGATCGACGGGATGGAAGATGCGGCGGTCGTGATGCTCGACGAGGCCGACGTGGTGCGTCATCCGCTCGTCGCGCGACTGATCAGGGCCTACGCGCGCTTGTACACCCCCGACTCGGCGTGATCTACCTTTCGAATTCGACGCGCTCGCACCGGGTCAATCTCGCTGCGCTGGAGCGGCATGCTGCGAGCCTGCTGGCCGCCACCGGCGAACCGGGTGCGAGCCTCTCGGTCGCCTTAGTCGGCGATCGCGCGATTCGCCGCTTGAACCTGGCGCATCGCGGCAAAGATCGCGCGACCGACGTCTTGAGTTTTCCGTTGATCGATCCGCGCGCGAAACGGCGCCGGGCGCACGATGCACCCGAGCGGCTGCTCGGCGACGTCGTGATTAGTCTCGATCGCGCGGCGCTTCAGGCCGCGGAGTACGACGCGACCCTCGACGCCGAGGTGCAGCGCCTGCTCATTCACGGCATCTTACACATTCTCGGCCACGACCACGAAAAGCCGGCGGAGCGCGCGCGGATGCGGCGCGAGGAGCGCCGGCTCGCCGCCTCGATCGGCCTGACCTGGCCCTACGACGCGTAGCCGCCGTACTTCGGCGGGGTAGGACGGGTCGCAGCCGAAGGCTAGTCGCCGATGCATCCCGCCCGGCTTCCCCCGAGCGTCAAACGCGTAACCGACAGCCGCTTCTGGGCGTCGTTCCATTACGCGTTCCAGGGCGTGCTCTACGCGACGCGCTCGCAGCCGAATATGCGCGTGCACTTGATCGCGGGCGCGATCGCCTTATTCGCGACGCTCTACCTGCGCCTCGAGCGGGTCTACGTGGCGGTTATCGTCGTGGTCGTCGTACTCGTCATCGCGATGGAGCTCGTCAACACGGCGATTGAGGCGATCGTCGACCTGATGACGATCGCGCACCATCCGCTGGCCAAGGTGGCGAAAGATGCGGCGGCGGGCGCGGTCCTGTTCGTCTCGCTGGGCGCGCTCATCGTCGGCTACCTTGCGTTTTACGAAGGCGTGACTGCCGCCGGCGCGCAGGTTTCGGCCGCCGTCGCGGCCGTCCCGCGGAATCTGGTCTTCGTCGTCCTGGTCATCACTGGGATCCTGACGATCCTCGCCAAGGCGCTCCTCGACCGGCCGGGCTCGCCGTTGCAAGGCGGGGCCGTCTCCGGACACGCGGCGCTCGCATTCGCGGGCGCGACCTTGATCGCGATCTCCGTCCCGAACCTGCTCTTGGGCTTGGTGGCCTACTTCCTCGCTTTTCTGGTCAGTCAGAGCCGCATCGAGGGCGGTATCCACACGTTCCGGGAGGTCGCCCTGGGCGGGATCCTCGGCACCGCGGTCTGCCTAGGCATCTTTCTGCTGGTCGTGCACAGGTGACGGTGTGCTATAATGGCGGCGATTTGAGTACCGACCCACCTCTACCGGTGTTGACGGGCTGGTCGTGATCACCGACCACCTCCCAGAGATCGGTGCGCTCCTGATCCTGATCCTCGCCTCGGCGTTTTTCTCCGGATCGGAGGCCGCGCTGATCTCGCTTTCACGTTTGCACGCGCGGGCGATGCTGGAACGCGGCGTTCGGGGCAGCGAAGCCGTCGTGCGACTGCTTGAGGACCGCAACCGTTTCCTGACGTCGATTCTGATCGGCAACACGATCGTGCTGCTGGCCGCCGACTCGCTCGCGACCCTGCTGTTCATTCGTGAGGGGATTCCGCACGCCGCGGTTTGGTCGACGATCCTGATGACGGTCTTGCTCTTGATCTTCGGCGAGATCGCTCCCAAGACGATCGCGGTCGCCAATCACGAACGTTGGGCCGTCCGTTTGGCGCCGATTCTGGAACGCGTCGCATGGGTGATGACGCCCGTCAACGCGGCCTTCTTGCTCGTCACGAATCTGATCGTGCGCGCCTTCGGCGTGTCGCCGGTCGCGCGCGGGCCGTTCGTGACCGAAGCCGATATCCGCAATATCGTCAACGTCGGCGCCGAGCAGAACGTGCTCGAAGAAGACGAACGCGAGATGATCCATTCGGTCATTCAATTCGGCGACACGATCGTGCGCGAAGTGATGAAGCCGCGTCCCGATATGGTGATGGTTGAGGTTGCGGCCTCGGCGCGCAAGGCGCTCGACCTCGTCATCGCGGAGGGCTACTCGAAGCTCCCCGTCTACGAGGAGACGATCGACGACGTGATCGGGGTGATCCACGATCGCGAACTGCTGATCGCGCTTGCGAATGGAAGCCTAGCGAATACGCCGTTGCGCGAATTGATGCGTCCGATCGTGCTGGTTCCCGAGAGCAAGCGCGTCTCTGAACTGTTGCGCGAGATGCAGCGCAGCAAGTTTTCGTTGGCGGTCATCGTCGACGAATACGGCGGGACGGCCGGCCTCGTGACGATGGAAGATCTGCTCGAAGAGATCGTCGGCGAGATTCGCGACGAACACGATGAGGGTGAGGAAGAGCCGATCCGCTTCGTCTCGGAGAACGAAGCGGTCATCGATGCCGGCACCAATATTGAGGATGTCAACGCGCGCTTGGGGCTGACGTTGCCGCACGAGGAGTTTGAAACGATCGGCGGCTTGACCGTTGGGCTCTTCGGCCACTTGCCGCACGAGGGCGAGGTCGTTGACGCGGGCAATTCGGTACGCCTGAAAATCGACCGCACGCGCGGTCGCCGAATCCTTTCCGTTCGCGTGTTCAAGAACGGCCGGCCGCACGTCGCCGGAGGCGACGCGCCCGACGTGGAACACAAGGCCGATGCCGAACGAATTTAACGAGGAAGAACTGATGGCGGCCGCGCGCGCGGCTCGCGAACACGCGTATGCGCCATACTCCGCATTCGCGGTCGGCGCGGCGCTGCTGTGCGAGGACGGCTCGGTCGTGCTCGGGTGTAACGTCGAGAACGCCTCGTACGGTATGACGATCTGCGCCGAGCGCGGCGCGGTTGCCGCGGCGGTTGCTCAAGGCAAGCGCCGTTTTACCGCGATCGCCGTCGCCGGTTCGGCCGAGGGTGCGACGCCGCCCTGCGGCGGTTGCCGCCAAGTGCTCAGCGAGTTCGCCCCCGGCCTGCGGGTGCTGTACAGTCACGGGGAGACGCACGTGAACGTGGCTATCGAAGAGCTGCTACCGGCCGCCTTCGAATTGCCGTGAGCGCTAACCCGCGCAGTTACAAGACGCGAGCGATCGTGTTGCGTGCGCGCAATTTGGGTGAGGCCGATAAGATCTTTACGCTCTTCACCGACGCGCGCGGCAAACTCGATGCGGTTGCCAAGGGCGTGCGGCGAGCGAAGAGCCAAGTTGCCGGCCGGCTCGAGTTCGCGAACGAAGCGCAGCTCGGCATGCACCGTGGGCGCAATCTCGATATCATCACGAGCGCCGATATCACGCACTCACGCTTTGCTTCGGTGACCGATCCCGCCGCCTATGCGACGGCGCATCTGCTGGCTGAGTTGGTCGATGCATTCTGCGAGCCCGATCTGCCGATGCCCGATGTCTACGCGCTGCTCGAGGGGGCGCTGGCGGCGCTCGCCGGCGCGGCGCAACCGGCGGCACTGCTTCCACGTTTCCAACTGCGCTTGCTCGATGCGCTCGGCTTCGCGCCGCCGGGCGATGCTTGCGTGGCATGTGGCGACTCGCTCGCGGGCCACGCCGCCTGGGCCGATCTCGATGCGGGGGGGCTTGCCTGCGAGCGCTGCCGCCCGCATCGCGCCGATGCACTCGCGCTGAACGCCGAGGATGTCGCCAACTTTCAAGGGCTCGGCGCCGCGCGCTCCGGGCGCGTACGACCGGTCCTGAACGCGACGCCGGCGGCGGCGCGAGCGATCGATGCGTTCGTCAACTATCACCTGGGCAAACGTCCCAAATCGCGCACGATGCTTGAGGACTTGGCCCATCTTCCCGCGCTGCGGGAGGCTTCGCAAAGCGCGAACGGCTAAAGGCGCAGCATGGCCATCATCGCACTCGACGTGGGCGAACGCCGCATCGGCGTCGCGGTTAGCGATCCGGGCGAGTCGTACGCGCTACCGCTGCGCACGATCGAACGCACGCGCATGCACGACGATCTGCAGCAGATTCTCGACGTCGCCACCGAGTACGGCGCTTCGACGATCGTGATCGGCGACCCGATCGCACTTTCGGGCGAGCGCGGCATTGCGGCGCAGAAGATGGACGAGTTCACCGAAGTTCTAGGGCGTGCGTTCGCAGGAACGATCGAGCGAGTCGACGAGCGGATGACGACCGCGCTCGTGACGCGCGGCTTGATCGAGGCCGACCTCTCGCGCGCAAAGCGCAAGCGCGTCGTCGATCAACTCGCTGCGGCCGTAATTCTGGATTCGTTCTTAACCCGGCGCCGCCGGACGGCGGGGCCGTAGGGCGATGCGCTGGTTTGCCTGGACGATCGGCGTCAGCGCGCTCCTGCTCGCCCTCGGCGCGGGCATCGCCGCTTATCTCGTCTATTTCGATCGCACGCTGCCGAAGGCCGATACCAACGTAGTCGTGCAGCGCGGCGCGAGCGCCGCCGAAGTCGCCCGTCAATTGGAGTCGCAAGGTGTCGTTACCTCAGCGCTTGGCTTTCAACTGATGGCGCGCGTGCAGGGCGTGGCGACCGGCGTCAAGGCTGGTGAGTATCATTTTTCGCCGCACCTGACCGGCGCCGAGGTACTCGACCGGCTCACCAGCGGCGGCGCGCAGGTCGCGGTCTGGGTGACGATTCCCGAAGGCTTTACGGCACGCGAGATCGCGCAGTCGCTGGCCGAACACGAGTTGGGCAACGAGCGCGAGCTGGTCGACTATTTCTTGCGCACGCCCTTCACGCTGCCGGGCGGCGTGGTCGCGCCCAACCTCGAGGGGTATCTCTTCCCCGATACCTATCTGCTGCCGCTCGCGACAACGCCCGCCGCACTCGCCCGGGTCATGACCGATCAATTTTCGAATGAGCTGCCGGCTGATGCGGCCGCACGCGCCAGGCGCCTAGGGTACACGATTCCGCAAATCGTGACGCTTGCATCGTTGATCGAGCGCGAGGCGAAGGCCGACGACGAGCGGCGCGTGATGGCGGGAGTCTACTACAATCGCCTGCACCGCGGAATGCCGCTGCAAGTCGACGCTACGATCGAATACACGTTTGCGCATCACAAATTCGTGATCACCAACGCCGATCTGGCGCGCGATACGCCGTACAATACATACTTGCACCTCGGTTTACCGCCGACGCCGATCGCGAATCCGGGCCGCGCGTCCCTGCTCGCGGCCTTCGACCCCGCGCCGTCGGCGTTCTTGTACTATGTCTACAAAGGGAATGGACATCACGCATTTTCACGAACGCTCGAGGAACACAACGCCAACGTCGCTCGCTACCTGCGCTAGGAGATCACGCCATCGACGCGCACAACGGAAACAAGGCCGAAGATCGGGAGACACTGGCCGGAACCGAGAAGGTCGATCTTTCTGACGCCCTCGTTTTCGAACCGGCCGAGGGCCAGAAACTCGAGTTTGAAGTCGTCGGCCTTGTTGAAGATCCCGAGGACGGCAAGACGTACGCGATCGCGTACAACGAGAGCCTGGATGACTTCGTAGTGACAGACGAATTCGGGAAGCTGCTGGAAGATAAGGAACTCGCTCAGGATATTCTCGACGATTTCCAGGTCTTCGCCGAAGAGTCCGCGACGGAAGAGAGCTAGCTCCTAGCGTGGGCCGGCGCGTCTTGTTCTTGTCGGCCAGCGTCGGCGTTGGCCACACGGCAGCGGCGGCCGCCGTGCAGAATGCGCTCGCGGCGATCGAGCCCGGCATCGAGATGCAGACGGTCGATTCGTACCGCTATGCCGCCAGCATCTTCTCCAAAGTCGTCGCCGACGGATACATCGGCATGGTCAAGACCGTGCCGCAGCTCTATCGCTATATCTACGACCGGGCCGAACGCTCGCGCGACATCCCGGCCTTCCGGCGCTGGGTCAGTCAGTATACCGCTTCAAATCTGCGCGCGCTCGTCGACCAGCGCCGGCCCGACTTGGTCGTCTGCACGCACGCGTTCCCGTGCGGCGTGATGTCGGAGTACAAGCGCCAATTTGATCCGGATCTGCCCGTCGTCGGCATCGTCACGGATTTCGTCGTCCATCCGTTTTGGATCTACACGAATATCGATGCCTACGCGGTCGCGACGCCGGAGATGGGGCAAGCACTTCTGGCGCGCGGCGTCGCGCGCGAACGCATCGTCGTCTCGGGGATTCCGGTCGATCCGCGTTTTGGCACGCGCCGCTTGCCGGTCGCCGAACTGCGCGAGGCTTTGGGGCTGCCGGTCGACCGCCGCATCGTGCTGATGATGGGCGGAGGCCTCGGGATCGGTCCGCTCGACGTGATGATCCGCGCGCTTGGGAAAGTCGACGTGCCGCTGGCGGGCGCGATTATCGTGGGGCGCAACAGCCGCCTCGAGAAGCGGGTGCTGGCGATCGCGGAGCATACCGATTATCCGCTGCGCGTCGTGGGCTTTGTCGACAACGTCTACGACTACATGCACGCGAGCGACGTATTGCTCTCAAAGCCCGGCGGCTTGACGTCGTCGGAGGCGCTGAGCGCCGAGCTACCGATGGTGCTCGTCAAACCGTTGCCGGGTCAGGAAGAACGCAACACGCGCTACCTGACCTCGCGCCGGGCAGCGATTCGAGCGCGGGGCGAGCGGCACTTGGCGCAGGCGGTCGGCGAGATTCTAACGTCGCCGGAGCGGCGCGCGCAGTTGGCGACGAGTATCGCGGCGCTGCGCAGGCCCGATGCGGCGCGCAGTGTCGCCGAGCGGATCGTCGAGCTGCTAGACTCGCGGCAGCCGCCAGATCAACGTGCCGCCGGCCAAGAACTCGACGAGCGAAAGTACGATCGCAGCGCGTGGTCCTGATCCCGCCGCTATTTCGTTAAAGCGCAAGACGAGTGGTAGCGTCAGAAGCGGCGCCACGACTTGCGGCAGTGCCGTCGCGATGTTCCAAATGCCCATCGTCGTCGCCATCGCGCGCTGCGGCAAGACGATGGCGGCCAGCGCCCAATCGGCCGTCACGAATGCACCCCAGGCCAGACCGGCGAGCGCCGCAGCCGGAAACGCGAACGCGAGCGACGGCGCCATAGCCAAGACTGCGAGGGCGAGCGCGATCGTGCAACACGCGACCGTGACGACCAACCGTTTGTCGCGCCGGTCGACCGGTCGCGCGGCGAGCGCCGCCCCGCCGATCGCGGCGAGCGTGAAGCTCAGAAAGAGCAGCGCCGTCAACCGCGTGAGCGCGTTCGCATCGGTGATGCCGAGGCTCTGCTGCACGTAGAAGAGCAGAAAGCCGAGCAGCGTGAAGAAGCCGATGTTAATGAAGCCGCGCGAACAGAGCAGTACGACGAGCGCGTGGCTCGCGCTGACGCCGCTCGGCGGATCGGCGACTATACCGGCGCGTCCGCGCAGATGCGCGAACGTCACGGCCCAGCTCGCGATCAGCGGCGCTGCCAGCGCCAGCGCCACGAAACGCAAGTCGTGAACGAAACCGGCCACGATCAAACCGGCGGCGTTACCGGCCGACTGATAGGCGCCCATCCAGCCCGAGGCTAGGCCGCGGCGCTCGCGCGGAATGTAATCGGGAATCGCGGCTTGATAGGGGCCGCCCGCGATATTCAACGTGAACTGCAGCGAGAAGAAGGCGGCCAGGAGCTGCGGCCAGCTCGGTGCGAGATAGAACCAAACGAGCGACGGAACCGCGAGCGTCATCCCGGCGAGATAGAATGCTTGGCGATTGCCTACGCTTTTGCGCCGCCGGTCGGCGAGGACGCCGGCGCACAACTGCACGATCGTGGCGATCATCGCGCCGATCGCAGCGATCGTCGCGTAGGCGCGAACGCCGTCTTCGTGTGCGAGTTCGACGCTACGGGCTTGCAGCGAGACGGCCAGGACGGCGCCCCATACAAGTTGGATGCCGAAGTTGAACGCACAGAGCCGCGCCGGATTCGTCATCGCCGTGAGTACCCGATAGCATAGCGATAGTCTTTCAAGGTATCGATGTCGAAGCAGAGCGCCGGCGATGCATCGCGCACCGCCCGCGCGCGTACGCCGAGCACGTTGGCGGCCCGCGCTTCGACGTGCGCGATACGCAGCGTTCTCAAAGCGAAGCGGCAGAGCAGCGCCGGGCCGAGCATCGCTGCCATCTTCAAGAGGCTCTTGCGAGCATCGAAGAGACGCTGTGCGATCGGTAAGACGCGCTGGGCCACACCGGGGGCGAAGTACACGACGTTGCCGTTTGCGACGCGCTCGCCCCCGAGCCCCGTGACGTGCGGCGGCGCGCCCGGATACGCCGCGACGTACGCGGCTTCGGCGGCCAAGGGGAGCGCGAGGTCCGAGCCATCCGCCCCGATCAAGAACTCCCTCACCGCTGCGGCGTCGACGAACGGCATATCGCTTGTCATCAGGAGCAACGGCAGATCCTCTCCCGCGCACATGGCGCGTCGCAGGTTCTCGCGACCCTCGGCATCTTCGGCGATGATCTCATCGACCTGCGCCGCGCAGTGTTCGCGAATCGCTTCGCCGCCGACCACGGAGATGCGTTGCGCGCCGGCGCCGCGGGCGGCTTGGATCGCGGCGTCGACGAGGAAACGCCCGCCGACGGTGGCGAGCGCTTTGACCTCGGTGCCGATCTCCGTGGCGAACGCGCCATCGACGCGTCCCCCTGCGGTGATTACTGCGATCATGCAGCGTCCTTTTCAATTGGGCGGAGGGCGGGGCCCGCTGCCCGGCCAAGCAGGCGCAAGCGTGATACGGCTCGCCCGTCGGCATCTCTTTGAGGATCTTCCGCGGCTGTTCGCATCGCTCGGCGGAATCGTCTTTGCCGTCACGCTGGTCATGGTCCAGACGGGGATCTACACCGGCTTCGTTCGCTCGACGAGCCTGTTGATTGAGAATGCACGCGCGGATATTTGGGTGGCCGCGCGCGAGATGTCGTTTCTCGAAGTCACGCTGCCGATTCCGTATTCCTGGCTCGCCAGCGTTCGCTCGGTCGAGGGCGTCGCGCTGGCCGAGCCGCTCGTGATTCGCACGATTGTCTGGAAGAACCCGAAGGGCGAATTGACATACGGGCGCGTCATCGGTTTCGACACGGAAGGAACGCTGCTGCGCGTCGGTGGCGCTTCGGGCAAAGATATGCGCGTCGTGGGCCGCGGCGCGTCGTTCGCGGCGGACGCCGGTCAACTCGAGACGCTCGGCGTGAGCGGCGTCGGCGCGACCGGAACGGTCCGCGAACATGAGACGCACCTGGTCGCCCTGACGCAGGAGACGCAGCCGATCATCTCGCCGACATTCTTTTACACCTCGATCCGCAACGCCGCGACGTGGAGTCCGGCGACGATGAAGGAACTCGTTCACGACCCGTTCGCGCCGGCTTCGCAGGCGGACAGCCCGCTCAATTACATTCTGGTCGAGCTCAAGACCGGCGCGGACCTCGGCGCAACGCAAGCTGCGCTCGAGCGCGCCCTGCCGAAAGCGCGGGCGTTCTCGCGGCAGCAGATGCTCGACATTACGCGCGCGTATTGGATCAAGCGGACGAACCTCGGGTTCATCCTTTCGCTCGGCGCCTTACTTGGATTGCTTGTCGGCGCGGTCGTCGTCTCGCAGATTCTCTACACATCGGTCAACGAGCACCTGCGCGAATACGGGACGCTCAAGGCGCTCGGCATCTCCGATGCATCCATTTACGCCTCGCTGATCTGGCAGGCGGTTGCAATGGCGGCGTTCGGGTATCTGCCGGCACTCGTCTTGAGCAACGTCGTCGCGATCTACGCGCGTTCGTCGCGGGGCGTCACGATCGAGATCACGCCGGGCGGCGCGGCGCTCGTCTTCGCGCTCACGATCCTGATGTGCGTGGGCGCTGCCGTATTCGCCGTCCAGAGGGCCACGCGCGTCGATCCCGCGATCGTGTTCAAGGGTTAATGTGAACGCGAACGTGCCGGCCATCGCCGGCGAGGGACTCACCTTCGAGTACACGACCGAGGCCGGGATGGCTCCGGTGCTGCGCGGCGCGTCGCTCGAGGCGGCGCGGGGCGAAGTGCTGCTCGTGACCGGCCCATCGGGATCGGGAAAGACGACGTTGCTGACGGTGCTGGCCGGCATGCTAACGCCGACGTCGGGGAACGTGCGGATCGAAGGCAATGCGATCAACCATCTCGGGAAGTCGGAACGCGCGCGTCTGCGCCT
Source organism: Candidatus Erabacter solicola (assembly GCA_003136895.1). GTDB lineage: Bacteria > Vulcanimicrobiota > Vulcanimicrobiia > Vulcanimicrobiales > Vulcanimicrobiaceae > Erabacter > Erabacter solicola. The sequence continues at coordinate 24,787 of PLDY01000023.1, read as the reverse complement.
CAACCGTTTGGGTTTCGTCTTCCAGGGTTTCAATTTGATTCGCGCGATGAGCGCGAGCGAGAACGTCGAGTTGGTGTTGCGCGCACGCGGTCTCAGTCGCCCCGAGTGCCGGCGGATCGCGCGCGAGACCTTCGAACGTCTGGGCATCGCCGATAAACTCCAGCGCTTGCCGATGCAACTTTCGGGCGGAGAACAGCAGCGTGTTGCGATCGCGCGAGCCCTCGCCGGCGCGCCGGCGGTCGTCCTGGCGGACGAACCGACATCATCGCTCGATAGCGAGAACGGTGCGGCGGTGATCCAGCTGCTCTGCGAGCTCGCGCGCGAGCGCGGCTCGGCGGTCGTGATCACCTCGCACGATCAACGGATCGCGCCGTTCGCGGATCGGGTGGTGACGATCGACGACGGGCGCTGCGGTTCGAGCTAGCGCAACGAGAGCCGGTGCCCGACGAAGCGTAGTTGATCGGGAACCGTACTGCGGTAGAAGGCGTCGTCGTGGCAACCTTCGCGAAAGCGCACGACCGCATGCGGAAGGGACGTGCGCAGCAACTCGATCGTGTCCGCGAACGGATCGGCGCGGCCGCAGTCGATCAAGAGCTCCTGAAGGCGCAGATCGTTCACGCGTCCGAGAATCGAATGCCGTTCGAAATCGCTCTTATTGTCGAAAGCACCGGGGTCGGCCGCCTGCTGCTGTCCGTAGGATTGCCAAATCGTTGGGCCCGCGACGGCGACCGCGCGATAGCGATGTGGTTGCTGCGAGGCCGCCAAGAGTGCGCCATAGCCGCCCATCGAGTAGCCGAGCAGCGACTCGGGAATATCGTCGGCAAGCGCGAGATCGTGTCGAGCACGCGGAATGAATTCGAGATTGAACATCGCCATGCGATCCTCGCCGCCGGCGCGTTTGTGCCAATACGTGTCTCCGGCATCGACGGCCGCAACGGCGAGTGCGGGAAAATCGAGTTCGTTGGCGAGCGTTGCCAGATAACGGTCGTGACCGAGCGTGGCGAAGAGCTCCTCGGCGGTTCCACCGCGTTCGGGCATTGCGTAGGCGACGCCGCGGACAGGTCCGTTTCCCGGCGAACGGGTGATGGCGTAGCCGACAGGCTTGCCGAGCACGCGCGACTGAAACGTTCCGCGCAGTATCGTCCCGCCCGTGACCAGCGGCAGCGCTTCGGGCAAGCGACAGTTATAGATCGCGGAACGCAGCTGCGAGCGCACGCCGCACCCGGCGAGCACGATCGCGGCGCCGGCGGCGAACGCTCCCCGGGTGATGCTCACTATGCCGGGCGGTTCGAATCCGGCAGGGCCCGTTCCGCCTTTTGAGAGAAGGAGCGGCGATGAAGCAACACGTTCGCACGGTCGCCATAGCCGTAGTGGCTTTTGCTATGGGCGCCGCCCTCAGTCACCTGCCACAAGCGGCTTCCGCCGCGGCCGCGCCGCTGGTCGCGGGTACCGTCGACCTCGCCGCGATGACCGCGGACACGATGCCGGCGCCCACCGCGACGTTTCCCAATCTCCGCTCGAAGACGCTGGTCGTCGACGACGGCATGACGCTCGCGCTGCAGATGGGTACGGCATTCAAACACCAGCACACGAATGCCGACGAGATTCAGATCGTCCTTGAGGGCACCGGTACCGGGTGGCTCGGCGATAAGCAGATCGATATGAAGCCGGGAACCCTGGTTATCATTCCGCGCGGCACGACGCATGCCGGAATCGTCGACACCTCGGGCCGCCTGAAGTTCATCTCGATCAAGTCGCCGCCACAAGACCCAACGGACGTTCACCAGGTCCCGTAAGAGCAACGCGGGCGTACGCCGGCCCGGATTTATATCTGCAACGGAGCTTCGGAATAGGATGTCGTCCCAGTTCGGCTTTTCCAGATAGGTGATGATGCAATTGTTGCCGTCGATGCGTTCTCCGACCAAACAATTGGAGCGGAAACGCTCTAAGCGCGACATGGATATTCAACGATTCATCGGGACCCTGTTGCTGAGCGTACTGTTGGTGGCGTCTTCGCGCGGCGTCGCGACCTCCGGGCAGCCGAAGGAGGCGCGCTTGGCCGCGAGGATGGTTTCGGCCTATTGTACGCGCAACGTCGACACCGCGCTGTCGCCGGCAAACGTTGCTCTGCTGTTCGCGGCGCTGGCTGAGGGAACGCGAGGAACCTTGCGAAGCGAGCTTCGCGACTTTGCTAGCGAAGCAGTTGGCGCGCCTCAGGGGACGGACCAAGGGGTTTCCCAAGCGATCGGTATCTGGCTCGCCTCTAGTTTAGATCTGGACTCATCGTTTGCCGCATCAGTAAAGGCCCGTCTGCGCGAAGAACTGTTTGTCTCGCACACCGGTGAATTATCGTTAGGGCTTGGCGCCTGGCTGGCCCAGCACCACGTTTCCGTGCCAGAGCCGGCAGTCTCGCTGGACCCCGGGCTGCTTTCGATCGCGACCGCGTCGAGCTATCGAGACCAATTTGTGTTTCCCTTCGATAAGAGATCCACGCGTGCCAAGATCTTCTGGGGCCGCACGGGTCCGCGTGTCGAGCAATTTATGAGCGGTGAGCGAGTGTTCTTGGTTTTTGAAGATGCTGCCATTCGGGCGGTCAGACTAGATCTTCGCGGCGGCGCACACATCGATCTTATCGAATCGAGGAAGCGAGCGTCGCCTTGCGATCTTCTCGGAACCTATCTTTCGAAACCAGAGCCGCACTTTGTGGCCGATCGTCCCCGAGTCGTTGAGATACCTCGGGTCAGTCTTCGCGGAAAATGGGTTGATTTGAGAGCCGTGCTGGCCTCGCGAACCCTCGCTTCTCTATTCGATCAGAAGTCGCGCCCCATCGTGGCGCTTGTTAGGGGCAAACACGTCGCTTTGAACCATTTGATTCACGCGACCCAATTTGCTCTTTTCGAAGAAGGCGTCGATGCGTCCGCAGCTTCGATCGGTTCCGTTGCGCTGGCGCCTTCTCCAGTGATTCGTTTTGACCATCCCTTTTCAATGGTAGTCACAGATGGGAGAGGCGTCATCATGTTTACGGCAACGTTCTCATAAGTCGGCGCGTAAACTTAGCACCGGCATTTCCGACGCACCGCGACCGTCAGGCTCGCATCGAGCAGATCCACCTCCTCGTGGCTGCACCGACGATTGCCCAAAGAGTGTGGATCGCGTTATGATCGGACCCGATGGATAGCGTGCAGCCTCAAGATCGGAAGCTTCTATACAATAAACTTCTTCCGCGCGTCAGGGAGATCCTAATGCGCGACTGGGACCCAATTGGGGTATTTTCCGGTGAACCGGGTTGGCCCGAAGACGAGTACGACGCATACGCAACGGTCCTGTGCGGTGGGCTTTTTGATCCTGCCATGGCCGAGGCGCAGGTTGCGGCATACCTGGCACAGGTAGCCGAGAAGGGCATGGGTTTTGCGGCGGACACCGATGCGGCCGAGCGCGCGGCCCGCGCGATTGTCGCTCTAAGAAAAGAGTTTTGCCTGTGAAGAAAACTCGTCTGACCGAATTGACTGGCGCACCGATGGAGTGGAGCGCCGTCGGCTGAAGAGGATCTATCGGGATGTCTGACCCGACGAAGTTCAGGTGGAACGGCCGCAAGAAGCGCAGCTGACCTCGCCGAGGCGCCGCCTCGTCTGCCATGCTCGAATGGTGCAAGACTGCCGCACGCCGGCGTGAGACACTCGTGCCATGTTCATTTCATTCCTCGCGTTGCTCCTAGCGCTGAGCGTCGCGCCGGCACCGTCGGTCGCCACCGGCCATTGGGAAGGTTTCATGCGCCGCGGCGCCTCGGAACTCGCGGTTCGCTTCGATCTCAGGGCGGGGCCGCCAAGCGAGGGCGTCTTTTCGGCGCCCGATTTGGGCGCGATCGACATCCCGCTATCGCGCATAAAGCTGGGAAGGTTGGTCCACTGGGAGCTGGTCGGCGATATGACGACGACCGTATTCGACGCGACGATTAAAGGCGACGCGATGACGGGCACGTTTCGCGAGAACGAACTCGCTGGGGTCATAACGCTCCGCCGCACGTCAGAGTCGGTTGCAAAGCCGTATGCCACCGAGCCCGTGGCGTTTGCGAACGGAGCCGTGAGGCTTGCCGGAACACTCTTCGTCCCGCGTTCCGCGGGAAGACATCCGGCCGTCGTCCTGGTTCACGGATCGGGGCCGGAAGGGCGCTGGGCAACGGCCTACATCGCCGACGATCTCGCCCGGCGCGGTATCGTTGCCCTCACCTATGACAAGCGGGGCGTCGGTGCTTCGACGGGCGACTGGCGAGCCTCTACGATGGAGGATTTGATCGCCGACGCCCGTGCAGCAGTGCATCTTGTGGCGCAGCGCAGCGACGTAGACCCCAATCGAGTCGGTGTCTATGGCCACAGCCAAGGCGGTGAACTCGCGCCGGCGATCGCGAAGAACAATTCTGAAGTGAAGTGGATCGCCGCTGCGGACGGACCCGTGGGGCCGCAATATCGGCAAGACCTCTTCCGCGTTAACACGGCTCTGGCGAAACGCTATTCCGGTCAAAGCCTTGCCGATTCGGAGAAGCTCTACGCCGAGTTTGTCGAGGTCGCGCGCACCGGAGCTGCTCACACGCAACTGCGAGCCGACGTACGAGCCGCCGGTACTGCGGCCTGGCTCGATTTTCTCGCCATCCCGGACGACACGAACTGGATTTGGAATTGGTATCGTACGTCTGGAAATTATGATAACTCGGCCGCGTGGGCAACGGTCACCGTTCCGGTTCTGCTCCTCTTCGGTGCCGACGACGCGCTAGTTCCGCCGCAGGAGAGTATCGAGGGAAACCGTTCGCATCCTGAGGGAGCATAGCAATCTCGACGTCACGGTACGGGTGTTCCCGGGAGCCGATCACACGCTGCGGGTGCCTTCTTCGGACCGCAACGGGTGGCCGCACAACGCAAGAGGCTTTCCCGACGTGCTCGGTTCGTTCGCCATAAACCCGAAAACCAGTCCCGGGCGTTAACGATTGCGTTGAAAGCATGGGTTTTCGCGACCGCGAGAATCTGCCGCTAGATTTTCATTCCACTCTGGCATTACGCAGCCTCAACTCATGGCACTCGGCGTTTCGGCGAAGGTCGTCCAAGAGAGCACGACTTGTTCTTAGCGGCGATGCGCCGCGCCGCGTCCGCTCTTCGATGAGAGCGGCGACATCACGATGAAACTTCACCTGCCACGGCGCGCCGTCGCCCCGCCTGGCTGTTCTAGGCCCTTCTCTGCAGGCCGAGGCGGCACGGCGGCTAGATGACGTGCTCGCTCCGTTAATCTCTCAGTGCGTCTAGCGGCTCGCGTCCAACCGGCGGGTCCTCTCCGTGCCGAGCCGCTTAGCGCAAGCAGTTCCGTAACGATCGAGTTACCTACCGCAATAGATGGGAGGCCGTCCACGAGGGCGGTCTCCATGCATTCGCGAGCCGCCGGCCGTTCTAGATGGGATCGCCTTCAAGATTAGGAAAACGGCGGCGCGTCTACTACTCACCTTGCGTTAGGACAAAAGCTCGCAATCGTCCGGTCGAAGAGTACGCCAGCGAGATGGAAGTCTGGTACGGCAATCCTAGGTGAGAACTGTGCTGCGACGGACCTAGGTAATGAACTTGCCAAAATCCGCAAACCTGTCGCAGGCGTGCGGGTTTGCCGTACCTTCGCGTGACCTCATCGAGCGAAGGCAGGCCGCGTACGGCGCTAAGGACGAGATCATTTGAAATCGTGTGACCGGCCGGGGCCGTTAGAGTGCGCAGATTGATCTCCGGAGTTCCTAGTGGTGGCCGTGTAACTCCGCTAATGTAGCCGATGCTCTCAAACTCGTCCCCGACAACATAATAAAGGATCGCGCTAAGGCGCGGGTCGTAAGCGATGTAGACGAAAGCAATGAAAGCCTTCGGCTCGGACCGTATTCGGTCGGGACGTAAATACGTCGGCACTTCAAATGGCGGGGCGCCGATCGTCAGCACTCCGAGATCCGGCTGTGCTCGAAGCGAGACATACTCCGAAGTCTCCGGCCACCGAAACCGTGGTAAGCCGAGTCCAGAGCCGATGTCTTTGCTCAGCGGTGTCTTGCACTGCATTATCCTTTGCTCAGCAACCCAATCTTGCAAGATTGTGAAGAACAGCGGAAGCCGAGCCGCCACCAAGCCGTCCAGCCTCTCAACGACGCAGCATGCGGCTTGCGAAGGAAGATCTAAAGAGCCATTTCCGAGCGCTGGTATGGCAACGGCAAGCCAGAGGAGCACAGCAGGAATGATACTCATGGCGTACGCCCCTGGGCCAGATGCCTCGATATATGGCGGAGTTGATCCGCGACTGAGCTACGGAAAAGCGTATCGTCGTGGCAGCCGTCTCGAACGCTTACGATGGCGGCGGGCAATTCTTTCTGCAGCAATTTGACGCTTCCGGCAAACGGGTCTGTGCGGCCGCAGTCGATACGAATTGCCTGCGAGCGCAGCGCGTTCACCGACGCGAAGATCGAGTTGCGTGTGAAATCGGCACGGTTATCGAAGGCGTCCGGAACGGAAGCGTGCTGCTCCTCGAACGACGACCAGATCGCGGGCCCGGCGACAGCGACGGCGCTGTAGCGATGCGGCTGGCGAATCGCGGCGAGCAGCGCCCCGTAGCCACCCATGGAATACCCAAGCAGTGATTCGTGCGCACCCGTAGGAAGATCGAGCAGGCGGTGGACGAAGGGCGCGAATTCTTTCACAAACATGGCCATCCGATCTTCACCACCCGCACGATGATGCCAATACGACTCGCCGCTATCGACGGCCGCCACGGCAAATCGCAGGAAATCGGGCTCTTGAGCGAGCGAGGCCAAGTACTTGTCGTGACCGAGCGCGGGGAACAGCATTGCAGCGGTTGCGCCGCGACCGGGGAAGGCGTACGCTACGCCACGGAGCGGGCCGCTATTCGGCGGTAGCGCGATCGCGTATCCGACGCGTTGCTTCAATACCGAAGACGCAAACGATCCATATTGGACTGGTCTGGACGCAACATCGGGCAACGCCTGTGGCGAGCCGCAGTGGTGAACGAGCGAGCTCAATTGCGCCCGTTGCACGGCGCACGCAGCGAGCAACGACGTCCCGCCGGTCAAAAAGGCACCGCGTGCTATGGTCATGGACAAGTGTAGCAACCTCCCTTCGCCGGCACGTTCTTCGGATGGTCTCTCGTGCGTTCCGCCCGGTAACAGGCGTCGCGCCGATCGTCGATCCGGAGCACCGGATATATTTCCCGTGCTTATCGAGTTCGAACAGCGCGCGCCAATTACGAACGCGCAGGCGGTAGATGCCCTTATTTTTCGGCTCAAGTTTTCTTACGTCCACCGCTCGGGTAAACGGATCTTGGGACGCGAGAAAGGTCCCCTGTTCAGTACTGCTGCCATCGCGCTCCCATGAAGTGATCGCTTGGAGCGTTCTCCCGGGGCCCTCTCTTGCTCCAGTGCTCCAGCAACGGCCCACGGCATCAGTTCGCGACCACTGCGAAAGGGTAGCCGCCGGACGCCGGGAAAAACTGCTCACCGTCCTAGATGTGACCTAAATGCAACCTGGCGGCCAAAAGCCGGATCGTCGAATAACGAGCTGGTGGCGCAAACCTTTACATAGCGAGGATTTGAAAACACGGAGAGATGGCCGAGCGGCTGAAGGCGGCGGTTTGCTAAACCGTTATACGCTGTTAAGGTGTATCGAGGGTTCGAATCCCTCTCTCTCCGAAGCGCTCCCGCTCGCGTAACGGAAACGGCGAAAGCAGGGAAGTCGCACGGCGCGCGGTATCAAGGAAGGTCGCGCGCGAGGCATGCGGTCGTAGCTCAATTGGATAGAGCAACAGGCTACGAACTTGTAGGTTGGGGGTTCGAGTCCCTCCGACCGCACGAATCGCGCGCGCGTCTTTATTTGACGCCGTTTGGCGTCAGTACGAGCTTCCCATCTGGATAGTCGAACGTCCAGTTGAAGTGTTGCAAGAAGTCGAAGCCGATCAATCCGCCGTCGCTTCCGAAGACACGCGAAGGCGCAAAACAGACGGTACTGTTTTCGTAGCGATACGGCCCGACGAGTAGCTGCATGATCTTCGCGCATGGCGCGGGCAAAGGCGCAGTGCCGTCGACGCCGCCGAAGTACACCTGCGACGTGATCGCAGGCGCCAGCCGCGAACTTAAGTCGTCCGATAGAAGCACGAGGAAGTCGTCGCCGGTATCGAAGATGGGTTTCATATCGATTCCGTTGCTGACGGTGATATGAACGGCGGGCTGGCGTGACCCAAGATCGACGGGAAACGCGACCGCGCCTTTTTCAACGCTGGGTAAGAAGACCGCAGGATCGTGAATGCTGAGGCGCTTGCCGGTCAGATCGACCTCGACGAGCGCGTTAGCGAGCACGTCGTAGCCGAGGATGCCGTCGATTCCCTCGAAACTCTTGCCCTCCGATTTGTCGACCACGACGTCGTGCAAGACATTGCGGCCGATTGCGAGGTCCTTGATTCTGACGTATGAGGATCGCACCGCGACGCCGTTGACGCCGGAGTATTCATTCGATGCGATCGGCGTCAGGCCCAATGTATCCGCGTAGGGGCTGAAGAGCAGCGAACCCGAGGCGCCTGAATCCAGGAGGAACGTTCCATCGTGTCCGTTGATCGATGCGTGCAGCGTCACCGATCGGCCCGACGACCCGTAGGGCGACGTGTGCAGCCGGATCTCGATCGGCACCGAGTCGCTCGCGTCGAACGTCCAGCTCGTTCGCGGGCGGGGTGGATGAAGTTCGTCGTCGCTCACAGCGATGTTGGCTTCGACCGACTGAACCTCAAACGCGCGGCCGGTGCCAATATGGAAGGTACCGATGATCTTCTTTCCCGGCAGCGCGTCGATGTACTTGTCGATGTTGATCGTCGTACGGCCACTGGATTCCGGATTCACGACGGCACGGCGATATGCGCCGCTCGCGTCCACGTAAAGATCGACCGGAAAGCCGAGAGCGGGACCGATGCTCGGAATGACGCGGACGACGTCGACCGTGTCCTCGCCGATCTTGGCCGTTCCGCGCGTCGCACCGTTCAAAGTGGAGACAGCGTCGTCAAAGATTGCGTTTTCAGAGATGTCGTACTTAACGAGGTTCTCGAAGTGACTGACGGTATTGCCGTTTTCGTCTGAATCCCAGAACGCGCGGCCCGTGAAACCCGCATCGGTGGTGAGGCCACCGGCGCGGGTGACCGTGTCGCGATAGAGCGCACCGCGCCGCACCTCATCGAGCGTGGACGTCAGCACGGACGCGGTCGTCCCGTCTGCATTCTTGCGAGTCGCGGTGCGCGTGGCCTTAAAATGCCAACCGGTCAGGGCACCATCGCCATTCGTCCAGCCAACGAACGCGCGATGCTTCGCGAGCAACGGGTTCGAGTCGAGGGCGACCGCCCCGACGGATTGGGGCAGAGCGAGCAACCCCGCCACCACAAAAAGAACGCGGACCGACATACAGCTAACCTCACTGGCCAAGGTACCCGATTGGGGTCCTGTAGCGAAACAGAGAATTTGCTCGGGCGGATGCACCCGGCAAGGGTAAACCTGGGTTTGAGAAAATGCAGCCAGGTCCGATGGCCTCCGGCACCAGGCTCGGTAGCTCAGCGGTAGAGCGGGGGACTCATAAGCCCTAGGTCGCTGGTTCAAGTCCAGCCCGAGTCAGAATCTTTCCCGAGGTAACGGCGTACGATGTCAACGATCCCCTGCGATTTCTGCCCTCATCCGGTCGACCGGGGACAGATGGAAGAGATCGAAATCTCCCACTACGTTCCGGATTCGTCCGGCGACGACTTAGCGTACGCCCGCACGTATTTCTTCGGTCACCCCGATTGCGTGCGCAAGTTCTACCGCGGGCTCGTCGAGCACAAACTCGATCTCTTCAAGCACCTCCCCACCACCGCGCAACTCTCGCCCGAGGACCCAAAATAACAGGCGAACGCGCGTGCGCCCGTAGCGTAGCTGGATAACGCGCGGCCCTCCGAAGGCTGAGATCGGGGGTTCGAATCCCTCCGGGCGCACCAATTTTTAGATGAACGACGACGAAGCGCGCATGCGCCGGGCGATCGAACTCGCCGCTGAAGCGGCCGTCGACGGTGACGTGCCGATCGGCGCGGTGCTGGTCTGCGGCGAGTGCGTCTTCGAGGCGCGTAACGAAAAAGAACGCCGCCCCGATCCGACCGCGCACGCCGAGATGCTTGCGATTCGCGCCGCGGCAGAAGCGCTCGGCGTTTGGCGACTCCCGGAGGCGACGCTCTTCGTTACCAAAGAACCGTGCGCGATGTGCGCGGGCGCGATCGTCGCTGCGCGGATTGCGCGTCTTGTTTTTGGCTGTCGCGATCCGAAGGGCGGCGCGGCCGGCAGCGTGATCGACATCTTTGCTTCGGCGGCCGTCAATCACCGCGTCGAGGTGACTGCGGGCGTGCTGGAGCGCGAGACGGGCGAGCAACTGCGCGCGTTCTTCGGCGTGAAGCGCGGCCGTGCGTGAACTTTCCAGGAGCCACGGCACGGAACGTGCTATAAGAGGGGTCGGTTCGACCGGCCGAATCGCGCGGAGAGGTGGTCGAGTGGTTGAAGGCACCCGCCTCGAAAGCGGGCGAACGTGATGAGCGTTCCGAGAGTTCGAATCTCTCCCTCTCCGTAGTCTTTTCCCCGCCGTGCGGTCACACGGCGGGGTTGATTTCGAGTGCGATCTTGCCGAAGTTTTCGTTGGCTTCCATGCGGCGGTGCGCGTCGGCCATCTTGGCGAGCGGAAAGGTCGAATCGATCTCGGCGCGCAGCTTGCCGCTTGCGAACAACGGACCAAGGCGCGTCGCGAAGGCGCGCGTCAACGCGATGCGTTCGTCGAGCGGGCGCGAGCGCAAGACGGTTCCAACTAAGGTTGCGCGTTTCGCCATCAACGGGCCGAGTGCGAGGCTCGCTGTGGCGCCGCCGAGCGTTCCGATCTGCACGATGCGCCCGCCGCCGCAGAGTGCCGCGACGTTCTTATCCAAGATCGGTGCGCCGATGAAATCGAGCACGACATCGACGCCTCGGCCTCCGGTCGCTTCACGCACGCGATCGCCCCAGGCGTCATCGAGCACGATCGCGACATCGAGTCCGTGCGCCGCCGCCCGCTCTAATTTTTCCGCAGTGCGGGAGGTGCCGATTACGGTCCCACCCGCGTGCTTCGCAAGCGCGATCGCGGCGAGGCCGACTGAACTGCCGGCTGCGTGAATTAAGACGCTCTGTCCGAGCGCAAAGCCGCCGCGCGTGAAGAGCGCATCATAGGCCGTCATGAATGCTTCGGGGAGTGCGGCGGCGTTCTCGAGTGAGAGTGCGCTCGGGACCGGAGCGAGCGTCTGCGCGTTGCCGATCAGGAACTCCGCATGCGCGGCGCCGGGAACCAAACCGAAGACGCGGTCGCCCGCGTTGACATTCTTCACATTGCGGCCCGTGCCGCGCACCACGCCGGAGAATTCAAGTCCGGGCGTCGCACCCGCACCGAGCGGCGACGGATAGAAGCCCATGCGCTCGAGGATGTCGGCCCGGTTGAGCCCGGCGTAGGCGACTTCGACGAGCGCGTCGTCGCTGCCGGGCTCCGGCGCCGGTAGGTCGCGCAGGCGGATAACCTCGGGGCCGCCGGCGCCCTCATACGCGATCGCGCGCATCAGCCGGCCAAGCGCGGATCGGGCGGAAGTTCGGGGAAGGTGAACTTGTCGTACACGACGTCGGCGATCACGTGCAGCCGGCCAACGCGCAGCGGCCCGTGCAGAACTTCTTCGTAGTGGATGTGCGTGAGAACCCAATGCCCCTCGACCGAGCCGTAGTCGAGAACGAATTGTTTTCCCTCGGAGCCTTCCAAGATCACGCGTGACGGCAAGCCGCTGGCGTTATCGATGTAGAGATCGTTAAAATAAAACGTCGTGTCGGGATTATATTGGTTCTTAAAGAAGTCGAGCGGCGCGAGGGTCACGTGTGTCTGGGCGCCGGGTGCGTCGCTTGAATCCGGCGCGTATTGCGCCCTGTACGAACGCAGACGCGTCACCACGATATCGGCCCGCGACGCCGACGGATCGGCGTACGTCATCGGCGTGACATCGTGGACGGAAGCAGTGACGTCTTGGTGCGCCCCGACGCGCCAGCTCAACGTGAAGTAGGAGAGCGCATCGAACGTCGGCGTGACGGGAAAGCCGTGGCCGAGCTGGTTACGGCCCTGCGGCAGATCTTGGATGACGGCCACGTCGTCCTTGGTCCGGACTTGCACGGAGCGGACTACGTCGCGCTGCTGCCGCATAGCCGGGGCGCTCACGTGGGTCGCGACGCGGTACGTGACGAAGGCAGGTGCTCGTTGGTACACGGCGGCCGCAACGTTCGCGCAGTGCTGAAAGGCCAGGTCGGGCGAAATCGTCGGAGTACTCCTCGGTAAGCTAGTGGGGGGCCGCAGTTGATCGGAAAACGTCGCAATCACATCGTTTCGGCGCTAGCCGCCGTCATTATGGTAACGTCATTGAGCGCTATTCCGGCGGCACGAGCCCAGGTCACGCCGCCGCCGGCACAACCGAACCGGCTGACGCTTCCCTTCGTCACCCATGCCGCCTTTTTCTCGCAGGAAGGCCGCCGCTCTCCCGCCGTCGACCCGGAGATCTTCGTCAAGGACGATGCGGCCGCCGAGGGCACCTCGGACCAAGGCATCGCGCATATCGCGGGCCTGCGGACTGCGCGCGTCGACGATTTGAGAGAAGTCGTGGCCTACAATGCCAAGGGCGACTCGCTCGGCTTCACGCTCGACCGGTGGTTCGGAGCAAGCGGGACGGTCGATATCGATCCGCAGCCCAACGGCAGCTCGCGCTTGACGATGTCCTTCCAGAAATTGATCGCCTTCGGCGTCTACAGCATCTTCCGCGTCTCGTTCGCGGCCGACGGAACGACGTTCAGGCCGATCGACGGCGACGGAGCGACCAACAGCTTCACGGCAACGGTCGACGGGAACGCCAACGTCGTGATGAGCACGCCCGATGCGCTGGGGCACGGCAACGCAATCGTGCTGGTCTTGCACAGCGATTCGCAAGAACACGGCGTTTCGCGCGGCGAGATCGGCGTGACGGCCCATCAGCAACTGATCGTGCATCTCTAGACCGACCGAGGAGCATCGTGGACGAAGCATTCATCCGCCGCCAACGTATCGGCCTGTCGTGCAAGGGGAGCCACGTGCTCGTTCATGCGGCGGAGAAGAAGGCGCAAGCGATCGATGTCGGCGTCTGCATCGCCGTCGTCGACGCCTCCGGCGAACTCGTTGCGTTCTCCCGCATGGATGAAGCTCGTTCGGGTTCGATCGAGATTGCGCTGACCAAGGCGCGCTCGGCCGCGCGTCGCCGGCGCGCAACGGCCGAAGAAGCCGGCGGCGACGGTGTAGCGGCGATTCGGCTCGCGCTCGCCTCGCAGCTCAACGTCACGCAAATCGGCGGCGGCCTGCCGATCGTCGTCGACGGTCAGGTGATCGGGGGCATCGGCGTCAGCTCCGGTACGACCGAAGAAGACCTGCAAATCGCGCACGCCGGAATCGACGCGTTCCTCGCGGAGTGAGCGAACTCTATCCGCTGTTGATCGAGCCTCGCGAGGTCGAGGCGATTTGGGGCGGGCATGCGCTCGCGCGGCGCTACGGAAAGCCGGGCGATCCGGCGGCTGCGATCGGCGAATCGTGGGAGTGCTGGGACGCCAATCGCATCGACAACGGCGCCTACGCCGGGCGTACGCTGAGCGACCTGCGCGGAGAACTCGGCGTCGAATTGCTCGGCTCGCTCGATCCGGCGCAGATCTTTCCGCTCCTAACGAAGTTCATCGACGCGCGCAAGCCGCTCTCGGTGCAAGTCCACCCGGGCGACGCGTACGCGCAACGCGTCGAGCATCAACCGTTCGGGAAGACGGAATGCTGGTACGTGCTGGAAGCCGAGCCTGACGCGAAGATCGTGCTCGGCTGGAACCGCAACACGTCGCGTGAAGAATATCTCGCGCGGGTGAAGGACGGATCGCTCGGCACGCTGTTGCGCAGCGTCCCGGCCCGCGCCGGCGACGCGTTCTATCTGCCCGCCGGTACGTTGCACGCGATCGGAAGCGGGATCATTCTGTACGAGACCCAACAGGCCAGCGACCTCACCTATCGCATCTTCGACTACGACCGCCTCGGGCCCGACGGCAAACCGCGCCAGTTGCACGTCGAGAAGGCTGCCGACGTGCTCGACTATCGCGTGTCACATGCCGGCGCGCTGCGCGCTCTTGAATATGTGCTCGATGGATTGCGCCGCACCACGCTGATTGCCGATCCTCGCTTCACGGTCGAGCGCGTTGCGCTCGCAACGGAAGCGCATGGGATCGATTCGGACGGGATGCCGCTCGTGGTGACGGCGCTCGATTGCCCGCTCGAACTCGAAGCGCGTGAGACGCGGCTTCGCTTGGCGCCATATCAAACGGCGCTCGTTCCGGCAGCCTTCGAGGTCGTGATGCTGCGTGGGCTCGAGACGGGCGCGAGGGTGTTGACGGCCGCGCCGCCGCGAGATCGGGAAGCCCTTTTCCGGCGCTACGCCCGCGCCGCGGTCCCCGTCGACGAGAGCTCCAGCTTCCTAGCGCAGTTTTGAGCCCGGCGACGGCGAACGAGCGAGACGTGTCCTTTTATGAAACGAAGCCTTTTGAGGCATTCGAGCTGGGCGATCGTGCGACGTTCACCAAGACGATTAGCGAGGCCGACATTCTGCTCTTTGCCGCGATCAGCGGCGACAACTACTCGGTCCACGTCGACGAAGAGTACGCGAAGGCGACGCGCTTCGGCGGACGGATCGCGCACGGGTTGCTGACCGCGAGCCTGATCTCCGCCACCAACGGCATGCTGTTGCAGAAGCCGGGCGGCATCTCGCTCGCGCAAACGCTACGCTTTCTCAAACCGGTCTATCCCGGCGACACGATCACGGCGTGCAGCGAAGTTGTCGAGATTATTCTCGACAAGCGCCGCCTGCGTTGCCGTACGACCTGCACGAATCAACGCGGCGAACTCGTGATCGACGGCGAAGCCTTGGAACAGAAAGATATGCAGTGACCCGGGCGACGGCGAAGGTGCACAAGCATGCCACCTTGTTCGCGGATGGCGGGTCGCGCGGGAACCCGGGGCCGGCCGCTAGCGGGGCGGTGCTCATTGCCGACGACGGCTCGCTCTTAGCCGAGATCGGCGAGTTCCTCGGGATCGCGACCAACAATGTCGCCGAGTGGAACGCGCTGCTCTGCGGCTTGAACGCCGCCCTCGAAATGGGAATCGAAGAACTCGACGTGCGGCTCGATAGCGAACTCGTCGTTCGACAACTCGCGGGCGTCTATCGCGTCAAGCATCCCGATCTGATCCCGTTCGCGACGAAAGCGCGCAGCCTCGTACGCAAGTTCGCCAAAGTCGACGTTCGACACATTCCGCGTAAGGAGAACGCCGCCGCCGATGCCGTAGTCAACCGCTTTCTCGACGAGGCGGCCGGGGCGCGGGCGCGGAACGCTAACGGGTCGTGCTGAAGCGCAACCTCATTCCGCTGTTGATCTTTCTCGCTGGGGCGACCGCGGTCGGTCTTGCATGGCTGCTCTTCGCCACGACAGAACAGGGCCGGTACGACGCGACGTTCAAGGTCGCGCATTCCCGTTCGGTCATCAAGCTCGGAATGTCGATCCATCGCACGAACGGACCAATCTCCGACGAGATCTACCAGATGAACGATATCGACGGCACCTCGAGCAGCGAGTATCGAGCCGTAGGTCGCAATGGCACGACGATCAAAGTTGACGCGCTGCCGCATCGGACGATCGACGTCTCGTTCTTCTTTGACAAGGCCGTCGCCGACGGCATCTGGGAGCTCGCGAAGCGGCCCGTGCGCGGCGACGCGGAGACGAGTTACACGATCGACATCTATCAAATGACGAACGGCCAGCACGGATCGCACGCATTCAGCTTCACCGATCCGCACTATTGGGCCACAACCGGCGGTCACCAATACAAGATTCATCTCGATAAGAACAAGCCGGTCCCCGATCTGCTGAGCATGACGAGCACGGTCGTAGTCGAGCCACGTTACGAGCGCCTCGTGAACGATTTTCTTGCGTTCGGCGCTCACACGTTTCGCGAGAAGATCGTGGCGGCGCGCGCCAGGCTGCGCGGTACGAAAAGTTGATGCTGCGCTGGGGGCTGCTCGGCGCGTTGCTCGCGCTCGGATCCTATTTCGCGTACACGATCGTTGAAGATCCCGGGAATCAGCTCTTTGGCCGGACCCTCGTGGCGGGCCCCAGCAACGCCCGCGAAGTCGCGCTAACCTTCGATGACGGCCCGAACCCTCCGTACACGAACCGGATCCTCGACGTGCTGCGCGCCGAACACGTGCACGCCACGTTCTTCATCGTCGGGCGCGCGGCCGACGCATACCCAGACGTGGTGCGGCGCATGGTGCGCGAGGGCCATGCCCTCGGCAATCACACCTGGGACCACTCGCATCTGCTCGTGCAATCGCGTGCCGCAATGCGCAACGAATTGCGCCGCACCGACGACACGATCTATCGCGTCGCCGGCGAGCGCCCGCGCTTGATGCGCCCCCCGTTCGGCGCTCGCGATTTCGCGGTTCTCGAAGAGGCCAAGAAACTCGGCTACACGGTCGTCATGTGGTCGGTGCCGCTGCCCAAGGATTGGGAGCAGCCCGGCGACGCTGCGATCGCGAAGCGCGTCATCGATAACGTGCGCGATGGCGGCATCGTCGTCTTGCACGATGGAAACCGCGGAATCGTGTGCGGCAAGCGCGCGGCCACGGCGGCGGCGCTCTGCGATCGTGGACAGGACGTCGCCGCGACGCGCACGATCATCGAGCAGCTACGCGCGCAAGGCTATCACTTCGTGACCATTCCGCAACTGCTGGCCGATGTTCGCCGGCAAACCGTCAAGCATACCGTCGCCCGTTCCAGTCGATAAACCCGCCGGCGTGAACGCCGCTCGGATCGTGATGCGTCCAGTGGACCAGCGGTCCCCGCGCCGCGCCCGGGATCAGTTCGCCCTGCAGCTCGATGCGATCGCCCGGACGAACCGGTACGCGCGGCGCCAAGGCGACGTTGTCGACGACCTCGAGCGATACGCCGTCGTCGCTTCGGACCTGGAAGGCTTCGTGCATCGCATGGGTGTTGCTGCCGTAGAAGAAGTGCGGGGCGCTCGTGACGGTCGCCCCGAAGCGGATCTCGCTCGTGGCGCCGAGCGCCAATGCGGCGCGTACGGTATTCATGACCCGGTTTCGATCACGCCCTGGGAACGCGGCGGCTAGCGCGGAAGAAGGCAGCGTGGTCGTTTTCTTGGCTGCGGCATTCATGTCGCTCGGGTTGATCAATTTCGGGTTCGGACCCGGCTGGTGGAGAGGCCAGCTATTGCGGCTGGAGCTCGGCGTACCGATTCTCTTGGTCTACGCGTACCTCCAGATGCCGGCGCTCGTCTTTCCGCAAGCGCTTACCCTGCTCTTGTTGACGCTGATACCGAACGCGGCATACAGCCTGCTGTTGGCGGCCCGGACGGCGTTTGCGGCGCGGCGTGTGGTCTCCATCCGGCGCGTATCGATGATGCCTTACCTGTATGCGCCGGCGGCCGTGGCGATCTTCGCCGGGATTCTCCTGATCGCGCCCGTCATCGATGCGAGCGGTCTGCGCGATGTCGTCGACGCGAGCGTCTCGAATACGCTGCCGGCCAGCGCGAATCTGGCGCACATCCGGGTCGTACCCGAAGAATCGGCGATCTTCGCCGGCAACAAAGTCGTTGGCCAACTCGGCGCGTACTACGCCGTCGGTGAGTTCAACGTTCAAGTCGAACGCGGCCGGCTGGTCTGGGTTGCGCCGCTTGAGTTCCACGGCCTGATTCAATGGATGTCGCGGCATACGAGCCCGGGCGTCATCGTCGTCAGCGCCGAGAACCCCGATGCTCCGGCCGAATTGCGCCAGCGTTCGCCGATGCGCTACATTCCGTCCGCCCCGTTCAATGACAACCTATATCGCCACGTCTACCTGACCTATGGGTTAGAGCAGATTCTGGAAACGACGCTGCAGCTTGACGACAAGGGCGACCCGCAGTACCTGGCCACGCTCGGGCGTCCGACGATCGGCTGGAGCGGTCAAAAGGTCACTGGCGTCGTGATCGTCGATCCGTCGACCGGCGCGATGCGCCGCTATCCGCGCGCGGAATTCGACAGCCTGCCGCATTGGGTCAGCCGCGTCTATCCCGACGCGCTCGCGCTTGAGTACAACGATTGGTTCGGAACATTCGTCCATGGAATGTGGAACTATCTGCTCGCGAAGCGTGACGTGCACGTTCCGGCGCGACGCGAAGTCTTCGGCTTACTCGCGGGCGAACGGTTTGTCTGGTTCGTGGATCACACTTCGCCAGCGCAAGATCAGTCGATGACCGGATTTACCTACATGGACTCGGTCACCGGAAAGATCGTCTACTATACGTCTTCGGGCGGAGAGTTTAATTCGCGTGGAGCGGAGCAGGCGGTCAGCTCGAACCCGGTCGTGCGCCAAGGCAAACTCGCTCCGACGCAACCGATTCTCTATAACGCATACCAACAGAACACCTGGGTCGTGCCGCTCGTCGCGCCGGATAGCGGAAAGTATCAAACGCTGGCTCTGGTGCAGGCGAAGAACGGACACGTTGTGATTGGCTCGTCGGCGAGTTCATCGCCGCAAAACGACGCGTTCGCGCAGTACGCAGCCTTCCTCGGCGTCGGCGGCTCGGCCCAAGTGACCGGCGGGATCGAGCGCTCATACGCGGGCGAGATCGATCGCATCGCACTCGGGCCCGGCAGTACGATCTATTTCACGCTGCGCGGTGCGAAGCAGATTTTCTCACTCGAAGGAACCGATGCGCTCGCGCTCTTGGCGCGTAGCGGCGACCGGGTTCGCTTCCGCAGCGCACCGGCGGTGGGTGGAGCGGCCGCTTCCGTCAGCGCCTTTACGGACGCCACGCTCGCGCGATGAAGAGCCTGTCGACGCCGAGTTTGGCGCTCGATCCCGTGACGCCGCGCAACGCGGCCGTCTTGTGGCGCGTGATGCAGGGGGCGCATCTACGCGAGTATCAGGACGTCCCTCGTTTCGCGAAGGAAGAGTTCGAGCAGCGGGTCGCGCAGCGCCCGAAGCGCCTTCACGTGCGCGCCGTCGGGCGCTTCGAATGGCTCGTCAGCCTGGCCGAGTCGCGTACGGCAATCGGCTGGGTCTCGCTGCGCCTTGGTGAGGCGACGCGCGGCGCGGCCGAGGTTGGCTACAGTTTACTCGCTCCATACCGCGGCAAAGGCTATGCGCTCGAAGCGACCAGCGCCGTTATCGATGCGGGGTTCGCCGGCACCGAATTGACCCAGATCGACGCGTGCTGCCTGCCCGGCAACAGCGCCTCGCGCCGCCTGCTCGATCGCCTCGGTTTTAGCGAGATCAAGATCCAACGCAACGGCGCGGTGGTCCGCGGACACGCCGTCGACATCGTCATCTACGAGTTGAAACGCGAGCGCTGGAGCGCCGTTTACGACGGATCCGCAAATTCGATCGTGATACCGGCTTCGCGAAAGCCGAAGTAACGGCGCGCGTCGCCGCCCAAGTAGGCGAGCAGCGGTTCGCGGACGACGGTGATGGGCAAGCGCGAGCCGACCTTATCGCGCGCAACCCATTCGAGGCCAACGACGTGCGCGTCGTCGCCGGGGGCATGCGGCTCACCACCGGCGCGCACCGCGAAAGTGAAGTTGAGAAAATGCGTGCCGGTCGCGCCGTCGTAAGATTCGCTCACGTAAAGCAAGTGCTCGATCTCGATCGCGAGGCCCGTCTCTTCAAGGAACTCGCGCGTTAGCGCGTCCTCCAGCAGTTCGCCGTGACGTTGCCGGCCGCCAGGCAGATTCCAAAGCGCTTGCGCGTGGTTCGGATAGCGCGACGCGACGAGCAATATCCGTCCGTCGCGTTCGAGGATTCCGGTGCAGAGGTGCACCCGCGCGCCCTGCGGCGAGCTAGAACGCGAGGTCTGAATCCGGGGTAACGGGCATCGCCATGCGCCGGCGTTTGAGCGGATTGAAATCCGGAGTCGGCGCCGGTCCGGGTGACGCATCGCGCTTACGGGGCGAGACCTGCAGTTGCAGCGGCTTAAAGCCTTGCGAGGCGCCGGCCTGACGCCCGGTCTGCACTTGGATGCCGGCGTGTGAAGCGCTCGCCGCGCTCGCCACCGGGGCGTGGCTCGCGGGACGCGCGTCGGCCATCGCACACGTGGCGGCGATGCAAAGGATCGCGCCTGGAAGCACGCGGAGAATCATGTGACGCGATCCTTCGAGCGGGCGGGCGCGGGTCCTTTCAATCGGCGGTCGTCGCCGCCCGGTAGAGACCGGGGTGTTCGATTCGCCTGAGTTGCACGCGCAGCGCCTCGTTGACGCCGCGCGCCGACGACGCCATACGGATTCCGAGATTTCGGCGCGCGCGGAAACCTGCGTCGATCGTCGCAAATTCGGCGGCGCGCTCCTGCCGGATCGCCGCTACGGTCGCACGCGCTGCACTCGGATGACTGCCGCGGAACGGCCGCACGCCGGCCGCCTTGGCAAAGTACGCCTCCGGCGAATCAACCTCGAAGCCGCGAACTTCGTTGCCCAGTTCGTGGTAGCGCGTGTGTTTCTCGAGTAGCGCCTGCGGCGGCGCCACATTTCCATAGTGATGGTAGATGTAGGGAAGAACGAGCGCCCGGCCTTCGAGACCCACGATCTTTTCATGGATCGGGTTGGACCAGCTGATTGCAGGCGAGAAGCGGTAGAACGCGAACCGGCGTGCGATATCGGTGATCCAGCCGAACGTTCCGTAGAAGTGATAGGTGTAGGCGTCGACCGAACCGGTCTCGGGCCCGAGCCGCGGCAAGAGTTCGCGGGCGATGTAGCGGAGCTGGGCGCCATGCACTTCGTCGGCATCGATGAACAGGACCCAGTCAGGCGGCCGCTCGAGCGCCGGCAGCGGCGCGAACGCCCGGTTCCGCATATCGGCAAAATCGACGAACGGATTGGGATGAATCTGCAGCGCGCCACGCATTGCGAATTCGCTCGCCTCGAGCGTGGCGACGTTCTCGCTGCGCGCGAGCCCGGAATTGTCGTTGACGACGAGCACATCGACGGCGCCGGCGATCGAAGCCAGCATCGCTTCCAGATAGGGCTCGCGTGCGGCGCCGACGCAGAGAACGCAGGCTACCATGATGGTTGAAGTATTCGACATAAGCGACTCGCAGCGAATGGATGAGGCGCTGGCAATTCGGTTGCGCGTCTTCGTTGACGAGCAGGGGGTTCCGCTCGAACTCGAGATCGACGAGCACGACCGGGAGGATGCCGAGGCCGTCCACGCGCTGATCCGCGATGATGCTCAGGCGATCGCGACCGGCCGGTATTACGTAGTGGGAGCGGGCTGCGTTCAGATCGGCCGGATGGCCGTTTTGCCGGCCTGGCGGGGGCGCGGGGCGGGGAAGCACTTGTTGGAGCTACTCGAAGCCGAAGCGCGCCGCCACGGTTTCGCCGAAGCGCAGCTGGACGCGCAGGTCCAAGCGACGCATTTCTACCGCAAGGCCGGCTACGCTGATTTCGGCGAGGAGCACCTCGATGCCGGGATCCTCCACCAGCCGATGCGCAAGGCGCTTTTTTGAGAATGCTTGCTCGGCGCTGCGACCTTTGTGGTATAGTCACGGTGCCGGACGGCTCTCGTGGCGTCAGCTTGCCGGCTCGAAACCCGCGCGGTCCGGTTGGTTAGCAGCAACGCTGTATCTCAGGTTCCTAGCGAGTCGACCACCTAACGACGCCTGGAGCCTTTTGATTTGTACAGCGATGAGAATCTCAGTTGCGTAGACTGCAGCCGCGAATTTGTTTTTAGCGCCGGAGAACAGCAGTTCTTCGCCAGCAAGGGTTTCCAGAATAAGCCCAACCGCTGCCCGGATTGCCGCAGCGCGCGCAAAGCGCAGCGCGGCGCCTCGGGCGGAGGCGGCGGCGGCTCGTATGGCGGAGGCGGCGGTGGCCGAGGCGCGCGAGAGATGTTCCAGACGGTCTGCAGCCAGTGCGGGCAAACGGCCGAAGTGCCGTTCCAGCCGCGTGGAGACAAGCCCGTCTACTGCCGCGACTGCTTCCAGACCCGCTCCGGCTAACGGTACCTAGCCGCTCCGGCGGCTGTTCCCCGCGGCGGGGGCGTCCAGGCGATCCCGAGCCGGCCTGTTAAGGGCCAGGCGCTGGGGTTGGCCGCCTTGACGCTCCTGGACCAGCGTGGTACCATACCTGCCTATGCCCGGAAGGCCACTTCGGGTCGGTTTCCCCTTGCCCGCGCTGCGTGAGAGATCAAGAATTTAATGGCGAAATCTTTGCTTCCCAAGTCGTCGGCTGGTAAGGCGTCGGGGAAGGCAGCCCGTCCGAAGCGCTCGACGTCGGGGGAAGAGGTTGCGGTCGTATCGACCCGTGGGCTCGCCACGACTTCCGGCGGTTTCAGCATCGACGCCGGTGCGTTCACCGTCGAGTCGTATCAAGATCCCGGTCCGAAGCGCAATCGCTACAGCTTCGCGAAGATTGCCGACGTTCTCGAACTGCCCGATCTCATCGAATTGCAGAAGGCCTCGTTCCGTTGGTTCATCACCGACGGATTGAAGGATGCGTTTGAGTCGATCTCGCCGATCAAGGATTTCACTGGCAACCTCGTGCTCGAATTCGGCGACCACTCGCTTGGCGAACCGAAGTATACCGTTGAAGAATGCCGCGAACGCGATATGACTTACAGCGCGCCATTGCGCGTGCGCGTCCGTTTGATCACGGCGGAATCGGGCGAGATCAAGGGCATCCCGGACCAAGAGATCTTCATGGGCGATTTCCCGCTCATGACGGACAAGGGCACGTTCATGATCAACGGCGCGGAGCGCGTGATCGTGAGCCAGCTCGTTCGTTCGCCGGGTGTCTACTTCTTAAAGGATCTCGATACCAATAACCGTCCGACGTACAACGCGACGATCATTCCGAATCGCGGCGCCTGGATCGAGTTCGAGACCGACAACGGAACCAAGAACGATGAGACCGAGGGCACGGTCGGCGTTCGCATCGACAAGAATCGCAAGATCTACGTCACGACGTTCGTACGCGCGCTGTCACGCCCGGACCTCGGCTTCAATTGGGAAGACGACGCCGCGATTCTCGCGCTCTTCGATAATAGCCCGTTGATCGTCAACTGTCTCGAAAAAGACAAGGACATCAAGACGCGCGAGGATGCGCTCAAGGAAATCTACAAGAAGCTGCGCCCCGGTGAGCCAGAAAACGCGGAGAACGCCGAGAAGCTGCTCGAGTCGCTCTTCTTCGACGAGAAGCGTTACGACTTGGCCGGCGTGGGCCGTTACAAACTCTCGGGCAAACTCGAGAAAGAGTATCAGGCCGCAACGGTTACGATTCCGTCGATCGAGAAACGCTGCCTCGTTCGCGAGGACATGATCGCGGTTATCCGCCGCCTGATCAAGGTCGCGACCAAGCAAATCCACGTCGACGATATCGACCATCTCGGCAATCGCCGCATCCGCTCGGTTGGCGAATTGCTGCAGAATCAGTTCCGCGTCGGATTGCTGCGCCTCGAGCGCGTCGTGCGCGAGCGCATGACCGTGCAAGACATCGAGACGGTCACGCCGCAGGCGCTGATCAACATTCGCCCCGTCGTGGCTGCGATCAAAGAGTTCTTCGGCTCGAGCCAGCTCTCGCAGTTCATGGACCAAACAAATTCACTGGCCGAACTCACGCACAAGCGCCGCCTCTCGGCCCTCGGACCGGGCGGCCTTTCGCGCGAGCGCGCCGGTTTCGAAGTTCGCGACGTCCACCACTCGCACTACGGCCGCATCTGCCCGNNTGCCCGATCGAAACGCCGGAAGGGCCGAACATCGGATTAATCGGTTCGCTCGCGACCTACGCGCGGGTTAACCGCTACGGTTTCATCGAGACGCCGTACCGTGTCGTCAGCGACGGCAACGTCAGCAACAAGATCCGTTATCTCACGGCCGACCGCGAAGACGAATACATCATCGCGCAAGCCAACACGCCACTCGACGCCAAGGGCAAGATCACGGCCGATCAGGTCGTTGCGCGTTACGCCGAAGAATACGTCACCGAGCCGCCGGGCGCCGTTCAGTTGATGGACGTCTCACCCAAGCAGATCGTCTCGGTTGCGACCGCATTGATCCCGTTCCTCGAGCACGACGACGCGAATCGCGCGCTGATGGGCGCGAACATGCAGCGCCAAGCGGTGCCGTTGCTTCGGCCGCAAGCGCCGATCATCGGCACGGGCATGGAGTATCGTGCGGCTAAGGACTCGGGCGGTTGCGTCCTGGCGGACGAAGCCGGCGAGGTCACCACGGTTGACGCGCGTCAGATCGCCGTCAAGAGTGCCGAGACGGGTCTCGAGAAGGTCTACGATCTTCTGAAGTTCACGCGTTCCAACGCCGGCACGTGCATCAATCAGACGCCGATCGTGGTGGTCGGTGAAAAGGTCGTGCGCGGCCAGATCCTGGCCGACGGTCCGTCGTCGGAACAAGGCGAGATGGCGCTCGGCCAAAACGTGCTCGTATCCTTCATGCCATGGGAAGGGTACAATTACGAAGATGCTATTTTGATCTCGGAGCGGATGGTCAAAGACGATCGCTTCACCTCGATTCACATCGAAGAGTACGAGTGCGCAGCCCGCGATAACAAGCTCGGGCCCGAAGAGATCACGCGCGACATCACCAACGTCGGCGAAGATTCGCTCAAGGAC
>PLDY01000002.1 GCA_003136895.1 Candidatus Erabacter solicola | reverse complement strand
CGGCGTTGGATGTGGGAACGCGCTGTTCGACGTTGGATGCGGGCCGAGCGCGCTGTTCGAGGTTGTAAGCGGAGACTGCCCGAAACATAGGCCGTTGTTTTGGCGGAGCGATCCCGGCCGGCAACCGAGGCTGACGTTGCCGGCGGTCGATCGGGGCGCCGGTGATTTCGGCGAGGGTTTGTACGCGCTAAGTGCTTGGCCTTCAGAGGTCACAACTGTTTGGGTCGCACGTAGGTCAACGCTGACCTGGCCGAGAGCGGCATAGATCTGCTGCCCGGGCTGTTTCGTGCATTCGTTCAGACGTCGCTGAACCAGCTCAGTCTTCTCCTTCAGCAGCTTTGCGTTTTCGTAGAAGGTCTTGAAACTTGTGGCGGGCGCGTACGGCTGCGCCCCTTTTAGTATATCCTGAGCCCACTTCCACGTGTTCAGTGCAGGCTGAATAACGTTAGCGTTCTCTTCTCTAAAACCGCAAACGTCCCCCACTGAAACTACAGCGACGATCGCGTAGTTGTCATATGGTCTCTCGGGGTCATCGCATATTCTTGGATTCTCAGGCCACCATCGCTTACACTCTTCTCTCCCTTTGATGTTGCCGTCATGCTCTTTTTGACACGCGGCCTCGGAATCGCAGTGATAGGATCCCCATTGCCCTTTGAAACTACCGTTGGCGATCTCTCCGTGCCGGTAGTACAAGAGCTTCCAACCGGTGATTTGCGTTGGGTCAATGTGGTCACGCTGAAGGCGCCCTATCGGCTGGTTCGTGGCGCTGTCAATCGCCATGTAGTCCTGATCTGCTGAAGCGCCCATTCTGGCAACTCCCACAAAAGCTGATATCAGAGCAGCAATGAGGAGACTAATCCTAGACGGGCCTACCAATGCTTTCCATCGCGGCGCCTCGTTGCAAATGCCGGGTTCCTCCGTCTTTGTCGTCGCCATCCGCGAACTACTCGCGCCCACCATTGACGCGCGTATGACCGTAGGCCACGGAGCGGTAATCACGTATCGTCTTTCCTGGAGGCCGCGGTGGCCATTGCGCCGTTTGAAATCGATCGCGCGCCAATGGCTGAAAAATGCGTCGGTAAAGGTGAACCTCTGGCCCTTCCACCTCGCGAAGGCCTAGTTTGCTCCGCTGGCGCCATTGCCCAGAGCATTTGGATTAGCGCGTCGGTAGCGGAAAGTAAACCCGACGAAATTGAACGCCTTACTCGAATCAAATGGATAAACGTCATAGTCCCACGCGTGACGGCGGCCGTCCTTGTCCACACCTGCAATAACGAGTTGGAGCATTCCCTTGCCAGGGCCGAGCATTTCACCACATCCATTTGTCGAGCGGGGCATCGTCGGGACGCGGATGTTTGTGCAATTTTGAACGACCAAGCTATAGATTACCACGGGATAGGGAGCGTTGTTGGTAAACATGATGCGTTGATAACCCGTGTCGCGGGGTTGAAGAGTCGCCGTTACGACGTTGTCGGCGTTTGCAGGCTTGGCGGCCTCGACTGGCAAGACAAGGCTACCGACAAGCGCAAATATGAGAAACTGGCGGACCATATCGTAGCCCTCCGAGCGTCATGGTTTTCGCCGGGGGCTTACAGCGCTCCCGCGCAAGAGCTTCCCGGGCCACTCTCGGACCTCGGATATGCCAGCGGATCCGCGCGGGGTCTTCTCGTGCGCTAGAATCGCCCTCAGAAGCGGTGAGCAAGTTTCTATGCAGTTTCGCCCGTCCTTTGGCCTACGAAGCTTCGGAGACCAACTTCCGAACCTTTGGTAGCACTGGTGAGGGCTGAGCACAATTGGGCAACGGTTAGAAACGGATCTCAAGCGCGCGGACAAGGCGCTCTCGCGCTGTCTGATTCCCGCACTACTACCAAATCGTAAGCACTACTTCGAAGCGGTTGAGTGCATTCCATCGTTCGACCGTGAGTGCTGGCAAAATCATCTTGCGCTGTGTTCGGTATGCGCCGCTAAGTATCTGTACGCGAACGAGTCGGACCTCGGTGCGCTGTTGGATGCTATCACAACTGGGGATGACTTGGAGATGCCGCTGACGCTCGCGGGAGACGCGAGTATCGTGAGGTTCGTGCGCGACCATCGAAATGACCTAGCCGTAGTGCTGAAGTCCGCGAGTTAGATATGGATGGGCCGACACCGTTGACAAAACCAATCCTAGCTTCTACAGATCCGACAAGACCTACCTCGGCTCTCATCAGGCGCCTATTCGGGAACCTGAGTTGGTGGGATTAGATGGTCCCGCAGGAACGCAATCAAAGCCGTCTTGACGATACGGCGTGATTTGCCAAGCTTCACTGAAGCTATCTGACGGCGCTGCAATAAGATGTATAGGCTTGACCTGCTAACCCTCGCAAAATGGCAGGCCTCTTCGATTGTCATGAGACCGTCGCTCAAAGCATCTGTTTCCATCTACTACCCTCCACGTTAATCACCAACCCCAGTTTAATCGAAGTCAAACCGTGCTCTCTTCAGCCGATCGCAGAGCGGAATCAACGATGCACATTGATTATCATCGGCACTGCTCTTGCCAAGACGTTTCGTGCCGGCACCGGACCCCAGTAGCGAGAGTCCCAGCTGCGTTCGTGATCTGAATGCAGCCAGATCGCGCCGCGTGATATGCGGAAATGCCCCCGCGGCCAAGATATCAGGGGACGTCCAGCGCGGTCGAATACGAGGGGCGTACTGTCTCGCAGAAGACGGGCGTTGACGCTTACGCCGCCTGGCGAGATGGCAATATCGTCGCCGGCAACGGCGGCGACCGTTTTCAAAAGTGGCTCACTGTTCTCAGCACACTCTCCGCTTGAAACGTAGCCACGGCGCCGGCCGAGTTGAGCTGCTCCTGATGGCGCGCATACCGCAACGAGCATTCCGCGACGAATTTCGTGCGGGGATATGCCCGTAAAACGGTAGATCCCCGGCGGTATGCTTGCGCTAGCATTCAATCTCAGACCGGCGCCGGCAATCAGGTTGCCGAGAATAAGGAGGGCTGCGCTGACCATCAAGGTCAGAATGCCCCGCGCGAAACGCGTCCGTCGCGCAGACGCCGCAGTCGCGATCACTACAGTTACAGCCGCAGCGAATCCGAGAGCAAGGAGCAGCACTAGCGCTGGCTGACTCATAGTGCGTCCGTCAGAACACGCGTCCGCGGCGCACGCGCGATCCTGACCAAGATGGGCGCCCACGACGGCGCGACGGCTTCTCTGCGAACGCGCCGCGATTTCCGCGTGGCAATCGGAGCCCGCACAAGGAATGGTGAACGCATCGCCTCGCGCGCCGCGATCAAGCCTGAGTTCGAACGGTAGGTCGGCGGAATCCCAGCGGCGAGCAAGACGCGGCGAACGTAGCTTGCTCCGGCATTGAGACTTCCTCCGTTGTACATGCCGATCGCGTGGCGCAGCGCGGCTTGCCCAGCTCCGAAGCGGCGCGTCGCGATCGCATAATCTTGTCCAAGGATCTCCGAGCCGGCGCCGAGGTTGGCGCAAGCGTCGAACACCGCATGCACGTTCAGGGCGAAACGCGCGAGGTTCGCGTCGTCAATCTGCGCGATCCCGAGATCGACGGAGTGCCCTGCGGCGATGAGCCGTCCGGCAAGCGCTTCGGCCGTCGCGCGAGCGCGTGGATGATACGACCGTCTTGTCGTGTTGTCCCCGATGGCCAGCGAGTCGCCGCCGCTTTCAACCTGGACGATCGCCGACATAGTTGAGGGCGCGACATACGGCGCGCACCGGGCGATCAGCGCGCTAAGCGCAAACGAATGCAGAATCATCGCGCACCTGGACCAGCGTACGGCCCGGACAACACGATGTCGCGGTCGACGAGCACGTCGAACAGGTAGCCAGGCGGCACTTCAAGCGTCGGAGTAATTTGCAATTGACGCTGCGTGAGCTGAATGCTGGTGTTGCTGATCTGCTGACCGATGGCGCCTGCTATCGTTTGTCCAATGTCAGGGACCGCGTTGAGTGTCCCCGACCGTTGCGGTTGGCTGAGCTGCGCGCCGGCGCTGATGATGCTGAGCAGCAACGCGGCATTGAACGTCTTACTGAGGTGCTCGTCAACCTTTGCACCGAAGCCGGCGTAACCAGCTGGGTCGGTCCCCGCCATGCCAAGCAGATCGAGGCTNNGCCGCGCGGAATGAGCAAATAGCGCCCGGTAACGCTGTCAAAGACGTCAGCGCGAACCTGTGCGAGGATCGTTCCCGGAAGATCCGCATTGATACCCGTGAGGAGTGTGGCCGGGATGATGCTTCCGGCGTGCAGCTCGTATGGCGACAGATCGTCTTGGCGCGCTGCAAACAACCGGTCGCGCGAAATGCCGGTCGCTGCCGTCGTGAGAAATGCGCGGCGCGGGTCTTGACTCTGAGCATCCTCCCGCGCGGCGGAGCTCGACGTAAGCCCGGGCGACGCCGGCGTCGGCACGACGCT
>PLDY01000095.1:15475-15639 GCA_003136895.1 Candidatus Erabacter solicola | reverse complement strand
CCGCCGGAGAGCTGCGAGGGGTATTGGGCGGCTTTTTCTTTGAGGCCGACTTTTGCGAGGAGTTGTATGCCGAGGCCGTCGGCGTCGCTTGCGCTCATGTTGCGGACCTTGCGGGGGGCTAGGGTCACGTTTTGCAGGGCTGTCATGTGCGGGAAGAGGTTGAA
>PLDY01000095.1:0-15466 GCA_003136895.1 Candidatus Erabacter solicola | reverse complement strand
TTTGCCGCTGCCGGAGGGGCCGATGATGCAGCAGACTTCGCCCGGGTCGACGGCCAGGCTGATGTCTTTGAGCACTTCGTTCGTGCCGAAGGCTTTGCGGACGTGCGTCATCGAGACCATGGGCATGTTAGGTGAGCCTTTTCTCGAGTCGCTGTGACGCGAGCGAGATCGGATAGTTGATGAAGAAGTAGATGATCAGCACGGTGAGCAGCAGCGGGAACCAGANNTGAATGGCGGGAGCATGCGACGCAGCGCTTGAGGTAAAATGATCGTGCTCATGACTTGCAGCCAATTGAGGCCGAGCGCCGTGCCGGCTTCGGTTTGACCCTGTGAGATCGAGAAGATCGCGCCGCGAACGATCTCGGTGCCGTTGGCGGCGCCCCATAGGCCGAGCGCTACGATCGCGGCGACGCTTTCGTTGAGACGGATGCCGAGTTGGGGCAGGCCGAAAAAGACAAAGAACATCAGCACGAGCAGCGGAATGCCGCGCAATACTTCGACATAAGCGATCACAACGGCGTCGATGAGCGGATTGCGAACGGCGCGCAGGACGCCAAGCAGGACGCCGCCGCTGACCGCGATGAGCATCGCGACGACGCTGACGTAGAGCGTGATCTCGAGGCCGCGCGTGAGTAGTTCGACCAGCGCGCTTTGGTAGGTCAAGCTGCGTACCGCGCCAGACGATGCTCGGTGATTCGTAGAATTGTCGAAAGCACGAAGACGGAAGCGAGGTAGAACGCGCCGATCGTCAAGTAGAGTTCGGCGCTGGAGAGCCGGATCGCGATCACGTCTTGGGCCATGCCCGTGATCTCGAACGTGCCGATCGCCGAGATCAGCGACGTGTTCTTGAGCAGCGAGATCAAGTTGTTTCCGAGCGCAGGCAGGCTGATGCGGAATGCTTGTGGGGCGATGATGTCGCGGAATTGGGCGAGCGGTGAGAGGCCGAGAGCACTCGCGGCCTCGTATTGACCTTTGGGCACGGCTTCGAGGCCGGCGCGCAGTATCTCGATGCTGATCGCGCCTTGATACAAGATCAATGCGATCGTCGCGCAGACGACGGCGGGGAACTTGATGCCGACCAACGGCAGTGCGAAGACGGCGAAGTAGATGTGGACGAGCGGCGGTGTATTGCGGAAGAACTCGGCGAACGCGGTCGCGAGGCCACGCGCTAGGGTGGAGTTCGACGTACGCATCGAAGCGCCGATCGTTCCCACGGTCAGCGCTCCGACGATTCCGGCGAGCGTCACCTCGAACGTGACGAGGGCGCCTTTTTCCAACTCCGGGAGTGAATCCCGGACGATCGAGAAGTCGAGTTGAGCTGCGGCTAAGATCTCGATTCGTGCCGCCTTACGGCATGAAGCGGGACTCAGCTCCGTGCAGCCACGTGTGGTACTCGGCTTTCAGCGTCCCGTTCTTCGTGAACTTGGCGATCTCTTTCGTGATGAAATCGCACGGTGCGCCGTCGCCCTTGCGGCAGGCCGCTCCGATCAGGACGTCGCCGTCGTCGTGAGGTTGGCCGACGACCTTGAAGAGCGGTTGCGCGGAGGCCAGGCCGTAGAGCAGCGCGGCATCCTGAACGAATGCGTCGGCGCGGCCGCCGTTGAGCGCGGCGAGCGCTTCCGAGGTCTGCGGCAGCTTGAGCAGCGTCGCCGACGGCACTTGCTTCGTGAGCGCGGCTTCACCGGTCGAACCCGGAACGACCACGACGGTCTTCCCCGCCAGGTCGGCGGCATCGTTGATCGACTGGTTGCTGCGCTTGACCATGATCTGCCAGCCAGATTTCATGTACGGCGCGGAAAAGTCGACGACTTGTCTGCGCGCGGCGGTGATCGTGACGGTCGAGAACAGGAAGTCAACCTTATTCGCGTTCAGGTATTGAAAACGATTGGCCGAGACGACGGGCACGAATTCGATCGCATTGGCATTGCCGAGCAGATCTTTCGCGATCAAATGCAAGAGATCGATCTCGAGACCGACGTTCTTGTCGCCGTCGAGGAAACCGAACGGTGGGTAGTCGGCTTTGACGCCGACGATCATCTTGCCGCGAGCTTTGATCGTGGCGAGTGCGTCGTCGGCGTGCACCGGCGCGGGAGCGCCGAGGGTGACGGCGACGAGCAAGGCTGTGACCGCAAACGCAATGCGAGAACGTAGGAGCATAAGAAAAGCACTCCAAGGCGTCAATGATGGCAAAGGTCTAGCGCCCTTTGTGAGAGGACGGTCCTGTTCCCTTCGAGGGGCGCTGGTCGCTGCCTGGAGGCCTAGGCCGCCGGGAGCGGCCGCCGGTGAGGCTCGGTCGAGTAGAAGCGCAACGTGACCACGCCCGACGCGACCACGACCGCGTCGGCCCGGTCGAAGATGCGGCCGTCGATATCGACGACGAACCTTCCGGCGCGAAAGCCGGCTAGCGTCGTGCGCACGCTGCGGTCGCGCTTGTCGGGCGGCGCATGCGGGCCGAGCGCCTGGCAGACGGCAATCGTCAGGAGTTCGTCGACGCGCAGCGGCGTTGCGAGCGCGAACGCACCCGAGGTTGTGGCGGCGATAATCCCGATGTCGATCGGAACGGAGAACCGGATCACGCCGCGTCGTTTCGTTCTCGAACCTCGCGGTTCATTTCGCGAGGCCGCAGGTCGCGCGCGCCGAAAAGCGCCTTCGATGGAAGAGAGGCCGCGCCGCCCCCGTCATTTGACTTCCGACGGCCCGTCGTTGCCGTTGATTCCGATTTTGATCGGCGTGATCGTCGCCGGATTTATCATCGGCGCGGTACTCTCAATCCTCGGTCAGCGCGGCGCGAAGGGACCGGTCGCGATCGTGACCGCGGCACCGCTGCCTACGGCAAGCGCCGAGCCATCGCCGGTGGCGACAAAGACGGTCACGCCCACGCCGGGCGTAACGGCGAAACCGGAACCGAAAGCGACAGCTAAGCCGGCCGCGACTCCGACACGCTCCTCAACGCCGGCTTCAACTCCGGCCATGAGCTCGACGCCTGTTGCGATGCCGGTTCCGGCTCGCACGCCGGCTCCGACCGCCGCGCCGCGTGTCGTCGTCCTCGCAACCCCACAACCAACGGTAGCTACGGCAAGGCCACCGTTAGCTACGGCAAGGCCGTCGTTAGCTACAGCAAGGCCGCCACTCGCAACCGCACAGCCGCCGTCAGCCACCGCCGCCGCCGACGAATACGATTCCGAGTTTGCTCGTCTTTCAGCGGGCGTCGTGCGTTCGTACTTGGGCGCGCTGGCGCGCGGCGACGATGCGAGTGCGGCGATGTCGATCGGCGCTCCGGCCGGTTCGCGTGCGGCGCGGCTCTCGGAGAAAGAGTTTGCCGATGCAAGCATGCGCATCACGAGCCTCGATGCGCACGGCACCTCGGATAGCGCCAGCGTGAACGTCGACGTGACGACGTCGAAGGGCGCGTACTTCGTGCAATTCACGCTGCGCCGCGCATCCTCGGGCGCGGCTGTCATCGTCGATCACACGTTCATCAAACCGTAATCGCGGATAGCGTAAGGGAGCTGCATGCCCGAGGGTCTGATCGAGAATCTCCTGACGACCGGTGAACGGATTCCGGCGCCGGCCCAGACGCGTCAGTGGGCGACTATCCCCGATCAACAGGCGTGGAACGCGCGACTCGCGCGCGATCCGCTCGACTTTTGGCGCGCCTGCGGCGAGCGTCTGCTGTGGTCGGTCGCGCCGAACGCCACCTTCGAAGGAACGCTCGGCGACGCGAAGTGGTATTCGGGCGGACGGCTCAACGCGACGGTCTCGTGTCTCGACCGGCACGTCCTCACGCATCCGGATGCCGTTGCGTATCACTATCTGCGCGAGGACGGTCTCGAGCAGTCGATCGGCTATCGCGAACTGTTAGGGGCAGTCAATCGCTTAGCGAACGCGCTGAAGCAGGACGGAGTCAAGACCGGCGATCGCGTCTGCATCTACATGCCGCTTTCGATCGAAGGCATCACCGCGATGCTGGCGTGCGCGCGCATCGGCGCGGTTCACAGTGTCGTCTACGCGGGGCTCGGCGCGACGGCACTGCGCGATCGCATCGAGGACGCCGGCGCCGAGGTCGTCATCGGCGCCGATATCACGTACCGGCGCGGATGCGAGATCGATCTGAAGAAGATCTTGGACGATGCGACCGGCGGGGCGCCAAAGGTCCGCCGCATCATCACCTGGCGGCGCAGACATCCCCTCGAGCCGCTGGGGCTTCTCGAACGCGATTGGGCGACGTACTCGGAGGGCAAGTCGGAGGTCTGCGAACCTGCGATCCTCGAGGCAAACGATCCGCTCTTCATCTTGTACACGAGCGGAACGACCGGCAAGCCGAAAGGCGTCGTCATGTCACACGGCGGCTACTTGGCCGGCGCGAGCGCGATGCTGCAACACACGACCGACCTCACGCCCGACGACGTGTACTGGTGCACGAGTGACATCGGCTGGATCGTCGGCCACTCATTGATCGTCTACGGCGCGTTGGCCAACCGTTACCAATCGATTCTGCGCGAAGGTTCGCCCGATTGGCCGTCGCCGGCGGCGGCCTACGAAGTGATCGCCAAGCATCGCGTCACCAAACTCTACACGGCGCCAACCTTGGCGCGAATGCTGATGCGCTTCGGTCCCGAACTCGCGGCCGCGCACGACCTCTCGTCGCTTCAGGCCGTCTTCTGCGCGGGCGAGCCGCTCAATCCCGAGGCCTGGCGCTTCCTCTTCGAATCGGTCGGGCAGGGCCGCGCCGCGGTCTGCAATCAGTGGTGGCAGACTGAGACGGGCGCGATGATGCTCGGATTTCTGCCGTCGAGTACGATCCGGCCGGACCGGAGTGGTACGGCGCTCGGCCCGATCGAGTTCGACGTGGTCAATAGCGCCGGCGAGACGGTCCCACGCGGCTCGGGCGGGCTGCTCGTTATTCGTAATCCGTGGCCGCACATGTTTTCCGGCGTCTGGGGCGACCCGGCCCGCTACCGCCAGTACTTCGAGCAGATCCCCGGGACATATACCGCGGGGGACGTGGCGACGATCGACGCCGAGGGCTACATCACGGTCCTCGGGCGAGCCGACGACGTTTTGAACGTGGCCGGGCACCGGATCGCCACGGCCGACGTCGAGAGTGCCCTCGTTTCTCACCCGGCTTGCGGGGAAGCGGGCGTCATCGGCAAACCAGACGCTATCAAGGGCGAGGTCATCAAGGCCTTCGTCGTCTTGCGCCAGGGCCACGAACCCACCCGGGAACTCAGAGACTCTCTCGTCGAGCATGTCCGGTATCATCTCGGTCCGATTGGTACGCCTGCGGAGATCGAGTTCGTACCGAAGCTACCCAAGACACGAAGCGGGAAGATCATGCGGCGGCTACTCAAGGCGCAGGAAGCGGGACTCGAACTCGGCGACACTACGACCTTAGAAGAATAATCGTTCGGACTGCAATTTTTCGGCGGAGGGAATTCGACTGATGACCATGAGGATGCTCAAGACGGCGGCTTTCGCGGCGTGCGCGCTGCTCGTCGCGGCCGTTGCCGCGCCGCGGCCGGCAATTAGCGCGCAGGCCCCGACCTTCGCGGCTTACATCTACGATACGACCGGGAAACAGATCGGGCAGGCGATTTTCGTCGGCATCGATACCGGCGGCGTGCAAGTGCGCGTCGATGTCAGCGGCCTTCCGCCAGGCAAACACGGCATGCACATCCACGAAGTCGGCTCGTGCAATCCGTTGCGCAACACCGCGGGCGTCTCGACGCCGTTCGGCGCGGCCGGCGGACACTTCGACCCACAGGGTTCGGGCCATCATCTCGGGCCCAACGGAACCGGTCACGCCGGCGACTTTGCGAATCTGGTCGTCGACAACGCCGGGAACGCGCGCACTACATTCTTCACGGACCGCCTCAGCGTATCGTCGGGCCCGACGGATATCGTTGGACGCTCGCTGATGATCCACGCGGCCGAGGATAACTACACGGACAACCCGCCCCTCGGCGGTAGCGGCGCGCGGATCGCCTGCGGCGAAATCGGCCCGTTGCGCGCGATGTAGCGCGACTTGCTTGCGCCTACACGTGAAGGTAGCGGCTGAGGACTTCGGTATCGCCGCGCAGTTCCTCGGGTTTGCCTTCGAATTTGATCGAACCTTGATCGATGACGTAACAACGGTCAGCCAGGGAGAGAGCTGAGTAGAGGTTCTGCTCGACGAGCAAGATCGTCATTCCCTGGGTTTTGATTTCGCGAATGATCCCTTCGACTTCGCGCACGATCAGCGGCGCGAGGCCCTCGGTCGGCTCGTCGAGCATTAAGAGTCGCGTATCTTGCACGAGCGCGCGCGCAATGGCCAGCATCTGTTTCTCGCCGCCTGAGATCTCATCGCCGCGATGGGTTGCGCGCTCTTGGAGTCGAGGAAAACGCGCGTAGATGTCTTTCAACGACCAGCCCGGCTTCGATGCGGTCACCTGCGCGAGCTTGAGGTTCTCGGCGACGGTCAGGTTCGTGAAGATTCGCCGCTCTTCGGGGACGAGCGAGATTCCGGCGCGCGCGTTCTTCATCATCTCTTGACCCGTGATGTCGCGGCCCTCGAATGTGATCGTTCCCGAGCGCGGCGGTACCCAACCGACGATGCTCTTGAGCGTCGTGGTCTTGCCGACGCCGTTGCGGCCGAGCAATGCGACCGTCTCGCCCTCGTTGACGCGTAGGCTCAAATCCTTGAGGATGTGGCTGTCGCCGTAGAAGGTGTTCACGCCCTCGAGGATGAGCGGCATTAGGGTTTGGCCCCGGGCGCGGGCGTGGCGAGCGCTTCTTGAACGTGTCCGCCCAAGTACGCTTCTTGTACCATTTGGTTTGCGCGGATCTCGGCCGGCGTGCCCTCCGCCAAGACTTTGCCCTGGTGCAGCACGGTGATTGAATCCGAGATGCCCATGATCAAGTCCATGTCGTGCTCGATGATGAGAACGGTCATACGTTTGGCCAGCAAGCGAATCAGCCGGTCCGTCTTGTGCACTTCCTCAATCGACATGCCGGCGACCGGTTCGTCGAGCAAGAGAATCGTCGGCTGCGTCGCGAGCGCGAGCGCGATATCGAGCCGTTTCTTATCGCCGTGCGAGAGATCGCCGGCCCGCTCGCCACCGAGCGAAACGAGATCGACAAGCGCCAGCGCCTCGTTCGCGATCTCGTCGACCTTGCCGAGCCGGCGCGACGGCTTGAGAAACTCGGGAGCGAACATGCCTTGCACTCGCGCGAGTGCGCCGAGACGCGCATTTTGGAAGACGGTGTCGTCGGGATAGATGCTCGCGGTCTGAAACGCTTTGGCGATACCGCGGGCGACGCGCTCTGGACCGGGCAGACGCGTGATCTCCGCACCTTTGAAGCGGATCTCGCCGCTCGTTGCGGGCATGATGCCGGCGAGGAGGTTGAAAAAGGTGGTCTTGCCGGCCCCATTCGGGCCGATGACGGCGCGCAACTCGCCCTCACGCACGAAAAAGTCGATCTCGCTGTTGGCGGAGAACGCGCCGAACTTTTTGGTCAAGCCGTTCGTCGAGAGGATGACGTCGCTCATGGCCGACCTTCGACCGGCGAGACGCGCACGGCGTTTGCAAGGGCCGCGTGCGCGCGCTTTTTCTTGAACGAGCCGAGCAGGCCGCCGGGCAAGAAGACGATCACCGCGACGAAAATCAACCCCTCGATCAGGCGCCAGCCGTTGCCGAAAACCGGGTTTCCGCTCACGACGTTTTGCAGGTACATGATTAACCCGGTGCCGACCAGGGGGCCGAAGAGCGTCTTGATGCCGCCGACGACGGCGAAGATCACGAAGCTGCCACTCATGTCGATGCTCAGCGTGTCGACTCCGGTCGACGCCTCGTACAAGCCCTTGAGCCCGCCGGAGAGTCCGGTCAGCATGCCGGCAATCGTAAAGGCGGCGACCTTATAGCGGAGCGGATCGAAGCCGACGAAAGTCGAGCGTTCCTCGTTCTCGCGAATCGCTGCTAGAATCTCGCCAAATTGAGAGCGGATCAACGCACGCATGAAAGCGAGCACGACCAGCGTGATGATCGCCGCGAACGCATACCAATAGTGAACATCGTGCAAATTGCCGAACGGTCCGAGTTCGAAATCCGGAAACGTTCGCGTCAGATCGATCGAGGTGAAGCCGAGTTGGAGCGTAGCGTTCGTGATGACCTGCAATCCGTCGTCGCCGCGCGTGAGACTTTTCCATTGGAAGACGATGAAGTAGAACATCTGTGCGAACGCTAGCGTCAGTAATGCAAAGTAAATGCCGTAGAGGCGCACGGTCAGCAACCCGATGACGAGTGCCATGACGGTGACGAACACGATTGCGACGAGCAGCGAGAGCCAGATGCTTGGCCACTGTGGGAAGAACCGCTGTACCGTTAGGAGTGCCATATACGAACCCACGCCGTAAAACATGGCTTGTCCGTACGAAAGCAACCCGGCGTATCCCAGTAACAAATTGAAGCCAATCGCGGCGATGCCCACGATCAGAATCTCCGTGGCAAGGCCCGGGTAGCCGCCGATTGGATGGATCGCGAACGGAAAGAGCAGCAGGCCTAGTGCGGTGAAACCATAGAAGCCGACCTGCTTCATCCGCGGATTACTTCGCTTTCACCGAACAGTCCCGAAGGTTTGACGAGCAGGACGAGCGCCATCGCGACATAGATGACAAGATCGCTGGCGGCCGGGAGAAACAATGTGGTGAGGCTCTGCAGTTCGCCTACTAATAGGCCTCCGAGTACGGCTCCCCAAAAACTTCCGAGACCACCGATCACAACGACAACAAACGACGGCACGAGAAACTCGAAGCCTTTGCCCGGATCGATGCTGTAGATTGGGCTGGCCGCCGCGCCGACGAGACCAGCCAACGCAGCGCCGAGCGCGAAGATGACGGTCGATGCTTGGCGCACGTTGCCGCCGAGCAACTGGACCATCGTGCGGTCGCGAACGCCGGCGCGGACGATCAAACCGTAGTTGGTCCGCTGGATGAAGAGCCAGACCGCGATGACCAGCACGATGACGCCGAGCCCGAACGCGATCCGGTACGTCGGATACTGGGTGAAGCCGAGGTTCAGCGAACCCTGCACCCACGCCGGCACGACGTAGGTGCGCGTCGTGCCGGTGAAGATGAGGCGCAGCGTCTCTTCAACGACGATAGCTACGCCGAACGTGACCAGTATCTGAGCGGTTGGTTCTTTATCGTAGAATCTGCGCAACAGCGCGAAGTCGAATGCAATCGCAAACAGCGCGACCGCGATGGGTGCTGCGATGATGCCGGCCAGCAGACCGACGTGCTCCGTTACGACGAGCCCCACGTAGGCGCCGATAATGTAGAAAGCGCCGTGCGCGAAATTGACGAGCCGCAACATGCCGAATACGATGGTAAGGCCCAGCGCAATCGCCACGTAAAGTAAGCCGCGAATAAACCCGTCGAGGAGTTGACCCGGCAACTGCGAGAGGATGGCGTCGATCGTGATGTCCTCGGCTTAGCAAAAGGACCGGCTCCCCGAGAGGAGCCGGTCCCCGTAGGTTCCGCTTTAGTTAGGCCCTAGGCCGTTTCTATCTTGCACTTGCTCGTCGACTGCGGGATCGAAACCGACTCGCCGTCGTGGACTTCCAGAACCTTGGCGAAGGCGAAGGCGGGATACTCGGCGCCGCGCTGTGCCATCGGGACGCCTTCCATCACGAGGCAACTGTTGATCCCCTGGTGATCGAACGCGCGCCAGTACTCGGGCTCCTTAGTCGCGGTGAACTTGTGGCCTTCCATCTTGGCGATGAACTTCGCCGGATCGAGCGAGCCCGAGCGCTCGATGCCGCTCTTCCACTGATAGATATCGGTATAGGCGTTTTCGGCGCCGTTCGAAGGCGGTACGCCGTACCTTCTTATGAAGGCCTGGACGAATTTCTTAGCGGCCGGATACTTCTCCGCGTGGTACTTCCAGTAGAACGGTGCGGTCGTGACCACGTTGGCGAAATTGTCACCGGTGCCCTTAGCCATGTATTCGTCGGCCAGCGGAACGAGAATCTTGGCCGACTTCGTCAAGCCGAACTGCGCGGCTTGGTTGAGCGCGTTGACCATGTCCTTGCCGAACTCGGTGATAACGAGCACGTCCGGCTTCGCGGCTTGGGCTTGGCTGAGCGCCGAACTGAAATCGGTCGTGCCGAGTGGCAACAGAACGTTCTTAATGGTCTTGGCGCCCTTGGGTTCCAGTACCTCAATCAAATTGTCGTAGACACTGTGACCCCACGTGTAGTCGGCCGTGATATGGAACCAGCGCCCGGTGCCGTACTTGGTGAGCAGTGTTTGTGCCATCGAACGCGCCGACATGTGTGCGTTGTTGTAACGGCGGAACGTGTGATAGTGGCAACTCTCGTCCGTCGTCTCGTCGCCGTGCGTTAGCGTCGCCATGAAGATGATTTTCTTTTCTTGGCAGATTTTCGAAACGGCGACGGCGGTGCCGGTGCTCGAACCGCCGGTGATCATGATGGCGCCATCGCGCTCGATCATGCGGCGTGCGTTCTCGGTTGCGACCGACGCCTTCGTCTGGTCGTCGCCGATACTGCGCTTGAGCTTCATGCCCATCACGCCGCCGGCGGCGTTAATTTCATCTATCGCCAGCGCGTAGGCGCGCAACTGGTCGGCGCCTTGATCGGAGTACGAACCGGTCTGCGGAACGTTGAGCCCGATCACGAGCTCTTTCATGGGTGCGGCGATAACGTTGATGCCGGCAAACGTCGCGGCGGATGCTGCGATGCCGCCGCCGATGAATTGCCCGCGATTCGGTTTGAACGTAGTTTTCACCGGGACTCCTTCTAAGTGAGAACGATGGCGAAATGCATGAAAACCGTGACGGAAAGTTTCGTACGGATGTTAATGAAGCGATTTTCGTTACCCGGCTGACGGCTTTTCCCTGCCGCCGGGAGGTTCCGTCCCGGCCGGCGCGATAGGCTTTTCGGGATGCCTCAACTTGCCCGTGCCGCGCTCTTCTTGCTCGCCGCGCTGGCCGCGACGGGTTGCACCCCATCCGAGCCGCACATCGCCGCGCCGCTGCGCACCCAGGACTACTGCGGCGAGGGGCACGCTCGTCCCGACGGGGTCGGCAGCGTGATGACGTCTACCGACGATAAGCTGCTCGCCGATCGGCCGACAGAACGCGGGATCGTGCGCGAAGTCAAGGCCGCGACCGGCGTCATCGAGTTTTGGAACGACCAGCCTTTGCGCCTACCGAAAACGTCGCTCGCGCTGGGCGAGACCGACGGTTATGCGCGCGTTCGTGAGATCGCCATTTCGGCGTCGCCTCCAGGTGTCGCGACGCGCACGATCTATTTGAAGGTGCGCGACCACGGCTTCGATCGCTGGATCGCAATGGCGGCCTACGATCTGCAGAACGTCTGCATCGAAGGCCGGCGCGAGGTGTGAACTGAAAGCGTGACGCGTTAGTCTTTCGCGGAACCGGCATCGGGGCTTCGGCCGCCGACGAGCCGGCGCAGATCGTTACCGACTAGGAACTCGATGCCGAGCGCAACGAGAAACGTGAAGATCTCGACCGGTACGAAGTGCGAGACCGGATCGGGCACGGCCGGGACCAGTAAGATCGTGGCTGCGGCCACGAAGATGAGCCCGACGATCAAACTGATGAAACCGGTAAAGAGCGCGCGCGGACTGCGCGCCGCGGCCCGCACGTCGCGCAGCATATTCGCCGGCGGCCGCGTGCCGATATTCCAAACGGCCAGCGCGAGCGTTTCGAGCACGATCGCCCCGGCCAGCCGCAAGAAGGCGTCGACGACGCCGTCCAAAACTACGGCGCCGCCTCGGCCGGCGCGTCCTCGTCCGGCCAAGTTGCGATTTCGCCGAGCGCGGCGCTCTTGAGAACCTTGAGTCCGAGTGTGGCACATTTCATGCGCGCCGGGCTGATGCCGATGCCGACGTTCTCGAGCACTTCCTCTTTTGAAAGACGTGCGACGTCTTCGAGCTTGCGTCCCTTGATCGATTCCGAAAGCATCGACGCCGAAGCTTGACTGATCGCGCAGCCCTTGCCGGAGAAGCGCACGTCGGTCACGCGGCCATCTTCGAGTTGTAACTCGAAGCGAATCTTATCGCCGCAGAGCGGATTGATATCTTCGGCCGAGGCGTCGACGCGCTCGAGGTGCCCGAAGTTCCGCGGGTTGCGGTAATGATCGAGGATGTATTCTTTGTAAAAGTCGTCCATGGCTCAGGCGAGTTTGAAGATGCGGGCAGCTTTGTGCAGTGCGCCGGCCAACTGTTCGACATCCTCTTCGGTGTTGTAGAGATAGAAGGACGCGCGCGCTGTCGCGGGCCAGCCCATCTTTTCCATCAGCGGCATCGTGCAGTGATGCCCCGCGCGAACGCAAACGCCCTCCGTATCGAGGATCGAGGCGAGGTCGTGCGCGTGCACGTCAGCCAGATTGAATGCGATGATGCCAGAGCGATCCTTGGGGTCAAGCGGTCCGTAGATCGCGAGTCCGAGCGGTTCGAGCGTCCGCATGCGCTCGAGTGCGAACGCCGTGAGTCGCCGCTCGTGCGCGTGGACCCAGTCCATGCCGATCGTTTCGAGATAGTCGACGGCGGCGCCGAGGGCGACCGCGTCCGCGATGTTACTCGTGCCCGCCTCGAATTTCCACGGGATCTCGTTGAAACTCGTTTCGCG
This sequence comes from Candidatus Erabacter solicola, assembly GCA_003136895.1. Lineage (GTDB taxonomy): Bacteria > Vulcanimicrobiota > Vulcanimicrobiia > Vulcanimicrobiales > Vulcanimicrobiaceae > Erabacter > Erabacter solicola. Next base: position 2,816 of record PLDY01000095.1, on the reverse strand, counting down.
GTACTCGACCCTCTTGATCATGTCGCCGCCGGTCAAGAACGGCGGCATCGCCTCGAGCAGCGCGCGCTTTCCGTAGAGGAAGCCGATTCCGGTGGGGCCGCACATCTTGTGCCCGCTCGCGGCCAAAAAATCGACGTCGAGCGCGCGTACGTCGACCTTCATATGCGGAACGGATTGGGCGGCGTCGACCAATACGATCGCGCCGGCGGCGTGGGCACGCGGAACGATCGTCTCGAGCGGCGCGATCGTGCCGAGCGAATTCGAAATATGTGAGAGCGCGACCAGCTTGACGCCATGCAGCTTCTCGTCCAGATCGTCGAGCTCGTGCATTCCGTTCGCGTCAACTTCGATGAAGCGCAGGTCGGCGCCGGTCTTGGCGGCCAGCAGCTGCCACGGCACGAGGTTCGAGTGATGCTCGAGCTGCGAGGTGAGGATGGCATCGCCGGGGCGCAGATTCTGCAGGCCCCAGCTGAACGAGACGAGGTTGATCGACTCGGTCGTGTTGCGGGTCCAGATCAGCTCGGCGGATTCGGCGGCATTGATGAAGCGCGCGACCTTCTCGCGCGCGCCTTCGAAGGCTGCGGTGGCGCGCTCGGCGAGTTCGTAGACGCCGCGGTGAATGTTGGCGTTGTCGTACGTGTAATAGTGGACCAGTGCGTCGATCACCGCTTGAGGTTTCTGCGAACTTGCGGCCGAGTCGAGGAACGCTAAGCGTTTTCCGCGCGATGTCGGCTGTGCGAGGATCGGAAAGTCGCGCGCGATCGTCTTCGCGCGTTCGTCGAGTTTGCTCGGCGCGATCATGCGGGAGTACTCACGAGTTTCGCGGCCAGCGCCGTGCGCAGCTCTTCGCGCAGCGGCTCGGTTGGGAACCGCGAGATCGCGGGTTCGAAGAAGCCGAGGGCGATCATCCGTTCCGCGTCGGTGCGCGCGATGCCGCGGCTCTGGGCGTAGAAAATCTCGTCTTCGGAGATCGCGCCAACCGTCGCGCCGTGAAAGGCTTTGACGTCGTTGGCCGCGATCTCAAGGGCCGGCACCGAATCGACGTGTGCGTCCTTCGAGAGCAGTAAAGCGTCGTCGCGCAAGGAGGCATCGGCGCCGTGCGCCTCGTGTGTGATCTTGATGTTGCCGAGATAGCGTCCTTGACCGCGATCGGTCCCCGCGCTGCGCACGATCGTCGCGGAGGTCGTCGAGTCCGCAATATGGAGCGTCTCGGTCTCCAAGTCAACGTGCTGGTTGCCGTTCGGGAAGAAGAAGGCGGCGACGTTCGAAGCCGATCCGCGGCCGGCTTGCACGACGCGCGTGCGATTCATCGAAAGGTCCGCGCCGAGTTCGGCGATCGCAAACGAGACCGTGGCGTCACTCGCCACGCGCGCCCGGCGCGACATGAGAACCTGGGCATCAGTATCCGCGAGTTGGGTCGAGACGTAGGTGACGTTCGCGCGCTCCTCGGCGACGATCTCCGCGAGACCGCACAGGAAATGGCGCACGCTATCGGCGTGGCCGGTTCCCGTTTCGAGGCGCTCTTCGATCGTGACGTGCGAGCCCGCGGCTGCGTAGACGAGCGTGTACGGAAAGACGGCCGAGTCGACGGCGCGATACGAGATGCGAAGGCGATCCTCGAGCGAAACGCCGGCGGGTACGGCGATGAAGACGCCGCCGCTCTGCAGCGCGAGCGCCAGCGACGCAAACTTGTCGTCGCGCGTATCCATCGCGTTGCCGAATGCCGCCGCAAAGAGCGCGGCGTGCGACGTGCGGGCTTCCGCCAAACTGGTGACCACGACTCCGCGAGCCGCAAACTCCTTCGGTACGCTGATGCTGAGCGTGCCGTCGGTCTGAGTCGCCACGTACCCTTCGCGCTCCGGCGAAACGGCATCGGAGCCGGCGACGAGCGTGAGATCGCTCACGTCCAGGCTCGCCAGATCGCGTTTCCAATAGCGTCCGCTCTTAATCGACTGGCGCGCAGGCAACTCTTCGAAACGCGCGAGCGCATCGTAGCGGGATTGCGCTGAGATCGCGCCTTCACCGAATTTCTCCAACAGCGCGGCGAGTTCGGCTTTCGAGACGCCGCGAACGTTGCTCTGCATGAGCGGTGCGCTAGGCGACGACGCCACCCGCGACCTCTTCGCGAATCTTATCGTAGCCGTCGCGCTCGATCACGTTGGCAAGTTCCGGGCCGCCCGATTTGACGATGCGGCCGTCCATCATGATGTGAACCTTGTCGGGCGCGATGTACTGCAGGATGCGCGGATAGTGTGTGATGATCAGAAAACCGGTGTCCTTGCCTTCTTCGCTCTCGCGCAAGGCGTTCACGGTCGCACCGACCGCGCGCAGCGCGTCGACGTCGAGCCCGGAGTCGGTCTCGTCGAGCACGGCGTACTTCGGCGCCAGCATAGCGAGTTGCAGCATCTCGAGCCGCTTTTTCTCGCCGCCCGAAAAACCGTCGTTGACGTAGCGCGATAAGAAGGCCGCGTCCATATCCAGGACGTCGAGCTTTTCAAAGATGAGTTTGCGGAACTTGGCGGGCGGCAGGTCGTCGGGGCGAATCGACATGCGGGCCGTGCGAATGAAATTCGCGACCGAGACCCCAGGGATCGCAGCCGGATATTGAAAGGAAAGGAAGAGTCCGGCTTTGGCGCGCTTATCGGGCGGCAGTGCGAGCACGTCCTCGCCGTCGAGGGTGACCGTTCCAACGGTGACCCGGTAGCTGGGGTGCCCGGTTAGCGAAAAGGCCAAAGTTGATTTGCCGCTGCCGTTGGGACCCATCAGGGCGTGAACGGACCCCGGCTCGACCGCTAAGTCGATTCCCTTGAGAATCT
>PLDY01000090.1 GCA_003136895.1 Candidatus Erabacter solicola | reverse complement strand
AGATCGCGCGAAAGTGGACGATCTGTCCGGCGCGATAGAGGGGGCGATCGGTTTGTACGATCACATTTTCGTAGTCTGGATAGATCTGGGACGCTTCCGCTTGTCCAACGGTGACGATAGCCATGGAGCCGTCCGGAGCATCCGCAACAAGAGCACTTCGCAGCAGATTCCGTTCCGTTAGGCTTGCGAGACCGCTTGCATCCTGCTTTAACGCCATCGCACCTTCCGGGCGGTATAGCGTGAACTTTACATTGTCGCGGCGGAGCATGGTCCTGAGGTCGAGAGCAGAGGCGACGAGTCCGTGCGCGGGATCTGCTAAGACGTACATACCGACGGACGAGACGTCGACGGTTTCGATCCCGCGCGCGTCGCCGGCGTGCCAAAGTGCGGCATAGCGGCCAACCGGCAGCACTCCGAGATCGGCACGGTGTTCGAAGCCATCCTCGAGTTGATAACCCGCGGAAGAACCCGTCAAAGCACGCGAAGCGTTCGCGGGATTGATGATCGTCCTAATGATCTTGTCCGGGACGAGCCGATCGAACTGGACGCTTTGGCCGGACATCGCGAGCGCGATCGCTTGCGTCCGCGGTACCCTATAGAGCGTGAGGGAGACGTCACCCGGCCAATTCGTGCGTAACGTTAGAACGACGGGCCGCTCCGGCGTGAAGGTTGCCGACTGGCGCGGGATCCAGCGGTACCACCGGGCCGCATCGCCCCGCATCTGAACTCCGAATAGGATCAGGAGGACGAAGACGAGACCCAGTGTGCGTCTCATCTCCGCCTTCTGCCGTCCCAGGCGTCGACGTTCCTGCGATTGCTTAGCAAACAGTCTTGCGACTTGTGATAGACTTTGTCATGGACACGCCACGGGGTACCGCGGCCTATTGGCCACGTGCCGTCGCGATCGCCGCTACGATAGCGACGGCACTTTCGCTCGTTTACACCGGCAACGGCACGCGCGCGTCGACGGCTTCATCCATTGTGAGACTGACGGTCCTTGCGTGCGGAGATCGTCTCGTGCAGCCTGTCGCCGTCGTTCGGCGACTTCCAGGTTTCGAGCGTTTGCCGGCACTGACGTGGCGCCGCAACGGACTAAGCTGGCGGGGCTCCGGCTCGTATGCGCCGGGTTATTACGAGGTCCACGTCACCGAAGGACGCTGTCGCACATGGATTCACATGGCCGTCGTAAGTGGTCTTGAGCGCACACTCGTGGCGCCGCTCCTGCCTTCTGCGCAAGCCCGGCCCACGACCGGCGGCATCGTCGCGATCCTGCCCCTCGGCGGCCTCCAGGTTTACGTGGTTCCGAAACCTGCCGTTTCACCGGCGCCAATTTGGCTTTCGAGCGAGAGCGGCCGTGCCATCGCCGATTCACTTGCGCCGGGGACCTACCGCGTCGAGGTGAGTTTTTCGAACTGTTGCGGATTTTCGCGCGACGTTGACGTTCGACCAAATCAGCTCACGGTCGTTCGCATAACGACTGAGGAATACTACCAAGAAATATTCGCAAGACGTAAAGAGAATGCGCAGGGGGTGAGAAATCTCGCGTTCGCACCTGACGGCAGCATGTGGTTCGTCGAATATCTTGGCGTCGAAACCCGCATCGGTCATCTGGACGCGCAACGCGTTCTGCACGAATTTAGGTTGCCGCCCGGCGGATGGGGTGTGGAGACTCTCGCGCCGCAAGCGGATGGCTCGGTCTGGATTCTCGGAACATACGGAGTTCTGAGACGCCTGTCGCCGTCGGGCCAAGTTCAAGAATTTCCGCAAATCGGATCGAGTGTCTGGGCCCATTCGACCGTCGCATCCGACGGCGCGGCCTGGCTCCTGCAACCATTTCAGACGATGACGGTCTACCACGCCGATCCGTCAGGGCTCGTTCGGTCGTACGTGATCGGAGATAACGACGAACAGGCGGATGCCCCCACGCCGGATGATCGCGGCGGTTTCTGGTTCGTCGAGTCAAAGCTCGAACGCATTGTTCACGTCGACCGCGACGGCACCATTTCAAGACTCGACATTCCGTGGAGCCCCTGTTTTCCCGGGAATCTCACGAATTGGCGGACTTTGTTAGCATTTACGTGCTCGGCCGGCGAGACCGCTATCGGCGCGATTGATGCGAAGAACGCCTTTCGTCGCATCGTTGGGCCGCGGCACGCCGGCGTCTATTTTCTGGTAACGGATGATATTGGAAATCTTTGGACGTACGACCGTTCNNCCGGCAGCGATTCAGGATATTCGCGAAATGTTAACCGCCGGCGACGGCATCATCATCGTGGATGCTGGAACGAAGAAATTCTATCGCGTCGCGGCGAGCGGGCCTGTCAGCGAACTCTTGCTAGGCTTTAAATCCTTGCGGGATGATGAGTTCGTTCGCGCCTCGGCCGCTGATCTCTGGCTAGTTCGGCCGAGAGAAAAGACTTTCCTCAAGATCGCAAGCGACGGAAGTTCACAGCGCGTCGTCATCGAGCCTGCTACAGTGAGGATGCCGTGACCATCCGCTCGATGTTTGTCCTCGCGCTCCTTTCGACTGCGATGTGCGGGGCGTCGCCTGCAAACGATCGAGCGGTCTCAACCATCCATGTTCTCACGATAGGGTGCCTGGACGATCGCGGCACGTTGCCAAAACTTCGCGTCTTGCGGATGAACGACTGGACGTTCTCGCATATGTTCTTGGACGGGCCGACATCGCTCGCAGGCCCAGCAACATCCAATCCACGGATCCTGTCGCGCGGCATCTATGACTTCAAAGTCGTCCTTCCAACGGGTAATTACGAATTCTATGCGTCCACAAAATTGTGCAGCGGGCAAGCTATGGCGATCATGTTGCCGGGCCGCAGGCGATCGATTACGCTCTCGCTCGGCCAAGGCGGCAGCCTCTACGATCACGATCACGCCGCGATGGCCGGTACCATCGATATGCCGGGTGCCCAACTCGAGCTCACGAGTGCGGACGGACCCGGCGCGCGGCGCATTCCGTCCATTGAGGGTCAAGCATTTTATTTCGACAGCCTTCGGCGTATCCGCTGGCTCTTGAACGTTCACGTCGGTAGTCGAGTCGCCGAGTTTCCGATCGACCTTAGCTCACTTCATTCCGGCGACTATGCGACAGCGGCCTTGTCGAGTTCCGATATCATCAGCCGCTTACGATATCGCGGCGCACTCTTCAGCGATCCGGTCGATATCGCGCTCGATCGAGGCGTCGTATGGTACGCGAATCCGGGCCGGCACACCGTCGGTTACGTTGGCCGCACCGGTCGGCACGCCGCCTTCGCGCTGCCCCCTGACTGGCTTCCGGCCACCGTTCGAGCGGATGGAGCGGGCGGCGCGTGGTTCTCCGAATGGGGTCCAGCTCGTCTCGGGCACGTTGACCGAGACGGTGCTTTTTCCCAACACGATTTTGCGACGAAGGATGACAAGGAGTGGCAAGCCTTCCAAATTCTGGCATCGGGTGCCAACGTCTATGCGCTTGCCTGGAACTCACGAACCGCCTATCGGTTACGACCGGGTCTTGAGCCACAGCCTTTTCCCATTCCTGAGGATGCCGCCGCGTATAACGCCGGCCTCGATGGCTCTGGTACACTGTGGCTCGACCTAGAGCGCACGGAACAGGCGGCAAGGTTAGACGAAACTGGATTCCAACTGCTGCCCGCGCCCGCTGCGGAAATCACGAAAGACATCCGCAGCTCAAAAGACATCTTCTTCGCGGTTCCTTCGCGCTATGCTCGCGGTAACGCCAGCGGCATTACGGCGGTTCCCGAACGAGCGTCGGCGAGTGTTGTTGCGAGCGATCGCTTCGGCAAGGCCGACTTCAACAGCGGCTACACTGCCATACGCGACGACGATCGGCTGGGCGTTTGGTTGTCGGATTGCGACCATAGCATTGTCTTTCATCTCCGAGCATCGAAAGTCGTACAAAAGCGAATGCTCGCACAAGCCGAGTGCCCGTACGAGATGGCGGCGGACGGAATGGGCGGTATCTGGTATGCTGCGGTCGCAAAGAGCATGGTCGCGCATCTCCGGCGTGACGGCAATACGCTGAGATTTCCGCTGCCGCGAACAAACGTCTTGCCGCAGGCTTTAAGAGTGGATGAAGCCGGACGCCTGTGGTTCGTGGAGCCGGGGGCGAACAAGATCGCTTACCTGAGCAGCGGGCATTTCACGGAGATTGATCTAGGCAACCCCGGCGCAACGCCAAACTTCACCATCGTTCCCTAGCTCGATGGAGGTCGGAGTCCGGGCGACTCTAAAGCATGGGCGATGCGTTCATCACCTCTCGCTGCCGTACTTTGCGCGCTCTTCTTCGCGTGCGCGACGCCTGCGCTAGCCGCAACTGACCTCGGGTTGAATCTCGGTCCGCTTATCGGAACGCACTCCGACACCCAAGGATCGACGCGCGTAACCCCCGTTCCGATTCCGATACTCGAGTTTCGTCAGCGCTCCGGTAATCTCGAACTCTTCATTGAAGGCTTGCCGCTCGGCCCCGAGATCGGCGAGAACGGTTCGCAGCAGTCGTCGACGGCGCTGACATTTTTTGACAGCACGCTTCGCGCGTATCTGGCCGGGAACCGCATCTATGCCGGCGTCGGGGAACTCGTCTACAATCAGACGACGACAAGCAATGGTCCATTCCATGAAGTCGACCGCTCGCGCGTTGTCGGCGGGCGCTACGAAATCGGCGCCGCTCTGACCCGCGACCGCCGTTTGCGGCTTCAACTGGATCTCATGCCGCACGTATCGGGCAATGTCGAAGGCAAGCTCATCAATGGATTTTCAGCGACCGCCGTCGAAATCGGCTCCCAGTTCGAGACGCAGCTGACGTATGAAGTCCCAGGCAAGTATACCTCGCTGCGCTACGGAGTGCGTTACATCAACTATGCCACGCAATTCACATTCAATCACAGTCTCGCCGACCGCAACGTCGGATTTCTGCCGTCTGTGGCCTTCGTCTGGCACGCAATTCGCTAAGGAGGGGCCCGTGAAGGTCTTTGTTCTCGCAGTATTCTTGATCGTGGCCGAGACGGCACAGGCGCCAGGCGATCGGGCCGACTGGTTAGCGGGAAATTGGCATTGCGACTCGCGAGCCGGAAGCAGATCGAATCGAACCTATTCGAGCGTCAATAACGGCGCTTCGCTGAACATGCGGAGTACCGTTCGTCTCCCGAGCGGTCTGTTTGCGTTCTTGCGCGAGCGATACGACTACGATGCTGCGACCATTACTTGGACGATCGATTCGCCACAAAGTGCGCTGTGGGGACCGATGCATGCGACGGCTGCGCCCTGGTTGGGAAGGGAATGGACATTCACGGGCACGGGATCGGCTCCCAGTGCCATCGGGGAGATGGGCCCCGAGCGGCCGATGCGCATGATCTACACGACGATTGGTGACGATTCGTTTCACCGGCAACATCAAGTGAGGGGCGACGGCACATGGCAGACCTACAGCGAAGAGACGTGCTACAGAGACTCGGCGCCGCGACCACGCCCAACGGGAACCCCTAAGGATGATTAGCATCGGAAGAGTTCTTGCCGCGTTCACCGCTGGGGCTTTGCTCGCGTCCATGCCGGTCGCTGCTTTGGCCGATGGAGTGAACTACACCGTGCCTGCGGGATTCAATACCGGCACCGCCCGCGGCGGCACGGGTCCAAACGATCTCTTGCGTCGGCTCGATCGTGATCAAACACCTTCGGACACGTATTCGTCGCTCTCGACATTCCGGACGACGCCATCGAGGTACTTGACCTTTCGCTCCTCCCTGCGAATTGGAGGACGAGTCCGCCGCCCATCGAGCTTCAGACGATCGGAAATGCGTGGGCACGTGAGCTGCGCTCTCTCGTGTTACGTCTACCTTCCGTCGTCGCACTGACGGAATCGAACGTACTCATCAATCCACTCCATCCACGCTTTTCCGAGATCACTCAGGGTGATGCGCTGCCCACGTCAATCGATGAGCGCGTCCTCTAAACGCCGAAAGGCTTAATCGTATAGATTTTGGTAATCTGACGACATGGAACGAAATGCGAGCGCCACGCCCTCGGTGTTAATGATTGTAGCGCTCGGAATCTTGAGCGCTCTGGTAATGGCGTTCGCCCGATACGAGCAAACCGCTTGGGAACTCCAGCCTTTCGCCAATGCCGCCGCAAAGGAATTACACCGAACGCTATCCACTTTCGCGACCACGCTCGGCTGGCTCGTATTCGCGGGGACCCTTGCGTTAATCGCGGTTCGCGCCGGAAAGACACTCAAGGGCTAACCAATAGCCTGCGGGCCGCGTTGCGCTCCCCGACGAGCGCCTGAGTTATTCGTGGCTGACCGCGTTCGAGCGCGAGCTGTTATCGTTTCCCGAGGCCGCCACGATGATACGACTGACGCGTTCACGCTTTGCCTTACGCAAGTCGCGAAGCGTAGCCGCATATTCGCCGTGTCGATCGACAGCGACGGTCCCGAGCTGCGCTTGTCCGAAGCCGCACGCAAACTTCCACCCGAGCAGCGCGCGTATCCGGCTTCCAGGTTCGGTATTTGGTGATGAGCGGCTCTACGATGAAGACTTCGGCGTGAACCACTTCGCGCCGGAAAGCATCTCGGTCTCTCACGAGTCAGGGTTCGAGATCAAGTCTGGAGGGCGGGTGCTTCTCCCACCTCAGCCCTCCGGATGCCGGGGGGCCACTTGGCCAGCCGGATTCTCGGTGGGATCAAGAGTCCGCGAGAAACGAGGACCACGTTTGACCAAGCGTTACAACGCGACTCAAGGTGAGTCAGCCGAAAAGCAGCTTCAAGGCCTCGAGGCGAGCGAGGAAGACGAGTCTCCGATTCGCACCGATATCGAGGAAGCACTCAAGCACGGACGCAGCATCGTAGATTGCGGACACGGATGGACAGGATCTACGACCCTATATGGGCCGACTTTTCTCTTCGATGCGAGAACTGCCGCCGGGTCTCGTCCCCGATGATATTGCTCGGACCTACGAAATTCACAATTGGCGCAACGCCACCCAGATACTGGGGGGCTCGTATCCCGATGAATGGAAGGATATTCTGGAGGTCCTCGGAGGCTTCACGCTTCGCCGCAGCGATGTCGTCGCGGCTGGAGGGCGAAAATCGAACATCAGCGACATGATCGACTCGGCCTTCGAGGCGCGCGGTTGGCGCGAACGTGAAGTTACAACGCAAGTCAAGGTCGATGAAGACGTGCGAGAGAGCCGAACACATAAAATCGACTGCCTCAAATCTCGTGTCGGTTTGGAAATCGAATGGAACAGCAAGGATCAGACTTTCGTACGTGACCTCAACAACTTTCGTGTTCTCTTCGACCTACAGGTACTCGACGTCGGCGTCATCGTCACGCGATCCGATCACCTACAAGGAATCTTCGCCGAGCTCGGTATCGGGGCGAAATATGGTGCGAGCACCACACACATGTCCAAGTTGCTCCCGCGTCTTCTCGCGGGCGGAGGTGGCGGTTGCCCCGTCCTAGTTTTCGGAATCACCCAGCTCCGGTACGACCCGAACTCCTAAAGCTTCCGCCAGCCGAGTCGTTATTGGCGTATGCCGGTGAGCGCAAATTCCGCACCATCTACGCGGACCCACCGTGGCGATTTATGAACCGCACGGGAAAGATGGCCCCCGAGCACAAGCGACTTTCTCGATATGGCACGATGACGATGGAAGAGATCTACGAACTCCCGGTCGCGACAATCGCGGCAGAACAGTCGCATCTCTATCTTTGGTGTCCAAACGCGCTGCTTGCGGAAGGGCTGGAGACGATGAAGCGCTGGGGCTACACGTACAAGTCTAACGTCGTCTGGTACAAGATTCGCAAGGACGGCGGGCCGGACGGTCGTGGCGTGGGGTTTTACTTTCGCAACGTTACGGAGCTGGTTCTGTTTGGGATTCGCGGAAAGAATAATCGTACATTGAAGCCTGGCCGCACCCAAGTGAATCTGCTAGGCACGCGCAAACGCCGCCACAGTCAAAAGCCTGACGAGATGTGGAATATCATCGAGTCGTGCTCGCCAGGGCCACGCCTAGAGATGTTCGCCCGACACTACCGGCATGGCTGGTACCAATGGGGCGACCAAGTGGAAGCGCCGCCGCTCAAGCTGTTATAGCGTGTCGAAACTAAGCGACGCGGCGTTCGCGTGGATGCAGCGAAATCAACGCTTAACCGTATCTTCAGATGAACTTTGGAATGCCTTGCGCGCGACGCGGCCCGACCTAACTGACACTACGCCGACTCGGAAGACACCGCGCACGACATGCATGCGGGACTTGCGCAAGGACAGTCGTTTCGCGGTCGGCAAGGGCCAAATCAACCTGAAGGTTCGATAACCGGGGAATCCGGTCCGACTTGGTTGTCGACCTATTCGCTGACGTGAAAATTGATCGGATACCCCCTCCCGATCCGGTCGAAGGTGGCTTCGCCCTCTGTATATACCGCCAAGATGGTCTCAGGTCCGAGCGGTCGGACAGCGCAAACATCGAATGCTCCGAAATCGGGGATATGGCCCAAACTTCGCGCGAAGGTCGCTGCAATAGCTTTGCCGGCAACATAGGCGTGATCGGTCGCATCGAGTGGAACTCCGATTTCGATGACGCGCGCCGTTCCGATGCCACTGACGACTTGTTGCAGATGCTTGTCCGCTTCGAGCCAGAAATACACGACTTCTCCGCCCCAATG
>PLDY01000006.1 GCA_003136895.1 Candidatus Erabacter solicola | reverse complement strand
CGATCTTGCCGACGACTCTCTTAGCCATAGTTCTCCTGACGATTACCGCAGATGCGGCAGTCTCCCCCTCATTAAATGTCGCCGGGCCGGGGTCGGGCTGGTCGGCGCAACTACCGGATTATACGCGGTCTCAGCCGCCAGAACAACACCTTTTGGCTAGTCGGAGTGCAGTCCGAAGCCGTTCCCCTCGGAATCCTCGAACATGGCCCACCAGCCCCAGGGGTGCTTGACGGGCTCCTCCCCGAATTTAACGCCCTTCGCGCTGAGCTCGGCATGGGTGGCTCGCACATCCGGGACCTCGAGGATGACGCCGCTGAAGCCGCCGACCTTCGCCGGCTCCTCGCCTCCGAAGCCCTTGGCCAGCACGAATTGGGTCTGCTTGCCGACCGGCCGCACGGTCACCCAGCGCATGCCGGGGCCCATCTCCACGTCGTTACTAATCTCCCAGCCAAGCGTCCCGGTGTAGAACGCGACCGCCCGCTCGACGTCGGCGACATTGATGGTAATTGTTGAAATGTACATTGGCAGCTCCTAAAGCACCGGCTCGTGTATTTGGCAAAGCATTCGACCGCGCCTCGAAATCTGTTGCGACTCCGTCCCGACTAGGCGCTTGCTCCCACCGAGACGTACAGCGCGCGGTTGCGTAAACGCAACATCCAGTGCATCTGGCCGAGCAAGTACACGTGCAGCGCATAGACATAGATCAGAAACGCGATGGGCCGAAGCACGATCCCTACAAGCGGCTCCGCTCCGGCGTTGCCTAGGACGCCTAGAATACCGACAACCATTGGCACGCCGGCCGTAAAGCCGAGCAGTAGTGAAAATCCGAAGGTCTCCCAGAATTGACCGTTGGTGAGTTGCCACGACTCATTCAACGGATTCTTTCCCTCGGTGAGCAGGTAGGTCCAGACGCTCAGAGACCACTTCACCGTAATCCAAAATCCGGCAATGATAAATGCCGCGAAACCCAGGACGCTCTCGACGCAAACGGCAAGCGAGATACCGATGATTCCGAAAAAGCGTCCGACGGTCATGCGAAACTCGGATCGCGCGCTCCGCGCCACGTTCGGATAGACAAAAAACACGGCAAGGACACAGATCGCAACCACTATATCGAGGTCAAACTGTAGCCACGGCACCTGCGTGACGGCGCGTGCATCGCTCACCTCGGTAGTCAGCACGGGTAGCAGCGCGCCGGCGACCGCACAAAGTACGGCCATCGCAACGTACGGCAGCGCGCGCGATCGCATCAACGGCACGGCGTCCACGAACGCCGATCGAATCATCGCTAGCATCGAGAACCTCGCGCTGACCGCGTGTGAACGGTCGAGCTAGACTTTCTCGATCTGATAGAACTCGAGTTCGACGGGCGTCTCGCGACCGAAGATCGAGATGAGCGCGCGAACCTTCTCTTTTTCGGGTTGGATCTCGTCGACGATGCCTGTGAAATCGAAGAATGGGCCGCTCGTAACCTTGACGCGATCGCCCTTGGCGAAATCGATCTTGAGCTTGGGCGTCTCGATACCCATCTGCTTGAGAATCGTCTTGACTTCTTTCTCTTGCAGCGGCACCGGCTTTTCACCCGAACCCGGCGAGCCGACGAAGCCCGTCACGCCGGACGTGTTGCGCACGACGTACCAGGAACCGTCGTCCATATCCATCTCGACGAGCACGTAGCCCGGNNGTGATCTTGCGCTTGCCGTCCTTGAACTCGACTTCGTCTTCCATCGGAACGAGGACGCGGAAAATCTTGTCCTGCATATTCATCGAATGGATACGGCGTTCGAGGTTCGCCTTGACCTTATTCTCGTAACCCGAGTACGTATGGATCACGTACCACTTGCGGCGCTCGTCTTTTTTCGACGCGCCGCTCGGCGCGGTGACCACGCTCGCTTGCGTCGACTCGTTTTCCACTAAGACGGTTACCCCTTACTTGTGCGCGAGCCCGAAAAGGAACCCGAACAGCTGGTCGATCGAATACGTGTAGAGCCCGACGACGGCCACCAGCGCGACGGTCAAGATCGTTGCGGAGACCCACTCTTGCCGGCTGGGCCACGTGACGCGACGCATCTCGGAGACTAATCCGCGGAAATACTGTTCCGTACGTGCGGAACGTGCCGCGCGATCTCCGGAACCCGAGCCGCCGGTCGGCCTATTCATATGCTGCGTCTACTCCTCGGATGAAATGTTTGGCAGGGCGGACAGGACTCGAACCTGCAACCGACGGTTTTGGAGACCGCAACTCTACCAATTGAGCTACCGCCCTTTGTGCTGTTCCGCCGCGTTCCGCCGCCGGATTACTTCGTTTCGCGATGAGGTTTGTGGCAACGGCAGTAGCGACAATACTTCGACAACTCGAGCCGATCGGTCGTATGCTGTTTATTTTTCTGCGAGTTGTAGTTGCGCCGCTTGCATTCAGTGCACGCCAGCACGACCATCACGCGGTTCTCTTTTTTCGCCATCGTTGTTCCCTAGACTCGCTTGCCGACATAATAAAGACGGACCCGCGGTCCGCCAGGGAGAGATGATAACACAGCCCTCGGGCCCTGTAAACGCCGTTCGGCCCCGGCCCGGAAGGTGCCTCCTTCCGGACGGCCCTTCGGTCTGAAAACTGGTGTGCCCGAGACGATTCGAACGTCCAACCTGAGGCTTAGGAGTCCCCCGCTCTATCCA
>PLDY01000053.1:218-22514 GCA_003136895.1 Candidatus Erabacter solicola | reverse complement strand
TTCGACGGCGACCAGATGGCCGTCCATCTTCCGCTCTCCGCCGGCGCGCAAGCCGAGGCGCGGATCCTCATGCTCTCGTCGAACAACATTCTGCAGCCGAGCTTCGGTCAGCCGGTCTCGATTCCGACGCAAGACATGGTACTCGGGTTGTATTACCTTACGTTCCAAAAAGATGAGTACCGCGGTCCCGCCAAGGGCGCGATCCCGGACGACGCGTTACATTCGATCGTGGGCGGCACCGAGCGCAAACCGATGGCCTTAACCAACGGTTCGTCCAAGAAGGCAAAGCCGGCCGCGACGAGTCCGAACGGCGAAGTTCGCTTGCGTACGTTCGAAGACGCCAACTCGGCCGTCATCGCGTACGAGCACAAGACGATCGGTCTGCAAGACTGGGTCAACGTGCGCTGGAACGGCGCGATCTACCGCACGACGGTCGGCCGCGTGATCTTCAACGAAGCGTTCTCGCTCCGCTGGAACGAGCCGTTCCACAACATCATCATCGACAAGTCGGCCCTCAAGAAGCTGATCACCGATTGCTATCGCAAGCACGGCAACGCCGAAACGGCGGAGTTCCTCGATGCGATCAAGGTGCTTGGCTTCCGCTATGCGACGCAGTCGGGCACGACCGTCTCGATCAGCGATATCGTCGTTCCCGACGAGAAGTACAAGATTCTCGATAACGCGCAAGGCGAAGTCGATAGTCTCCAGACGTTCTTCGAGCAGGGCTTCATCTCGGGCGACGAGCAGTACAACAAGACGATCGAGATCTGGTCGAAGGCCTCGGAAGAGGTTACGGCCGCAATGCAGGCCGCGCAGAATCCGATGAACCCCGTCTTCATGATGGCGACCTCGGGCGCGCGTGGTTCGATCTCGCAGGTCAAGCAGCTCGGCGGTATGCGCGGACTGATGTCCGACCCGTCGGGACGCATCTTGGAGATTCCGGTCAAGGCCTCGCTCAAAGAAGGCTTGACGGTTCTCGAGTATTTCATCTCGACCCACGGCGCGCGCAAGGGTCTGGCCGATACCGCGCTGCGTACCGCCGACTCGGGCTACCTGACGCGCCGTCTGGTCGACGTCGCGCAGGACGTCATCGTGCGCGAAGACGATTGCGGAACGCATCAGGGCATCACGGTCTACGACATCGCCTCCGGTAAGGAGATCATCGAGCCGCTCACCGATCGCATCGTTGGGCGCCGTGCTGCCGACGATATCAAAGATCCGGCCAAGCCTAAGACCAAGCTCGTTTTGCGTGACGACGAGATCGACGAAATCAAAGCCGCGGCGATCATCGCCGCGGGGATCGACAAGGTCAAGATCCGTTCCGTGCTCACCTGTCAGGCGAAGTACGGCGTCTGCTCGATGTGTTACGGGCGCAACCTCGCGACCGGGCGCTCCGTCGACATCGGTGAAGCGGTCGGCATCATCGCCGCGCAGTCGATCGGCGAGCCGGGCACGCAATTGACGCTGCGTACGTTCCACACGGGCGGCGTCGCCACCGAAGACATCATCACGGGTCTGCCGCGCGTCGAGGAAATCTTCGAAGCACGCAAACCGAAAGGTAAAGCGACGATCACGACCGTCGCCGGCACCGTCAACATCACCGAGGAGAAGTCCAAGCGGATTCTCCTCGTCACCGACGATCACGGCGAAGCTCACGAATACGATGTGCCGCACGGCACCCATATGCTCGTCAGCGAAGGCCAGAAGGTCGCGCCGGGCGATCAGCTCAACGAAGGTTCGCTCGATCCGCACGAGATTCTCGAGTACAAGGGCGAGAACGCGCTGCAACAGTACCTGGTACAGGAAGTTCAACGCGTCTACCGTTCGCAGGGCGTCGACATCAACGACAAGCACATCGAGACGATCGTTCGTTCGATGCTGCGCAAGGTCAAGATCGTCGACGGCGGGGACACGCGTATGCTGCCCGGCCAGCTGATCGAATCGTCGGTCTTCGGCGAGGAGAACGAGAAGATGTCGACGGAAGGCAAAAAGATCGCCGAAGGCAAGCCGGTTCTGCTCGGCGTCACGAAGGCATCTCTCGCGACCGAATCGTTCCTGTCGGCGGCGAGTTTCCAAGAGACGACGCGCGTCCTCACCGACGCGGCGATCAAGGGCAAACACGATCCGCTGCTCGGACTCAAGGAAAACGTCATCATCGGAAAACTGATCCCGGCCGGCACGGGCATGTCGCGCTATCGCAACATCGTGATCGAGCCCGAGGGCCAAGATCTCGATGAAGAGGGCCGCCCCAAGAGCGCCTTCCTGGATGGCGAGTATCCCGAACCCGAGCCCGTCATCTACGGCTCTAAGCTCGTCAGCGGTTTCGAAGATCGCCGTCCGCCGCTCGAGCAGACGGTGCACTACGAAGGCGACTACGAGACGGATGTTGCGGTCGTCGCACCGCCGCCGCGCACGCAGTACGTCAAGAAGGGCATCAACCCGGAAGACCTGTAACTAGAGGCGCAAGTACTTTTTAACGTCATCGTAGACGCCGCCCTCGTTCGCATAGAGGACGTAGTTTCGCGCGGTTGCAAACCACTCGCGCGTCGAGGGGCGAATTTCCGTCGCTGCCGACATCAGATCTTTTGTCGTCAGCGGCTTCGGTGTGCCGGCTTTAAGCGCTTCCTGAAGTTTTCGCTCGACCGCTAGATCGACCAACCCCTTGAGATCGGCGCCGGAGTAGTGCTCGGCGCGCTTGGCGATGCTGTCGACATCGAGGGCGTCCTGCGGTTTTCCCTTGAGCAGAATGCGCAGCACCGTCGCACGCGCGTCCAGATCCGGCGGCGGAACGAAGATCACTCGGTCGAAGCGCCCCGGCCGCCGGAAGGCCGAGTCGACGCTCCACGGCGCATTCGTCGCCGCCAAGATCAAAACGCCTTCGTTTGAATACTGCACGCCATCGAGTTCCGCGAGCAGCACGTTAACCGTGTTGCGCCCGGCGCTGGCGTTCATGTCGGTGCGCTTGCCGGCGAGGGCATCGACCTCGTCGAAGAAGAGCAGGCACGGCGTGTTGGCGCGCGCCTGCGCGAAGATCGCGTGCATGTTGCGCTCGCTGTTTCCAAGCCACATATCGAGCACGTCTTGGATGCCGACGGAGATGAAGGCGGCCTTCACTTCGCCGGCAGTCGCGCGCGCGAGGTATGTCTTGCCGCAGCCGGGCGGCCCGTAGAGCAGAATACCGCCGCCGATGCCCTTGCCGTATGCTTTGTAGAGTGCCGGATTCTGCAGCGGAAAGACGATCTTGTTGCGAATCGCGTCCTTGACCGCTTCCATACCGCCGACATCGTTGAACGTCACCTCGGGCCGCTCGAGTGGAATATCCAGGATGCTGCCCTCGGTGTGTGCGGCAACGCGAACCTTGCCTTCCACGATCTCGGCCGCCTCGCCCAACGCCTCAAGTCCGAGTTCCGTCTCGAATGCATCGTCCTTCAACGCTGCATCACCGTCGAGTGCTTTGCGGTAGAGCCTGCGCGCCTCATCGCGCTTCCCGTCGCGCGACGCTAGTCGCGCGGTTAACAGATAGACTGCAGCCTCGGGCGAACCAGACTCGATCAGTCCATCGACGATCAGCGCGGCTTCGGCAGACTTGCCCTGCGCCCAGAAGGACTGCGCCAGATTCAATTGCAGGTGGCGATCGTCAGGAGTTCGTGCTAACGCCGTGCGGTACTCGCGTTCGGCGTCCTCGGCGAAGCCCGCGCGCAAGAGCACGGCGGCTAAATGCACGCGCAGCGGCACGTTATCCGGGGTAACGCGCAGAGCTTCGCGCAGAGCTTTGATCGTTTCGTCGTTGTTCACGGTTAAATGAGCCCTTAGTTGGAAGGAATGGTCGGTGTGAAGTGCAGCGCATTGATAAGGAAGGCGTATTGGTTGCCCACCTCGTCGATCGTTTTTTGGAGCGGCTTGCCGCCGCCGTGACCGGCATTGAGTTCGACGAACAACAAGATCGGCGCCGGGCCGGCCTGAGCACCTTGCATCGCCGCGGCATACTTGAACGAGTGTGCCGGGAAGACGCGCGTATCGTTATCGGCCGTCGAGATGAGCGTCGGCGGAAAGACCGCGCCCATTTTCACGTTATGCAACGGCGAATAGGCGTAGAGCGTCTTGAACTGCGCGGCGCCCGCTTCCGACGAGCCGTATTCGGGAATCCACGCGTTGCCGACCGTGAACCTCTGGTAGCGCAGCATGTCCATCACGCCGACGTTGGCCAGTACGGCGCCAAACAGGTCGGGGCGCTGATTCTCAACGGCGCCCATCAGCAAACCGCCGTTCGAGCCGCCCTCGATCGCGAGCTTGGGCGTCGAGGTATACTTCCGGTCGATGAGCGTCTGTGCGGCGGCGATAAAATCGTCGAAGACGTTCTGCTTCTTATCGAGCATGCCGGCTTTATGCCAGGCCTCGCCGTACTCGTTGCCGCCACGGAGATTAGCGGCGACGAAGACTCCGCCCATCTCCATCCACTCGGCGCCAGCAGTCGAAAACCCCGGCCGCGTCGCGATCTCGAAGCCGCCGTAACCCGTCAGGAGCGCCGGCGCCGAGCCATCTCGCGGTAGACCCTTCTTGTACGAGACGAACATCGGCACGCGCGCGCCGTCCTTGCTCGTGAAGAATATCTGTTCGGTCGTATAGCGTGAAGAAACAAATCTGGTCGCGGGCCGGTAATAGAGCGTGCTCTTGCCGGTTGCGGTATCGAAACGATAGGTAGTTCCCGGCGTCGTGTAGCTGGAGTACGTATAGTACGTTTGGGTATCGGTGCTGTGTCCGAAGAAGCCGTTGGCAGTTCCGATTCCCGGCAGAGCCACCTCGCGAATGAGACGGCCGCTGCGAGCGAACTCCTTGATCTGCGTGTGCGCGTCTTTCAAGTAAGAAGCGAAGAACTTTCCGCCAACGCTGGAGATGCCGCTCAAGACCGTCGCAGCTTCGCCGATGACTTCGACGCGCTTCTCGGGAAGCCGCACGTCGAGCGCAAAAACCTTGCCGTTCGGAGCTCCTTCGTTGGTCTCGATGAAGAAGATCGGCCCGAAGTTGTCGACGAGTTCGTATTCGGCCTTTTCATTTGGAAAGAGCACGACCGGCTTGCTCTGCGGTTTGCTCAGATCGCGGTAGGCTATTCCGTTGTTGGCACCCTTGCTCGTTGAGTAGATCAGGTACTTGCCGTCTTCGGTCTCGTCGACGTTCACGAACCAGTCCTTGTGTTCTGGCTGCGAAAACATCAGACGGTCCGCGCTCTGGGGTGTCCCGATCCGGTGAAAATATGCCTTCTGATAGTAGTTGACGATATTCAGATGCGTGCTATCTTCGGGCTTATCATAGGCCGAGTAGTAAAAACCGCTGCTATCGTGCGCCCAACTCGCACCGGAAAACTTCGCCCACTCGATCGTGTCGGCGAGATCTTTGCCGGTGGCAACGTCCCGCACGTGCCAAATCTGCCAATCGGAACCCCTGACTTGAGTCGAGTAGGCGAGGAGCTTGCCGTTCCGCGACAAGGC
Organism: Candidatus Erabacter solicola; assembly: GCA_003136895.1. Taxonomy (GTDB): domain Bacteria; phylum Vulcanimicrobiota; class Vulcanimicrobiia; order Vulcanimicrobiales; family Vulcanimicrobiaceae; genus Erabacter; species Erabacter solicola. Next base: position 17,028 of record PLDY01000053.1, on the reverse strand, counting down.
GGTTCCGCCGAGCGCAACGGTGCCGTCGGAGGCGAGCGTGTTCGGGTCGACGAGGACGCGCTTCGCGCCGCTCGCTCCGCTCGAGACGTAGAGAACCGATTGGTTTTGAAGACCACTGTTTCTCGAGACCAAGTAGGTGGTGCTCTCGTGTGAGGGCGCGCTGATGCGCTCGTAGTTGTACAGCGATTTGAGATGGTCGCGGATGGCCTGGCGGTACGGAAGTCTCGCGAGGTACGTCTCGGTCAGCGCTGCCTCGTCGGCGACCCAGGCCTTGGTCTGAACGGAATCAAGGTCTTCCATCCATCGGTACGGATCGGGGACGCTCGTGCCAAAATAGTCGTCGACGACATTGCCACGCGGCGCGGGCGGATAGGCGAGCCGATCGTCGGCCCGCAGCGCGAGCGGGGCCGAGGCGATGAAACACAGGGCAAGCGCGCCCAAGAGACGACGAAACACGGAAAGTCCCCGCAGATGGAAGGCAGTCCAGGCTCTTACGACGCGGCGGCGCATGCAACCCGCGGGTCACTTTGGTGTTTACTCGCCATGATGACCACGGGGACTCCGCTCGAGGCGCGCATCGAGGCGTTCGACTGGCCGGTGCGCTGTAAGCGAGCGGGCGATGACTGCTGACGACCGCGTGCAGTCCGAGGTGGCGGCGGCGCTGGGACGCGACGTCGATGCAAACTTCGAGCGTTTGGTCACGACGTACGGCGACCGGGTCTTTGCCTTCGTGCTCAATCTCGTCGCCGATCGCTTCGTGGCCGAAGAGATCGCGCAAGAGACCTTCGTCGCAGCCTATCGGGCGCTCGGCGGATATGCGCCGCCGCGCCGTCGAGCGCTCTCGATTCGTGCGTGGCTCTATACGATCGCGCTCAACCGTGTGCGCAATCGGGCCCGCGCGCGCGAGTTCTCGGCGTCGCTTTCGCTCGACGACGCACTGCCGGTTGCGGCCGACGCGCGCGAAGAGCCTTCGGCGCACGCCGAACGTGCCGAGAGCGCCGCCGAGCTTCGCGCCGCGCTCTTGCGGCTGGCGTTGCGCTATCGCACGCCGGTCGTGCTGCGCCATATCGACGGCCGCTCGTATGCCGAGATCGCCGAGATTCTCGATCAACCGGTCGGAACCGTCAAAGCGAATGTTCACCGCGGTCTAGCGCTCTTGCAGGCCGACTACGAAACGAGGAATCATGCTGCAGACTGAACTGCGTACGCTCCGTCAGGTTCGCGCCCCCGAGGGCTTCGCCGGCCGCGTCTTGGCCGCGGTCGGCCTGGTCGAGCGTTACGCCCTGGTCGAAACTCCGATCGGCGGCGTCTACGTGGCGTGGAACGAACACGGCATCTCGGCTGTGATGCCTTCCGCGAGCGAAAGCGCGTTCCGGCGCCGTTTCGCCGAGCGCTTCGAGCGACCGGCCGAGCGTGGCGAACTCCCGGCGACCTTGCGCCGGGTCATCGAAAGCGGGGATGCTGCGGAAGCGCGGCGTTTGCGGTACGATCTGCGGGTGTGCAGTGAGTTCGAGACGGCGGTCTTGCGCAAGGCGCTCGAGATCCCGCGTGGCCAGGTTCGACCCTACGGATGGATCGCCCGCGAGATCGGCCGTCCGAAGGCGGTGCGCGCGGTCGGGAGCGCCCTGGCGAAGAACCCCGTGCCGCTCCTGATCCCATGTCACCGCGTGGTGCGCAGCGATGGGACGCTCGGCGAGTACGCGCTCGGCGCGCCGCAGAAGGTGACGTTGCTGAAGGGCGAGGGCCTCGACGTCGCGCGCTTCGAGCGCGAAGGGCGCGCGGGAATTCGTTTCCACGGGTCGGCGACGACCAAGATCTTTTGCCTGCCCAGTTGCAGCGATATGCGGCGCGCGAAAGCGCAGAACGTGCGAACCTTCCGTTCGGAGGGGGAAGCGCGCGACGCCGGATATCGACCGTGTAAGCACTGCCGTCCGGTCGCCGCCTGATGGGTTCGATCGTCGACGTTGCCGGCATTCGCGTCGGCCACGCGCAGGATAGCGTGGCGAGGACGGGCTGCACCGTCGTGCTGCTGCCCGAAAATGGCGTGGTCTGCGGCGTCGACGTGCGCGGTTCGGCGCCGGGTACACGTGAGACTGATCTACTTGCTCCGACCGCGCACGTGGAAGTCGTGCACGCGATCGTGTTGACCGGTGGCAGTGCATTCGGGCTGGACGCGGCGTGCGGGGTCGTCGCCTATCTCGAAGAGCGCGGTATCGGCTACGCAGTCGGACCGTGGCGCGTGCCGATCGTTCCGGCGGCGGTACTCTTCGATCTCAACGTCGGCGACGGTTCGATTCGGCCGGATCGTGCGATGGGCTACGCGGCAGCCGCGGCGGCGACCGCGACTGCGGTCGTTGAGGGCGCGGCCGGCGCGGGCGCCGGAGCGACCGCCGGAAAACTCGCCGGCATCGAACACGCGATGCGCAGCGGCATCGGTACGGCGTCGCGCAAGCTCGGCGATCTGGTTGTCGGAGCGATCGCCGTCGCTAACTCGATCGGCTCGATCTACGATCCCGAGACGCACGAGAAGATCGCAGGCCCGCGCGCGTCCGACGGCACGTTTCTCGATGAGGGGCCGTTGCTCGCACAGTACGCCGGCTTGGCACCGCCGGACGGCGCGAACACGACCCTCGCGATCGTCGCGACCAACGCGCGGTTGCGAAAAGTTGACGCGACCAAGCTCGCGCAGATGGCCCACGCTGGCTTGACTCGCGCGGTTATTCCGGCGCACCTCACGCGCGACGGCGATACGATCTTTGCTTGCGCGACCGGCATCGTCGACGCGCCGCTCGACGTGGTCGGTATCCTAGCTGCGGAGGCGGTCGCCGAAGCGATCGCTCGCGGCGCCCGCGCGGTTCGCTAGGCCGTTTCGGACGACGTGCCCTTCTCGCGCGCCAGCGCGATCATCTCGCGCATCCGCGGATGATCGCCTGGGATCGCTATCTCCCAGCGCTCGAAGGGCGGCACCGGCTCGCCGACGCGAAAGAGAACGTAGTACGCCGACAATTCGCCCATGAACTTGAAACGTTTGCGCAGGTCCTTGGCGAGTGCTTCGTACGATTCGAAGGAACGCAAGTACGCGCGAAAACCGCCCGGCGCACGATCGAGCTCGAGCAGCGTGCGCGCGTTCTCCACGGTGGCGACAATCTTCCTATAGGTCCGTACCACGGCGCCGTCGGCCATGATCCGTTCGACGTCGGTGCCGTCGAACGCCGCGACCAGTACCGGATCGAAACCTTCGAAGAGCCGCAGGTAGTCGTTCCAGCGCGTCTCAATCATCTTCCACGAGAGTCCGGCTTGGAAGACGGCGCGCGACATTATGGCGAGATAGTCGGCGAGCGACTGCGGCGCGATCGGCTCGGGAATGGCCACGTCAGCCTCGCTCCAGCGCGTCGCCGGAGAGCGCGCGCGCCCGCGCAAGTATTTGATCGAGGATCACGGCGCGGTCCCCGGGTGAGTCGAGGTAACTCGCGGTGCCGAGGCGGATCGTTACGTTCCAAACGTCCTCGTCGCGCGCGTACCGGAACCCGACGGGAATAATGGGGATGCGTCGCTCGCCGCTACCTTGTGCGGGTTCGAGCAGCGTCAGCAATGCGGGCAGAATGATCTCGGCATTGAGCGCCCCTGAGCCTTCGGAGTACGCAGCCAGAACTTCCCCCCGGCGCAAGAGCGCGGAGCCTGTCTCGAGTGCGCCGGCCTCGCGATCGTCGAGATGCTCGCCGTGCATAGCCGCGGGCCATTCAAGCAGTTTGCACGCCGTCTCGGCGAGCGGACGCAGAAGCGGATCGCGTAGCCAACCGAGGCCTACGACGAGATGCGGCAGTCGCGGGAGCGTGTCCAAGAGTGCGATGCTGTCGTAGAACGGATGTGCGCGCCGCGCGACCAGCAGGGCCGGCCCATCCTTCGGGAGATGCTCGTCGCCCACGAGTTGCACGCGCAGATTGTGGGAGGCGATAAAGCGTACGGCAAGGCGTAGCACGGCCGGGGCCGAGGGGCTCGTCACGCAGGGGAGTCGGCGACCCGAGCCGTGCAATCCTGCGCACTCGCGCATCCGTGTGCAGGGGGGTGGGTTCGGGGTTGAACGAAGAGCGCGACGCGATGAATAAAGACGGTGCCACCGCCACGGCCTTTGGAAATCGCACCCAACTCGATGGTGGATGAAGAGGGCGTCGGCGAATCGGGGCGCTCGATCCGCTTAACCCATGGAGCGCGCGCCCCGAAGGTTTTCGTCCTGTTGCACGGACTCACATCGAGCCCGCCGCAGTTCGCCGAACTTGGCCGCCTGCTGCACGAGCGGGGCGCGAACGTTCTGATTCCGCGTCTTCCGCGCCACGGTCAACAGGATCGTCTTTCAAACATCCTGGAGGGTCTCACCAAGGAAGAGTTGACCGGGTTTGCGACGCAAACGCTGGTCGATGCGCGTCAGTGGGGCGATCGCGTGATCGTCGTCGGCTTCTCGCTCGGCGGCTTGATCGCGTTATGGATGGCGCAACACGAGATGGTCGAGAGGGTCATCGCGATCGCGCCGTTTCTCGGAGTCGTGTGGTTGCCGCAGCGCTGGTCGTCATTCGCGGCCGCCCTGACCTTGCGTCTGCCGAACCGTTTTTTGTGGTGGAACCCGGTCTTACGCGAGCGTCAGATGCCGGCGCACGGCTACCCGCGCTATTCGACGCATTCCGTCGCACAAATGTACGTTATGGCGAGCGAACTCTTTGCGGACGCCATGAAGTCGGCCCCGGCGACGCGCGATATTCTGCTCATCGTGAACGATCGCGAGATGGCCGTCAATAACCATAGCGCCGCCCGTTTGGCGCGCTTGTGGCAGCAGCGCAGCGGAACCCGCGTCGTGACGCATCGCCTGCACGGGCTACCTCTCTCGCACGACATCATCGAACCGTTACGTTCACCCGAGATCGTGCGGCGCATCTATCCTACGCTGGTCGAACTTGCCGATAGCTAATATTCCGCCTCAGCGGCCGGCGGTGACGTATGCGGAAGCGATCGCGCGCTTCGACGCGCTGGCCGCCTTGGACGATGCAGGCGTTATGGCGGCCGGGCGCTCGAAGCTCTACGCGCAAGCGGCTAAGGTTCCTCTCGCGATCGTCTTGCTCCACGGCTTCACCAACAACCCGCAGACGTTCGCGGTTCTCGCGGCGGAGTTGGTAGCGCGCGGGCATACTGTCGTGGTACCCCGCTTGCCGGGCCATGGCGATATCGACCGCTCGGGACGCAGACTTATCAACGTGAAGGCGGAGCAGTGGCTGGCGACCGGCGATGCGGCACTCGACATCGCCTGTGGTCTCGGAGAGCGCGTTGCGACGCTCGGCGTCTCGCTGGGAGGAGCGATGGCGGGCTGGTTCGCGCTGCGACGTCAAGATATCGCGCGCGCCGTCGGGGTCGTTCCGATGTATGGGATCGGCCGTTTCTCTCCGTTCGCGAACGCCGCCGTAACGCTCGCGCTGGTGACGCTCCCCGACCTGCAGATTCCGTGGGATCCGTTCGGCAACCAAGAGCAGATCACGGCGGATGCGTATCCGAAGTTCCCCTCGCGTGGGCTGGGAGAATGCCTTCGGATCGGCGACGACGTATTCAACGCAGCGCTGAGAATAACGCCGGCCGGAGGCGACGTCGTCGCGGTGCTCAATACGCGCGAGCCCGCCATCAACAATGCGATGGCGTTGCAGATCACGAGCAACTGGCAGCGACTGCGTGCTAAGAGTGCGAGCGCGTTTATATTTTCCGACTTGCCGGCCATTCACGATATTGTCGAGCCGACGAATCCGTATCAGAAGATCGATATCGTATACCCGAAGCTCATCGAATTGTTGGAAGGCTCGCCGCGGCTCTGAGGCGATGCGGCGTGACAAGTGATCTGCGAGGCTTATCGCAAGCGAAGCCGTATCTGCGAGAGGACCGGTATCTGTAAGGAGCATACGTGCGCGCAACCGTCTATCATGCCCCCGGTGACGTTCGAGTCGAGAACGTGCCCGATCCCAAACTCGTCGATCCGACCGATGCCGTCGTCCGCGTGACGCACGCGTGCATTTGCGGTTCGGACTTGTGGTTCTACCGCGGCGAAGCGAAGTGGGAAGCGGGTTGGCGGACCGGCCACGAGTTCATGGGGATCGTCGAAGACGTGGGGCGCGAGGTGCGCGGGCTGAAGAAGGGCGATCGGGTCATCGCGCCGTTCGCCTTTTCCGACGGCGCGTGTGAGTACTGCCGCAAGAACGTGCAAACGTCGTGCGTGAACGGCGGATACTGGGGCGGTTCCGACAACGACGGCGGGCAGGGCGAGGCCGTGCGCGCGCCTTTTGCGGATGGGACGCTCGTGAAGGTTCCCGACGAGTTCGCCAACGACGAGAAACTCTTGAAGGCGATGCTGCCGCTCACCGACGTATTGGGAACCGGACATCACGCCGCGGTTTCCGCCGGCGTGAAACCTGGTTCGACCGCAGCGGTCATCGGCGACGGCGCGGTCGGATTGTGTGCCGTGCTGGCGGCCAAACGGCTCGGCGCCGAACGCATCATCATCTTCGGACGCCACCAGGACCGGCTCGACGTCGCGCGGGGCTTCGGCGCGACCGATTTCGAGCGCGAGCGTGGCAAAGAAGCGATCGATCGCGCGCTCGAGATGACCTCCGGAGGCGTTGAGGCGGTCATGGAATGCGTCGGCACTGCCGAGTCGATGGAGCTCGCCTGCGCGATCGCGCGCCCGGGCGGCGCGATTGGTTACGTCGGCGTTCCGTATGGCGCCAAGGAAGGCCTGAACGTTCGGCGCTTGTTCTCGCACAATATCACGTTGCGGGGAGGTGTAGCGCCGGTCCGTGCCTACATCCCCGAGCTTCTCGCCGACCTGCTCGCGGGGAAATTGGACCCTTCGCCGGTATTGGACCTGACGGTCGACCTCGACGGCGTGCCGCAAGGCTATGCCGCGATGGATGGACGCACGGCGATCAAGGTGATGGTGAAACCATGAACGTGACAACTTCGGCAAAGTTCCTCGCGCTCGTCGCAACGCTGAGTCTCGCACTCGGCGCCTGCACGCGAATCGGCACCGAATCCGCCGGCGGCGCCGGCGGAAACCCGTGGACGCATCACGGCGTGTTGCGCATGGCGAATCTCTCCGATCCCGACACGCTCAACCCGGTCATCGGGAACGAGCAGATCGATTCGGATTTGGCGATGCTCTGGGCGGGCTACTTCTTTAATTGGAACGACAAGAACGAATACGTTCCCGAGCTCGCAACGGTGGTTCCGACCTTGAAGAACGGCGGAATTTCTAAAGATCAGAAAACGATACTGTATCACTTGCGCAAAGGCGTGTCGTGGCAGGATGGCAAGCCGTTCACGGCCGACGACGTGATCTTCACATTCCATGCCATCATGAACAAAGACAACAACGTCGGGAGCACCGTCGGCTACGCGTTGGTCAGCGCGATCGACAAGGTCGACGCGCAGACGGTTCGAGTGCACCTCAGTCGGCCGTGGGCGCCGTTCGTCGCGACATTTTTCAATCAGTCCGGAAATCCGTATCCGCTCTTGCCCGCGCACCTCTTGGCGCAGTATCCCGATATCAATCACGTCGATTTTAATAGTCACCCGGTCGGCACCGGCCCGTTCATCATGGACCACTGGCAACGGGGATCGAAGATCGTGTTTCGAGCGAACCCGCATTATTGGCGCGGGCCGCCCAAGCTGCAACGGATCGAATACAACCCGGTCCCCAATGAGAACACGATCGTTACGTTGCTGCAGTCGCACGAGATCGATCTCGAGTACAACGCCGCTTCGGCGAATTATTCCCAGACCTCGCACATCGCGGGAACGACTGCGACGTTGACTCCGTTCACGCAATACGGACAGCTCGCGATCAATCTGTCGCATCCCATCGTCTCCGACGTTCGGGTTCGTCGAGCGATGTGGTATGCGCTCGATTCGAAAGCGATGATCCGCGACATCACGCATGACGTCAATCTCCCCGCCTATACCGACCAGCCGGCGTTCTTGTGGGCCTATAATCCGAACGTCGTGCACTACGATTACGATCCGGCCAAGGCGAAACAACTCTTGCAGGACGCCGGTTGGAAGCCCGGCCCGGATGGCATCCGCGTCAAGAACGGCCAGCGTTTGCAGATCACCCTCGCCGGGGCGAGCGGTTCGGCGACGGGAAACGCGATGAACGTCGTCGCGCAGCGCTATTGGCACGACGTCGGTATCGATACGCTCGTCAAGCCGTACACAACGTCGCTCTTCTTTGCGTCCTTCGGCGCGAACGGCATCGTCCAAACCGGCAAATTCGACGTGGCCTTCTACTCGTGGCTCAACGGAACCGATCCGGACGATTCAACACTGTGGATGTGCGACCAGTGGCCGAGGAACGGTCAGAACGTCTACCGTTTCTGTAACCACGCGCTTGATGCGGCCGAGAAAATGGCGCTCTCGAGCAACGATCCCGCGGTCCGCAAGAAAGCTTACGACAAGATTCAATCGATTCTAGCGGATCAAGTTCCGGCGATTCTCACCTGGTACAACCAGCGAATTTCGGTTGCGAACACGGATTTGAAGAATTACCGTCCGGCGCACGCGGTGACGAGTTTTTGGAACCCGTGGGAATGGGAGATCTAGGGGCCGGAGGGGGGCGCAAGAAAAACTCAAGCGCGCGGTGGACGCTGATCGCGGCCATCGCCGGCTCGAGCATGGTTTTTATCGACGGGACCGCCGTCAACGTAGCGCTGCCGATATTGCAACGCGATTTTCGAGCAAGTTCGGCCGATCTGCAATGGGTCGTGGAGGGCTACGCGCTCTTCCTCTCCGCGCTGCTCTTGATCGGCGGGTCGCTCGGGGATCGGTTCGGGCGCAAGCGCATCTTTGCGATCGGCATCGCGGTGTTCACCCTCGCGTCGGTCGGCTGCGCCCTTGCGACCGGTATCCAGATGCTGAATGCGGCGCGCTGCTTACAAGGCATCGGCGGCGCGCTCGCAACGCCCGGGAGCCTGGCGCTGATCAGCGCGGCTTACTCCGGTGCCGCGCGCGGGCGGGCGATCGGAACGTGGTCGGGTTTTTCGGCGATGACGGCCGCGATCGGGCCCCTGCTCGGCGGTTGGCTCGCGCAGGCGGCCTCATGGCGCTTGGTCTTCGTCATCAACGTGTCGTTTGCGGTCCTCGTGCTCTTCGCGCTCACGCGCGTGAACGAGTCGCGCGACGCCGAGGCCGCGCGCAAGCTCGACGTGATAGGCGGCGCGCTCGCGACGCTCGGGCTGGGTTCGCTCGTCTACGGATTGATCCGCCTTCAAGGCGCAACGCTCGATCCGGTCGGGTTGTCGGCGGCCGGTGCCGGCGCGATCGTGCTGATACTGTTCGCGCTCTTTGAGAATCAGACGCCCGAGCCGATGGTGCAGCCGAAGCTGTTTCGTTCCGTTCCGTTTACGATCAGCAACGTGTACACGTTCTTGCTGTACGCGGCGCTGGGTGGGGGCCTCTACTTCGTGCCGTTCGAACTGATCAACGTCCAGGGATACGCTCCGGCCGCGGCCGGCGCCGCGCTCTTGCCGTTCGTCGCGGTCATGTCGGTCTTTTCGCGGTATTCAGGCGGCTTGGTCGCGCGCGTCGGTGCCCGCTTGCCCCTTGGAATCGGAGGGTTGATCGCGGCGCTCGGGTTCGCCGCCTTCGGGTTCGCCGGCCTCGGCCATTCGTATTGGCTGACGTTTTTTCCGGCGGCGCTGATTTTGGGCATCGGAATGGCGATCCTCGTCGCGCCCCTGACGACGACCGTGATGGATTCGGTCGAGCCGTCGCATTCCGGGACCGCCTCGGGAATCAACAATGCGGTTTCGCGCGCAGCCGGCCTGATCGCGCTCGCGGCGCTCGGTATCGCCCTCGCCGGAACGTTCCAGCGGGATCTAGCGCACGAACTCGCGCGCATGCCGGCCGTCTCCGGTGCGACCCTTACGGCCGTGAAGAACGCGCAGGCGCAGATCGTTGTCGGGCGCGTGCCGGATGCAATCACCGATCGCGTGCAGCGCGGTTTGCTCGCCGGCGCGATCCGCCGCGCGTACACCGGCGGATTTCTTGTCGCGATGCTGGCCTCGGCCGCCCTGGCCGTGCTCGGAGGGCTGCTGGCGTTTACATTCTTCCCTAGCCGCGGACCGCTAAGGTCGTGATTGCCGGCAACCAAAAGGAGGCGGGGAAGAATGTACGGTTTTTCGACCAACGGTTTTCCGGCGCGCGAAACATTCGCATCGCCGTTTGGAGTCACTGACGGGGCTGCGAATGCGAACGCTCCCGCATTCGCCGGAGGACAGGGCGCGCTTGGGGCGCTCACGCGCTCACCCGACGCCGTGATGCGCAGCCTGCCGACGATCGGCCCGTCATTCGGCGGGTCGTCCTCCGGCTCGCCCGATATGAGCGGGATCTTCGGCACGTTCCTCGGTTTCGTGCAACAGATGTTTGGTTTGCTCACGCAGATGCTGCAGGGCGGCTCCGCGCAACTCGGTCAGACGGGACAGCCCGGGCAGACGGGACAGCCTGGGCAGCCGCAGTGCCAGAATGGCTCGACGGCGCCCGGGCAATCTGGGCAATACCAGAATGGATCGGCGTCCCAGAACTTCTTTTCCAGTGCCGACGGGAGCTCGATCGGAGATCCGCACGACGCGTTCAGCGGAACCTCCTCCGGTTCGAGCGTCAACACTCATTGGGATGATATGCGTTCGCATCAGGACCTGGTCTCGAGCGATTCGTTCCGCGGCGGCTATCGCGTTTCGACGCAGGTTACGACTTCGCCGAATGGTGGAGCGACGATGAACTCGGCAGCGACGGTTTCGACCGATCGGGGCAATTCATCGGTGACGGTGAACGCCGACGGCAGCTATTCAATTCTTGCCGGCGGCCGGCAACTGACCCTCGGATCCGGCGAGCAGGGCGATCTCGGAAACGGCGCGTCGGTCACGCACAACGCCGATGGTTCGTTCAGCGTCAACGCGCAGAATGGCAACGGCGGACGGATAACCACGACGCTCACGCCGCACAACGGCGGCGTCGACGTAACGAATCATGCGGAGAACGTCGATCTCGGCGGCTATCTCGTCACGCACACCGACACCCCGGCGCGGCCGCCACTGATGCGCTATACGCAGGGCACGCCGCTGATCGCGCCCTAGCTGCGGCAGGAGCGGCCGAGCGTTCTTCGTAGTCGCTCGAGATGCTGTCGACGTTCTCGATCGTCGCGATAGCACCAGGGTCAGATCGACCACTGGTAGGCGTTCCAGTTCTCCACGAGCCCCGGTGGGCGGAATCCCTTGAGATCGTCGTTGACGGCCTCGATTTGCCGGGGCCACCACAGATAGACCCAGGGCGCGTCTTCAGCCATCAGATTCTCGATCGTGCTGTAGGCGCGCTTGCGCGTTGGGAGATCGTAGTTTCCGAGAGCTACGCGCTGCGCTGCATCCATCTTCGGATTACAATAGCGCGACCAGTTCCAACCCTTCGGTGGAAATTGATCGCAGAGCACTTGTGTCGAATCATCCGGATCGACGCCTGCAAACCATGTGACGAGTGAGGCTTGAAAGCGGCCGCCCGAAAGGATGCCGCCTTCTCCGGGCGCCGCAAAGAGCAGCGTTGTGGTGTAGCCCTTCAGCTCGACAGTGATCCCGGCATCTCGCAGCATCGCGGCGATCGGGGCGAGGCGCAAACGGTCGGTCAGTGCATCGGAACGGTACGCTAGCCCAATATTTAGTTGGTCGCCGCCTCGACGCCGGATGCCGTCGGGACCGCGCTTCCAGCCGGCCGCATCGAGCAGTGCGTTCGCCTGCGCAAGATCGTGCTTCGTCGTGCCCGCGCGCGGATCGAAGGCCCACAGGGATGAGGGCAAGTCCTCGGTCGCGGGCGTCGTCGTTCCGAAGGTGATCTCGTCGACGAGCCTGCGCTTATCGATTGCAAGCCCGATGGCGCGGCGCACGCGCGCATCATCGACCGGCGCAGCTTTCACATTGAACTGGATCGCGTCGTACCCATTGAACGGAACGAGCCGGATGGCGACGCCGGGAATCGAGCGCAGAAGTGGATACACGCGCGGCGTCGGTTGGACGAACCAATCCGTCTCGTGCGATTTCAACTGGTTGATGATCGTATTTTCGTCTTGCACGAAACGAAGTGAGATGTGGCGCAGCTTCGGCTTACCCAGAAAGTAGTCGTCGTTGGCCACGTACTCGATCCGATCGCCGCGCAACCAGCGAACGAACTTGAACGGACCGGTTCCGATCGGCGCCGCATTGAACGGGTTGCGATCGAGACTCTTGAAGCGCTCGAGGAGATGCGCCGGCAAGATCATGTACGGCGAATCGCTGTGCGCGAAGAAGGTGTGCACTGCAGGCGCAAACCGCTGCCGAAGATGGAACACCACCGTATAACGGTCGGGAGTGTCGACGCGATCGATCAGATCGTATCCGTGACGCGTCGAGACCGGCGTTTCTGGATTCATGATGGCGGCGACGGTGAACTTGACGTCGTGACTCGTGAACGGCGCTCCGTCGTGCCAGCGCACGTTTTTGCGCAGGTGGTAGACGATCGTTAAGCCGTCCTTCGAGATTCCGGCGTTCTCGAGCGTTGGCACGGTTGCGGCCAAGATCGGCCGATCACGACCCTCGGGGTCCGTTGCGATCAGCGGGTCGAGGATGAACGTCTCCGCGATCGACTCATTGGTCGTCGTCGATAGAATCGGATTGAGCGTCTTCGGGCTCGCCGCGATCGCGATGCGCAGCGTGTCCGGGATGGTCCACGGATGACGCTGGCCCGCGGCTGGCGCGGTGACGACGCGCGAGCATGCACAAAGCAAACCGGCCAAAGCGAGCGCCACGCCGCCCCTGGAAAAACGCCTACGCATCCCGCCGCCTACCGATACGTGCCGAGCGAACGCGAATATACGTCGCAGATCATTCGCACCGAGATGCCGCCCGCATTAGCGCCAGCCCTGCCCTCCTGGAGCCTCGGGGACTGTGCCAACCATATGGCACACCGCGGCGGTACGCTACGGTCAAAGAGCGCCAAACGGCGCCTGGAGGACACCATGACCGATCAAACAGGGCTGCTCGAGGCGAGTGCCACCCCCGAAACCGAGGACGACGAGGCGGCCGAGATTCGCTACAGCCTGACGGCCCTGGGAGAGGCGGTCCTCTCCGACCGGCGCGGCCGTTTCCGCGGCTTCGGTCCGTGCATGGCCATCGCGGTCGCTTAGGCTCGGCTGAAGGCACGATAACGCACGTTGACGCTCTTAATCCGAACCTGGTATACTCCGGTGGTTCCGGCCCACCGGCGGTGGGGCGGAATTTGTGTGCGTCCCGTGAGGGCGCCAGCCCTCTTGGAGAATGCGTGCCGACGATCAGCCAGCTCGTCCGTAAAGGACGTCAGAAGCTCGATAAAAAGGTGAAGGCTCCGGCCCTGCGCGTCGCGCAGACTGGCCCGAAGCCCGGACACCCGGATCTTCCTTTGCGTACCTTTGAGGTGCGTGGGAATCCGTTCCGTCGCGGCGTGTGCACCCAAGTCAAGACCATTACCCCCAAGAAGCCGAACTCGGCGCTTCGCAAAGTCGCGCGCGTCCGCCTCACTAACGGTGAGGAAGTGACCGCCTATATCCCGGGCATCGGACACAACCTTCAGGAGCACTCGGTCGTGCTGATCCGCGGCGGCCGCGTCAAGGATCTCCCGGGCATCCGCTACCACATCATTCGCGGCACCCTCGATACGTCCGGCGTTGCCAACCGCAAGCAAGCGCGCTCGAAGTACGGCGCCAAGCGCGCGGCTAAGAAATGAGGAAGAGCGATGCCTCGTAAGGGATCCGTCCCAAAACGGCAGATTCTGCCCGATCCGCGCTTCAATTCGAAGATTCTCGCGCGCTTCATCAATAAGGTCATGCTCGCCGGCAAGAAATCGATCGCCGAGAACATCACCTATGGTGCGCTCAAGATCGTCAACGAGAAGCTCGGCCGCGACCCGATGGATATCTTCAATCAGGCGCTCGGCAACGCGATGCCGCTCGTTGAAGTGCGTCCCCGCCGAGTCGGCGGTGCGACCTATCAGGTCCCGATGGAAGTTCGTCCCGATCGCCGCCAAGCAATGGCGATGCGCTGGCTTATTCAATTCGCGCGCAAACGTTCCGGTCACTCGATGGAAGAGAAACTCGCCGCCGAGTTGATGGATGCTGCCAACAACGTCGGCAACGCGGTGAAGAAGCGCGAAGACACGCACAAGATGGCCGAAGCCAATAAAGCCTTCGCGCACTACCGCTGGTAATCGAGGATGCCCGCACTTACACGTGAGCATCCGCTCGAGCGGACTCGCAATATTGGAATAGCAGCGCATATCGACGCCGGCAAGACGACGGCGACCGAGCGTATTCTTTTCTATACCGGCCGCACGCACAAAATCGGCGAGGTCCACGACGGCGCCGCGACGATGGACTGGATGGTCCAAGAGCAGGAACGCGGCATCACGATTACGTCCGCCGCGACGGCCTGCACCTGGCGCGAGACGCGCATCAACATCATCGATACGCCTGGCCACGTGGACTTTACGGTCGAGGTGGAGCGCTCGCTCCGCGTCCTCGACGGTTTGGTCGCGCTCTTCGACTCGGTCGCCGCGGTGCAGCCGCAATCCGAGACGGTCTGGCGCCAGGCCAACAAGTATAAAGTTCCGCGCATCATCTTTGTCAACAAGATGGACCGGATGGGCGCCGATTTCTTCAATTGCGTCGACAAGATTCGCGATCGCCTGGGCGCGCACGCCGTTCCAATCCAAGTGCCGATCGGCGCGGAGGATCAGTTCAAAGGCGTCGTCGACCTCTTCACGATGCGGACGATCGTCTACACGGACGATGCGGGTTCGACGACCGATGAAGAGCCCGTCCCTCCCGGCGAACTGCACGACCTCGCGCTGAAGTGGCGCAAAGCGCTGATCGAAGCGATCGCCGAACAAGACGACGCATTGCTCGAGATGTTTTTTGCGGGCGAAGAGATCCCGGTCGAGCGGCTCAAGACAGCCTTGCGCAAGGCGACGATCGCCGGCAAGGTGCTGCCGATGCTGTGCGGTTCGGCTTTCAAGAATAAGGGCATTCAGCCGTTACTCGACGCCGTGGTCGATTTTTTGCCGTCGCCGCTGGAAGCTAAGACGATCACCGGCATGGATCCGAAGCACAATGACGAGCAGATCGAACGGCGACCCGACGATAAGGAACCGTTTGCGGCGCTGGCCTTCAAGATCGCGACCGATCCGTACGGCAACCTGACGTATTTCAGGGTCTATTCGGGCACGCTCGAAAAGGGCAGCTACGTCTACAACGCGCGTTCGGGCCGCAAGGAACGCATCGGCCGCATCTTGCGCATGCACGCGAACCATCGCGAAGACATCGATGCCATCGGCGCGGGCGACATCGCGGCGGCGGTCGGTCTTTCCGACACACGCACGGGCGATACCCTGTGCGATGAGAAGCATCCGATCATCCTAGAGAACATCGTCTTTCCCGAGCCCGTGATCTCGCAGGCGATCGAGCCAAAGACCAAGGCCGATCAGGACAAACTTGGCACGGCCCTCACGCGCCTAGCGCAAGAGGACCCCACGTTCCGTATGCGCACCGATGAAGAGACGCAACAGACGATCATCGCCGGCATGGGCGAACTGCACCTCGAAATCATCTTGGATCGCCTCAAGCGCGAGTTCAAGGTCGAAGCGAACGTCGGCAAACCGCAGGTCGCCTACAAAGAAGCGATCACGAAGAAGATCGAAAAGCAGGGCAAATTCATTCGGCAGACCGGCGGCAAGGGCCAGTACGGCGACGTCTGGATTCGCCTCGAACCGGGCGAGCCGAATTCCGGCTACGTCTACGAATGGAAAGTCGTCGGCGGTAACATTCCCAAGGAGTACTCGAAGGCGGTCCAAGAAGGCATCCGCGAGGCCTCCGAGAGCGGCGTACTGGCCGGCTATCCGGTGCTCGACTTCAAGGTGACGGTTTTCGACGGCAGCTATCACGATGTCGACTCGTCGGAGATGGCGTTCAAGATCGCGGGCTCCATGGCGTTCAAGACTGCCAATCAAGCCGCCGGCCCGATCCTCAAGGAACCGATCATGAAGGTCGAAGTCACGACGCCCAAGGACTTCTTGGGGCCGATCAACGGCGACCTCAACCGCCGGCGCGGCGAGATTCAGACCTCCGAGGAAGTGCCGGGCGGCGCCTCGACGATCACGGCGAACGTCCCGCTCTCGGAGATGTTCGGCTACGCGACCGACATGCGCTCCGCGACGCAGGGTCGCGCAACCTACACGATGGAGTTCAGCCACTATCAGAAGGCTCCGAAGTCCGTCGAGGAAGAGATCATAGCGAAGTCTCAAGGAAAAAAACCCGCGGCTTAGACCCGAACCCGAATGACGATGACCCCAAGAAGCGCCGCTGACGGGATCTAAGCGAAAACCTCTAGCGGCAAACCAACACAACATCATCCGAGGACTTAAGGAAGTAACGATACAGAATGGCTAAGGCAAAATTCGACCGGAGTAAACCGCACGTCAACATTGGCACGACGGGTCACGTCGACCACGGCAAGACGACGCTCACGGCAGCGATTATCAATTGCCTGGCCACCGAGAACCCGAATATCGCCAAGAAGACCGTTGACGACATCGATAACGCGCCTGAAGAAAAAGAGCGCGGAATTACGATCGCCATCTCGCACCAAGAGTACGAGACGTCGGTGCGCCACTACGCGCACGTCGATTGTCCCGGCCACGCCGACTACATCAAGAATATGATCACGGGAGCCGCCCAGAT
>PLDY01000053.1:0-128 GCA_003136895.1 Candidatus Erabacter solicola | reverse complement strand
CTCAAGGCGCTCAACTCGAGCGGCAAGCGCGGCGATCCCGATGCGGATCCGGTATTTGCCCTGATGGATGCGGTCGACGTTTACATTCCGACGCCGGAGCGCGCGATCGACAAACCGTTCCTGATGCC
>PLDY01000163.1 GCA_003136895.1 Candidatus Erabacter solicola | reverse complement strand
TCGAACCCGTCTCTCAGCCTTGAAAGGGCCGCGTCCTAACCGATAGACTATGGCGCCGTGTGGGCCCGGCTGGATTCGAACCAGCGCGCAACCAGTTATGAGCCGGCCGCTCTACCGCTGAGCTACGGGCCCCGGGGGAGCGCTCTTGTGCACTACCGCCGAGGTGCCCTGCGTCTCGTCGGCCTTCGTGCGACTATTGAGCGCGAAACGCCGCCTTCCCGGGGTAGCGCGACGCATTGCCGAGTTGCTCTTCGATCGCCATGAGGCGATTGTATTTCTCAACGCGATCGCTGCGCGAAAGCGAGCCCGTTTTTATTTGACCGGCGCCGGTCGCAACGGCGAGATCGGCGATCGTCGTATCACCCGTCTCGCCCGAGCGATGCGAGATGACGCAGCGGTAGCCCGCCTTGTGCGCCATCTCGACGGCGTCGAGCGTCTCGCTGAGCGTGCCGATTTGATTGACCTTGATGAGGATCGCGTTCGCGGTGGCGGAGTCGATGCCGCGCGCAAGGCGTTCGGTATTGGTCACGAAGAGATCGTCGCCGACCAATTGCACGCGGCCGCCAAGGCGCTCGGTGAGCGCACGCCAGCCGTCCCAATCATCTTCGCCGAGCCCGTCCTCGATTGACAGAATTGGATACCGCCCGCACAGATCACTGTAGAAGTCGATCATCTGCGCGCTCGTGAACGCACGATCCGCCGTCAGCGGATAATAGGCGCCGTCGCGGTAAAACTCTTGCGCGGCCGAATCGATGGCGAGCGCGATATCTTCACCCGGCGAATAGCCGGCCTTCTCGATCGCGGCGACGAGCAGATCGAGCGCTGCGTCGAGCGTATCGAGGGGCGGCGCGTACCCGCCTTCGTCGCCGACAAGCGTTTGAACGCCGCGCTCGTGCAGCAGCTTTCCCAGCGCGTGAAAGGTCTCGGAACCGTAGCGGATTGCTTCCGCAAGCGTCGGCGCGCCGACGGGCACGATCATGCATTCCTGAAATTGCAACGCGCCTGCGGCGTGCTTGCCGCCGTTGATCACGTTCATCATCGGCACCGGCAGCGTGCCCGCGCTCGGGCCTCCTAAGTAACGGAAGAGCGGAATGCCGAGGCTACTCGCAGCCGCGCGTGCGGTCGCTAGCGAGATGCCCAAGATCGCATTCGCGCCACAGTTGCGCTTGTTCGGCGTGCCATCCATTTCAATCAACTGCAGGTCAACTTCGCGCTGCGCGGTCGCGTCGAGCCCTTCGATTGCCGGGCCCAGAATCTCGTTGACCGCCGCAACGGCTTTGAGCACGCCCTTACCGCCGTAGCGCGCCATATCACCGTCGCGCAGTTCGACGGCTTCGTGTGCGCCGGTCGAAGCACCCGAAGGAACGAGCGCTTCTTCCACCGCTCCGAAACTCGTCGCGACCGCAACCGCGATCGTGGGATTTCCGCGCGAATCGAGCACCTCGCGCGCGTGCACGCTTTCGATCAGCGGCCGGCCGGCGCCACGCAGCGAATCGATCATGTCGAAACGAGCCACGCTTCGAGATCGTGCTTACGCGAAGCGATCTCGTTCGGCTGGAACCAAATCGCAATCTCGCGCTTAGCGCTTTCGGGCGAGTCGCTGCCGTGGACCAGATTGCGTCCGATCGTTTGCGCGAAGTCGCCCCGAATCGAACCTGGCGCCGCCTTGATCGGGTTGGTCGCGCCGATCGAACTGCGGCAGCCTTCCACCGCGTCCGAACCCTCTACGACCAGCGCCACGATCGGCGCGCTGGTCAGATAGGATATGAGGCCGGGAAAGAACGGCTTTCCGTCGTGTTCGGCGTAATGCTTTTTTGCACGCGCTTCGTCGACCGTGAACAACTTCATCGCCGCGATTGTGTAGCCACGCCGCTCGAAGCGCGTCAGGATCTCCCCGACGAGGCCGCGCGCGACGGCGTCGGCCTTGCACAGAATCAACGTTTGTTCGATTGCCATAACGTCGGCAGAGGTACGCGCCCGCGCGATACGAGGCCTGTAGATTGTTTCAGATCCGCCACCAGCCCGAGACCGGTAGCACCAACGATGACGCGGCGCGCCTGCTCGGCGAGCCCGGCGGCGAGGGCGTCGTGCTGACCGCGGACTACCAGCGCGCCGGGCGGGGCCGGCGCGCCCGCGGCTGGATCGCGCCGGCCGGCTCGTCATTGTTGTTCACGGCGATTCTGCCACGCACGCTTGCGACCGCCGACCTCTGGGCGGTGCCGTTCTGGACCGCGCTCGGGGTGGCCGAGGGCATCGAGCGGGCGTGCGGCGTTCGAGTCGACTTGCAATGGCCGAACGACCTGCTGCTCGGCGGCCGGAAGTGCTGCGGCATCCTGTGCATCTCGCGCGTCGCGGGCGAGCGGGCTTGGGCCGGCTGCGGCGTGGGCCTCAACGTCCTCCGGCCCGCTGCGGACGATCGGACGCTCGAGGAGATCTCACCGCCCCCGGCCTTCCTCTCCGACCACCGGCCGGCGGAGCGCGGGGCCGTACTCGACGCCATCCTCGCGGCCTTCACACGGCGTCTGCGCGAACTCGACACGCCGGGCGCGATCGCACGCGAATGGGAAGCACGTGCCGGGCTCGCCGGAACGCCGTACCGCCTTTTGGTGGATGGCAGCAGCGAACCGTTCGAAGCGGTTGCACAATCAATCGCCCCGGACGGCGGATTGATCGTCATCCACGACGGCCGCGAGCGGACGATCGCACTCGCGGACGCACGCGTGCTGCGCGCTTAGCCCGCCTCAGCGACTCGCTTTGGCCCGCTTCTCGCAGGTCTCGCAAAAGTGCGAAACCTTGTTGTCGGTATCGAAGATCGAGTTTGAGAAATACATCGCGCAGCGTGGATTGAAGCAGTGTTTGAGACCGAGCGCGTGACCGATGTCGTGAACCGACTCCTTGAGCGTGCGCTGAAAGAGCAGATTGTCGTCGGCGGCCTCGCCGTAAAAATCGTTGCGCAGCCGGTGAAGCGATACCACGGCCATGCGATGCTCTTCGCTAGCATCGCCGAAGACGAACTGATGCGAGGTCTTGTAGAGATCGTAGTCTGTGATGACTAGGCGTAACCCCGGGGCCGGCGTCCCGCTCGCGACCACTTTCGAGACGAGCGTATTGAAAAACAGCTGCTTGCGCGAACTGTTGAGGGTCGTGCGGGGAATGCGAACGGCGCGCTCGACGGTGCACGTCAGCAGGAAGCGTTCCTCAAGACACAGCGCGAGGCGCGTGAGGAAAGACGGCTCGATCGTATTGACCGGAACGATGCTGACCTGACTCACGTGCCGCACCTACCCAAGTTCGTGCATGCTATTACCCCGTCACTTTGCCTTGGGGGGCCGACGGACCTCGTGTATAACGTCGCGAACGGGGGCCGAATGATTCTGGGAATCGGGACCGATCTCGCGGAGGTCGAGCGCTACCAGTTCGACGAGGCGAGCTTGGTCTGGTTTGCGCGCCGCGTGTACACGGAGGAAGAGATGCGTTACGCGCAACGCAAGCGGCACTTGGCTGAGCGGCTCGCCGGTTTTTTCGCGGCCAAGGAAGCCGCGCGAAAAGCATTCGGCTTCGCGATTCCCTGGCGCGAGGTCGGCGTATCGCACGAGCGCAGCGGCCGGCCGATCCTGCGCTTTTATGGTTCCGCGCAGGATTTGCCCACGCGCTTCGGCGTGACGCGCCTGCACCTGACGATCACCCATACGGCGACGACGGCCGCGGCGTTCGTCATTCTCGAGCGCGACTGATGCGCGCGCTCGACGCCGAGCAGATGCGAACTGCCGATGCGCGCGGCGGCGAGCGCGCCGGCGACATCGCCCCAGGCCAGCCGCGCCGCGCCTCGGTCGGTAAGGGCTTGGGGCAGGTCCGGACCCTGGCGAATCGCCTGCGCGAACCAGCGCTCGGCCTCTCGACGACCGCCCCGCGCGGTCGCCACTATGCCGCGCGCCCGCACACAGAGATAGCAATCGAGCGGCGTGGTCGCGATCACGGCCTTGGCTGCGACAGGATTGCCGAAACGAGCCTCGGCGATAGCCAGCCACGGCGTGTAGCTCCGCAGGATCTCCACCGAGCACTTGCAGGATGGATCCGCGCCGAGGCTCACCGACTTGGCCAGGAGGGCAATCGCCGCCGGCTGTCCACGCTCGTGCGCCGCCTGGCCCAGGCCGGCGTAACGCGTGAAATAGTCGGGCTCCAACGCGGCGGCCGCGCGGTCCGCCCCCTCGAGGTCATGGTCTTGCGCCAGCGCCGCCACCAGATTCTCATCGTCGCCTGAAGCTCGCCCCCGGACGACCGCGCCCGCATAGTCACCGTCCGCCAGGTCTTTGAGCAGAAGTGCGCTGGCGCGGGTCCCGCGCCTTCTTCCGGGCTCGATGTCGCGATCGATCGATTTTTGGGCCTCCAGGAATCGCTCAGCCGCCTGCATCACCTCCTGGTCGTGTCCCAGCTTCATCTCGCAAATCAGCAGATTGACCAGAGCCGGCGCGAATTGCGGGACCTCGCGCAAGGCGGCGTGATCTTCCGCGACGCAGCCGGCTTGATCGCCTTCATTACCCATCGCAATGCCGAGGCCGAGATGGGCCCAGGCGCGCTCGCCCGGATCGGGGTCGCCGGTCAGGGCGACCAGGACCGCGCGCTCCTCCGCCACGCGTTTCGCCCTCAGCAGATAGATTGAGTAGCGAAACGGCTGGGTATGCGCATAGGTCGCCTCCGCCGCCTGCTGGACGAGCTTGTCGAGATCGCCGTCCGGGCCGCTGAAGCTGCTGGCCCTGTCGCCCGCCCGCGCGGTCAAGGTCAGGCCCGAAGCGGTGCGGTAGACCTCGCCGGTGATGTGGGTCTCGTGGCCTAGCCAATCGCGCAAATAGCCGCGCAGCTCGCCAATGGAGACGCCCGTCTGCGGAATCTCGACCTTCAGATCATCGCCCCAGTCGTTCCGATAGCTGCCAGGCGCGCGCATGGTCCCCCCGGTCCGCATCTTCAGATCGGTGAGTCGGTCGAGAACCTGCCTGGCGACCACCTGGCCGGTCAGGCCGCGCTGGGCGAGGTCGGGCGGAACGGAGTTNNCAGGACATTGCGGCAAGCCCGACGATGGCGCCCAGGATCGCAACGCCGGCCATTGCGGCGAGCGCGTTCCTCAAACGGTCGCCAAAGCGCTTGCGCCGCGCCACCCCGGGATCGAAGTGTTTGATATGCAGGCGCAGCAGCCGCGTCTGCTCTTCGACGTAGGCGGCGGTTCGCGGATCGAGCGAGGCGGCGCGATCGGTGGCGTTCAGCGCCATGGCGGCGGCGAAGGCATCCCCATCGGACAGCCCAGCCTCAGCCTGCCCATCGTTCGACTCATCGCCGAGGACACCGCCGATCAGGTCCGGTCCCACCATGCCCGCCCATCCTCACGCTTAACAAGCCAATCACGGCCATAGCGCTTCGGCAACCGAAGGCGGCAGAATCAGTGAACTTGCCGCCTCCCGGCAACCGCCGCGCGCACCTGCCGAAGCGCAGTCCAGGCGGGCGCAAAGGTGAGCGCGGCGTCGTATTTCGCCCGCGCGTCTTGCCAGCGGCCCTGACGGGCCAGGACGTCGCCCCAGAGTTTCAAGGCGTCGGGGTTGCGCGGGCTGCCCGCATTGGCGCGCCGGGCGTCGGCGAGCGCGCCGGCGAC
>PLDY01000141.1 GCA_003136895.1 Candidatus Erabacter solicola | reverse complement strand
GGTCGATCACGACGGCGAGTCGTTCGCGCTGATCGACGACCAAGGTCGCGTCATCGCCGGCAACCGTTTGTTGGCCCTGATCACGCTGATGGTGGGGCGGGCCAAGCCGAACGCGCGCATCGCGATTCCGATCACGACGCCGGCGGCGATCGAGCGCCTGGCCCACTCGGTCGGCGCGACCGTCACGCGCACCAAGAGCGACCGCCGTTCGATGATGGCACTCGCCAACGCGCAGCGCGAAACGCTCGAGTATGGCAGCGGCGTCAATCAGGAGCCGATCTTCCCCGAGTTCCAACCCGCCTTCGATGCGCTCTACGGAATCGTCAAAGTCATGGAGATGCTCGCGCAAGAAGGCCGCAAACTCCACGAACTCAACGATATGCTGCCGGAGTGGTACTTCCGCCATCGCGCGATCAGCTGTCCGTGGGAGCGTAAGGGCGAGGTCATGCGCACGCTCGTCGACGAGAACCAAGGCCGCGACATCGAGATGTTCGACGGCGTGCGCGTGCGACTCGATAACGGCGAATGGTTCTTGGTGGTGCCCGACGCATCGGATCCCACGCTGAACGTCTTCGCGGAGGGCCCGACCGGCGACGATGCCGACCGGCTCATCGGCGACATTTCGCGCCGCATCGAGCAGCTCGTCGAAGCCTAGGTGAAACTCCCCAAATACTACGGCTGGCGGATCGTCGCGGCGCTCGGTCTTACGACGATCGTTTCGTACGGAACGAGCCAGTATCTCTTCGGCTTGCTGGTCGAACCGATGATCAGCGACTTCGGTTGGAGTCATGCGGCGATCGGCGGAGCGTACTCGGGAACGGTCCTCGTTTCGGGCGTCGCAGGACTCTATCTCGGGGTGCTCCTCGATCGTTACGGCGCGCGCCGCCTGATGGCGACGGGTTCGCTCGTCGGCGGCATCACGCTGCTCTTACTCGCGCACGTCCACACCCTCTGGCAGTTCCAGTTTCTCTGGACGTTCGGCATGGGGTTGGCGGGCGCGCTCACGTACTACCCGATTTCATTTACCGTCATCGCCAACTGGTTCGACCGCAGCCGGGGCAAGGCGTTTTCGCTGCTGACGTTCATGGGCGCGTTCGCCTCGACGATCTTCTATCCGATCTCCGGCGCGCTGATCGCCGCGTACGGCTGGCCGCAAGCGCTGGTCTTTCTGGCCGGCGTGCAAATTCTGTTTTGCTTTCCGCTACATGCGGTCGTGCTGCGGCGTCATCCCGAAGATCACGGCCTCAATCCCGACGGCGCGCACGCAGCCGGCGCATCGGATCCGGCGAGCGGCGCAACCTTCCGGGCGGCGATTAGGAGCGGGCCGTTCATCTTGATCACGACCGCGCTCGGACTCTCGTTTTTCGCGAGCACCGTCGTGCTCGTGGAGCACGTCGCGTATCTGATCGCTCGAGGCTGGGATCCTTCGCTCGCCGCAACGCTCGTCGGACTCTTCGGCATCGCCTACTTACCGGGACGCGCGCTAACCGCGTATGCCGCCGGCAAAGTTTCGCTCTCGACACAACTCGCCATCGCGTTCGGCGCGGAAGCACTCGGCGTCGTGCTGCTCGCGCTCTCCTCCGGCTTCATCTCCGTCTTCGCGTATGTGGTCGTCTTCGGAGCGGCCTACGGCGCGATCGCGCCATTACGCGGCGCCATCGTCGCCGAGCACTTCGGGCGCCGTTCCTACGGAGCGATCATCGCGGCGCAGGGTCTGATCATCGGAATCGCTTCGGCGCTCGGCCCGATCGTCGCCGGCGGGCTCATCGATCGCGCCGGATACGGTCTGGCGCTCGGCGCGTGCGCGCTCGTCTTCGCCGGCGCGGCGGTCGCGATCATGTTCCCGGCGTTGCGGGCGCTGCGAGTGCGCGATCGAGAAAGTCGTCGATGACAATCCAGCCCTGCGCCTCGGCGGCAACGTTGCCGGCCGCGGTTCCGCCAAAACGGGTTTGCGGTTGACTCGGGCTCGCGAAGAGAAAGGCGTGGCCCGCATGCGGAAAGTGCACGTAGGTGTCGGGGTACGGATGATTGTGCGCGCGCAAGTAGTCCATCCCAATCTGCGATTGCTGGGGCGAATCCCAGACGGCGTCATCATCGGCGGCGAGAAAGAGCACCGGGCCTCGGATATTTTCGAGATGAAACATCGCACCCGGAATGGCGCCGCGATGCCGTTCCATCGAAACATCGAACGCGTCACGTCCGGTCTCGGTCCTGACCGGGTCGAACGGCACGAAGCGCACGGGCTTGCCGCCGATACTCCACGATGCTTGCGCCATCATCGGCATCGCACCGGCGATCGGACGCGGTATAGCCGACCATGCGAACGGACTTGGAACCAGCCCGACCACCGCGTGAATATCCGGATACGTTGAAGCCGCCAGCAACGCGAGTTCGCCGCCCTTTGAATCGCCGAAGATTCCGATGCGGCGCAGATCGACATCGGGACGTTGCGCGATCTCTACTAGCGCGGTGCCGACGGTTTCGACCGGAATGAGCGTGAGTTCCGAGGGTAAGCCGCGCAACCCGAAGTACGCGACCGAGGCCGAAACGTACCCACGCTCGGCGAAGCGCCGCGCGAACGGCGCCAGACGATCGCCGCCGCCCGAACCGCCGAGCACGATCACGACGGGATGCCGCCCACTCCCCTCCGGCGTGCAGATCGTGCCGACGAAGCCGGCAGCCGGCGCGCAGGTCGCGGCCGCCGGCGTCGCTTGCGACAGCGCGAGAACGAACGCCGCGAGCATCACTTCACCGGAACGCGATACGACCGTTTCGTCGTTTGCACCGTTATCGAGTTAGGAGGAGCCTTGCTCGGAACCAGCAACGCGGGCGCGGTGACCCACGTGAGCCGCTGGATGCACATCATGCCCATCGTCCCCGGCCGCCGAACCTGGCTGAGATACAACTGCGGCGGAAACAGATTGCCGTGAATGCGATCGAAACGAGCTGCTTGGCAGGCGTCTTTCACCAAAGCCTGCCCGCTAACGGTATAGCCGGACGCGCTGCGGCGCGCTCGCAGATTTCGCCCGTCGAGCGCTAGCCCAACCAGCGCCGGGGCCGCGGTCATGCGCTCCGGGACGGAGGTCATGAGCACCGCGGGCGCGGTCGAGCGCGCTGGGGGCGAAGTCGGAATAGCCGGAGCTGCGGTCGTTTGGGCAATTGCGGCCGGGCTAGAGAATCCGAGCAAGACGGCACTCGCCAGCGCCGCGATAACAGGAAGTCGTTGCACGATGCACCTCACTCCCGGCGGTTCGCCGCCCTCAGTCCGGCGCCCCGGCGCCGAAGCGCGCCGTTATTGGCGGAGGTCGATGCCGGCGGCGACGTTGGAGTCGATGCCGGCGGCTTCCCAGAGGCGGCGTACGCCGTCCATCCCAACCAAACCGGCTAACTCGCGCACGCGCGTCAGTTGCTCCTCGAGATCGCGTTTGATCTGCGGGACTTCGCTGCGCTCGATCGCGTCGAGCGTTGCAAACGACGTCTCGCCGGGACGCGCGGACGCCCACGCGAATGCATCGGTGACCGCGCAATAGAATGCTTCTTCAGCGCTCGTATCGCGCCAATCGCGCTCGTCGCTGACGATCGGGAAGGGAATCGATTTTCCGTCGCGAGCTACGACGACGGCGAAGGCGTGGGGAAGTTTCGAAAGCGTCAATCCGGCATCGCGTGCGGCGGTGGCGACGCGCTGGCAGCGAGCTGCAAACTCTTCTCTGGTCGACGTTTCCAAAAAACCTCCTAAGAACAGGGCGCCATAGGGCCCGTTCCAATACGTTCGGCCGGAGTATCCTACTCGCTTAGAAGGGCTACATCACGAAATGCATGAGGTTCGTGACGTGTGTCACACGCCGCTGCGGGCCACATAGGCGAGTTTGTGTTCGAGCGTTTCGAGCACAGTCGGCCAGATGTATCGGTTGGCCGTCGCATAACCGGCTTGGCGCAGGCGATCGGAGCGCCGCTCGTCGCCAAGAAGCACGCGCAGATACTCGGCCAGCTCGCGGCCATCGTCGGTATCGCAGACGATGGCATTGACGAACGGTTCGGCATAATCTTCGCCCGTCGAGCCGCAGATCGGAACTCCGCCGAGCGCAATCACCTCGAGGCCGACGAGACCAAACGGTTCCTTTCCGCTATTCGCCAGCACGGCATCGCAAGCGACGTAGAGCGCGTACAACGTGCTCTCGGGCAGAAATGCTTGCAGGTGAACGATCTCCGCATCGCAGGCGGCGAGCGCCGCCGCGAGCGCCGGCAGGTCGTCGCCGTCGGCCTCGACCTGCTCGACGCGCAGGCCGCGCGTGCGCGCGCGCTCGAAGACCAGCTCGCCGTACGGCTCGCGCCCCCCGCGCACGATAAGTTGCGGCGTGAATCCCATCGCGCGCAGTTCGGCGACGGCGTCGACCGCTTGCAGCCAGTTCTTATCGGGATCGAAACGTCCGACTTTGACGAGCGCCGGTTTTCCGCGCAGCGCGGTGCGCAAGCGCGCGGTCGCATCTTTCGGCGGCCCGTCGAGCAGCGCTTCGTCGATCCCGTTGGGAATGACCAGCGACGGAATGCCTCGGCCCGCCAACTCGAACTTCATGTACTTGCTGACGGTCGTGATCGCCGCCGCCTGCTGCAGCGCGACCCAAGGGATCCGCTCGAATCCGTAGGTGTTGTTGGCGTTCCAGAGGAT
>PLDY01000036.1 GCA_003136895.1 Candidatus Erabacter solicola | reverse complement strand
ATCGCGTAGAGGACCACCCCGGCTCCGAACGCGGCCACCGCGCTGCTCGCGGCGATCGTCGGCGCGGTGGTGGGTACCGGCATGCGGTCGCGCAGTCGCACGGGCCGCACGAATTTGCGCACCTCCCACTCGCGCTCGATCGCGACGCGCTGCTGACGCTCGTGCGCAACAGTTTCACCGCCTCATTCATCGACGCCGGCACACGCGATGCGTACCTCGGCCGGGTTGACGAGGTCGCCGCAGTCCGTTCCTAGTTCGCGCCCCGCAGCAAAGCATTCACCGAAGCCTTCGTGCTGAGCGCAATCGCCCGCGCGAGCGTCTCCGCGCTACACGCGGTCTTACCGCCGACCCACGCTTCGATCAACCCCAACTGTGCCTCGGCCAAGTGCGCCGCCACAAGGCGTAGCGGAATGACCGGCTCCGTCTTGGAGCCAGGTGCAGCCGCGAGCCGCTCCTCAATGAGTTCGGCGAGACGCCGGGTCACGACGCGCCGAGGCGAGCCCGAAAAGATGACACGCCCCAGCCGCCCGTTCTCCCAAAAATGCGCGACGATCATCTCGAGGTGAGCTTGAACGTGTGAGTCGGCGGCGGCATCCGCGAGAATGCAGAACGGTCCCGTCAAGCTCTGCCTGAGAATGTCATCCTTACTCTCAAAATGCTCGTAGAACGTCGAGCGCCCGACATCGGCAGCCTCAACGATATCGCGGATCGTCATCCGATCGTACCCGCGCTCGAGAATGAGCGCGCGAAACGCGTTCAGCAACGCCAGGCGCGTCCGTTCGACGCGGCGATCGCGCTTCTTCAGTTGCGGCAAACGCAGTCCCCGTTTCCGGACAAACCACTGATTCCGTCCAAAAGCGGACGACCGGCGCCCGCAGCCCGGGGGGTAATCCGCTCGACAAGATATACTGAGCGCTCACTCATCTCGCGTGAGGTATTCTGGCGTGGCACACGAAAACTCATCTCCGCTCGATCGCAATCTACCAAACGGCAAGCTCGCCGGAATCATCATCGCGGTCTGCGCCGGCCTCAGCATCCCCGCGATAGCGAACCATCCGCAAATCTTGGCTCGTTCGCACGGCGACCTCTTGGCGCAGATCGTCGCGCTCAGTCCGATCGACCGCTTCGTCCACGGCGCGCTGATGGTCATCATGTTCGCACTGGTCTGGGGCCTCGCCATCTTCGCCATCCGGCGCGGCTTCAATCGAGCAACCGTTCTCGCCGGCTTCATCGCCTATGCCGCCGGTGCCCTAGCCTGGATCGGCGCCACGCTGATCGACGGCTTCATAACGCCCGAGATCGCCGCCCGCTTCATCGGAACATCACCCGAAGCGCAGAACTATGCCATAAGCCTGCTGCGATTCTGCGCAATCTCGATTCAGATCCTAACGAAGTTCGGCCTCGTCGCCATCTCAATCGGAATCCTCAAATGGTCCGCCGGACTTCTCCTATCACCCGGAGCACCGCGAACCGTCGGCGTCATCGGTATCTTCGCCGGAATTCTGCCGCCGGTAATCGTCCTGCTAACCCACATCTCGCTCTCGCCACACAGTCTCGGCATCATCATCATCACTCAAGCCGTCTGGTACGCCGGCATTGCCACGCTCCTCATCCGCGAGCGCGTGTAGTAGCTCTGGTCCGGGACCAGAACACCTAAGCGGGCGCCTCGCGCACCGGAGTCCCCGGTCGGCGTTCGCTGCCAACGGCCCAGAGCAGCGCGATCAACAGAAAGTTCGCGACGAGCGAACTGCCGCCGTACGAGATAAACGGCAGCGTGATCCCGGTGAGCGGAAAGAGTCCAACGACACCGCCGACGATGATGAACACTTGAAATCCAAGAGTCGCAGCCAATCCCGTCGCGAGCAGCTTCGCATAGATGTCCGGTTGCCGCTGAGCCGCCAGTAACGAGCGCCACAGGATCAGGAAAAAGGCGAACAGCAGCATCATGCCGCCGAGCGCACCGAACTCTTCACTCCAAGCGGCATAGACGAGGTCGGTCTCCGCGGCCGGAATGAAGCCCGGATGTCCGAGGCCGTAGCCGGTGCCGAACAAGCCGCCGGCTGCGAGCGAGAAGAGGCTCTGTAAGGCCTGGTAGCCGTGGCCGAGCGGATCGGCGAACGGATTGCGCCACGCGGCGAAACGCGCACCGACGTACGTGTAGTGTCCGGCCGCCCAATAGATCGCGAGCCCGAACAGCCCGGCGCCGCCGACGATCAAATCGATCCGGCGGGTGGCGACGTAGAGCATCGCGACGAAGGTTGCGAGCAAGAGCGCGGCCATGCCGATGTCGCGTTCGAAGACGAGGATCGCCATCGAGGCGCCCCAGCCGAGGAAGAGCGGTCCGAGATATTTCGCATTGGCGCGCAGCGAGAACCAGCGCGCGGCGGCGATCACGTCGGCCGTCTCCGCCAAATATGCCGCCATGAAGAAGACGATAAAGAGCTTGATCAGTTCGACCGGCTCGTACTGCACGGGCCCAAAGGGAATCCAGAGTTTCGCGCCATTGACTTCCTGTCCGAAAACTGCGACCAAGCCGAAGAGGACGATGGCGCCGAGCACCCAGATGTATTTGTAGGCCGACATACGCCGAAAGCTGTCGAAGGCCGGCCCGGCGACGATCGCTAGTGCGAGCGAGATCGCTAGCCAGATCTCTTGCTTGTGAGCGAGGTCGCTCGAGAGTCGCGCGATCGTCGTAAGGCCGAAGGCCGAGAGCATCACCGCCAACGCCGGCAAGACGGAGTCGCGCCGCGTGTCGGCCGGGGCGCGCACTACCCAGATGAGCGCGAGCGCCGCGAGCGCGTAGAGTCCGTACGGGTTACCGAGCGAACCGCGCGGCGCGAGCGAGAGTGCGAAACCGCCGATCGCGAGCGCCACCACCATCGGAAGCGCCCGGCGAACGTAGATCAATGTGCCACGAGGCCGAATCGGATAACGTAGATCGCAAACGAGATCGCGAAGATGGCCAACAGCAAGAGCGCGACCGAGGTGCGAATCCGATCGAAACGGCTCGGCCGTTTCACCACTCCCGCTGATGCGATCAGCAATTCGCGGCCGACGATCAAAGTGCGATTGTCGGCGCCGCCCCGAGCCTTGGTCAGCGAGAGCACGCGCGCGACGGCATCGGCGGCGGTCGCGGACTCCTCCAGAGCCGCGCAGATCTCTTCGGAATCGACGCAGCGATGGACGCCGTCGGTGCAAAGGACGAGCTGATCGCCCGCCAATAATTCGAGGTTCGCGATGCTGGCCTCGAGTTTCGCCTGCGTTCCCAGGCTGCGCCAGAGCAGCCCGCGCACGAGCGGCTTGGCGGGGATGAGGGTCTTCGTGTTCGCAAGGGTCGCGTCGCTGAAGAGCGCGTCGTCGGCCGTCAACGGTTCGACGTTTCCGAGGCGCAGCAGATATGCGCGCGCATCGCCGACATGACCGACGAAGGCTTGGTAACCGACGATCAGCACGGCGGTCAGCGATGTGCCGCTACCGACGAAATCTTCGTGACTGCCGCTCTGGGCGTAGAGCCGGGCGTTGGCGTGATCGAGCGCCGAGAGCAGGAGCGCCCGTAAATGGCTGGGCGTGGCGCTCCGCGAAGCGAACGCGCCGCCGCGCTGACGGCGGCGGAGATAGTCGCGGATGGTCGAGAGCGCCATGATCGCGGTCGGAACGTTCTTGCCGAGGGCGCCGAAGCCGTCGGCGATCGCGAGCAGCGTCACATCGGGAGCGAGCGATTCGGCGAGATGCGCATCGCTCTGCTGCGACTGCCAGACGCCGATATCCGAGCCGGCGGCTACTTCCATGGCGCCATCCCGCAAAACACGATGCGCGTCATCCCGATGTCGATCTCATCGCCGTCGCGCAGGCGCGCCGGCAGATCGATCGGACGCGCGTTCACCAGCGTCCCGTTACGACTATCGAGGTCGCGGATGAAGAGCGTACCATCGGTCAGATCGATTCGTGCGTGCACTCGGCTCACTTGCGCATCGGGGATGACCAGCGTCGCGGGTGGCACGCGGCCGATCGTGATCGGAACCGGCGCCTTGACCGTGCGCGTGCGACCCTCTTCCTCCACGCGCAGCACAACCGCCTGCAAGGCCGACGCGGCCTCGTCGCGGGCCCGCCGGCCACGGCTGCGCGGAAGCGCCACGATCAGGAAAAGCGCCGCGGCGGCGATCACCTCGAGGCTTGCAAGACGGGGGTTCACTCGTCGGCCTCGACGACCAACTCGCTATCCCCGACGTGGAGCACGTCACCGCAATCCAAGCGACCCTCACGTCGCTCTTCTCCGTTGAGCAGCACGCCGTTCGACGAGCCCAAGTCTGTGAACGAGATCGTATCGGTTCCGGCCACGATCGCGACGTGCCGGCGCGAAACGCGCGGGTCGGCGAGGGCCAGGTCGCAACTGGGATCTCGCCCGACCACATGCGAGCCGCGCAACGGCAAGCGCGCTTCCAACGGCAGACCCTTGCGCACGCGGAGCGCCAGGTGCAGCGGCTCGGGCAACGCCTCAACCGCAATCTGCACGGTGCCGTTGGCGAGGTCCCCTTTGCCGGCGAGGACGACTTCGGGCGGGCGCTGGGGCTGTCGCGAGCGCTCGGCCAGGCGGGCCAGCATCGCGCGCCACTGACGTTCGAGGTAGGCGCGTTCCGGTTCGAGGCGCGCCATATCGTCGGAGCTGACGTAGACGATGAAACGGCGGCCGCCGCGGCTCTCCGATATCCCGCCCTCGAACGACGCGACCAGCTTGCGAGCGACGTGCACCGGTTCGAGCGCGCTCGGGAACGCAACGGCGAAAGCGCGCTCGACGGCGCTCGCGCAGAGTGCCTCGAGCCGCTCGAACGCGTTCACGAAGCGCGCAAAAGTGAAGCGACGTAGAACCCGTCGCGCCCCGCGATTCCCGGAGGGACGAGTACGTCGCCGTCGCGTTGGAATTCCGCGTAGCGTTCGGGTAACGGTGCGCGCGCGAACTCCGCGTGCTCGGCCAAGAACGCCGCGATCAGCTCGCTGCCTTCGCGCGGATCGATCGAGCAAACGCTGTAGGCAAGTCGTCCGCCCGGTTTAACCCGCGTCGCGGCAGTCGCCAAGAGTTCGCTCTGCAAGGTGGCTAGCCGCGCACCGTCCTCGGGAGACTTACGCCAGCGCGCTTCGGGATGACGGCCCAGGATGCCGAGCCCCGAGCACGGTGCGTCGAGCAGAACGGCATCGACGACGGGCAACTCGACGCCGCGCGCATCACCCTGGACGACCGCCGCGCAGGTTGCTCCCGCGCGTTCGAGCGTTTCGGTCAACGTGCCGATCTTACGCGCGTCGATCTCCACGCAGTAGAGCGTTCCGGCATTACCCATGCGCGCGGCGATCTGCACGCTCTTGTTCCCGCGACCGGCGCAGTATTCAACGACGCTTTCGTTCGCGCGCGGTGCGAGCAGCTCGACCGGTATGCCAGCGGCCTCGCCCTGTAAGGCCCAACGCCCCGCTGGATCGTCGCCTGCATTCCCTTCGTCGAGGATCAGCGACTCTTCCACGAATTGCGATTCGCGGACGATAACGCCGGTTTCAGCGAGGGCGGCGCGAGCCTGATCGAGAGTCGCGCGCAGACGGTTGACGCGGAGCGCGCGCTGCGGAGCGGAGTTGATGCCGCTCAGGATTGCCTCCACCACATCGGGAAAGCGGAGGCTCCACTGGGCGGCAACCCAGGTCGGCGTCGAATACGCGGTACCGAAGTAATCGTTCTCGCTCTTGAAATCGGTGCGATCCGGTGCGGCCGGAGCATCGGCGATCAGGCGGCGCAGGACGGCGTTGATCAATCCGGCCGTGCCCTTGTGGCCGTGATGCAGCGCGAGGTTGACCGTCTCGAAGACGGCGGCGTGTTCGTCCACGCCGCGCATCATGCGCAGTTGATAGACGCCGAGGCGGAGGATCTCGGCGATGACGGCCGGCAGCGGTTTGTCGCGACCGGCGAGATACGGCGCGATATACCAATCGATCAAGCGCCGCTGCTTGATCGCGCCGTAGGCGAGTTCGGCCGCGAACGCGCGGTCGCGCTGGTCGAGATCGAGCCGGCGCGCGTGCACGTCAAACGATGCTTGCGCGCCGCGTTGCTCGGGCCCGAAAACGTCACGCACGACTGCCAAGGCCAACTCGCGCGCCGATCCGCGCGCGGCGACGACCGTCATTCGGTCATCGACTTCTGCAGGTAGGCGCGCGCGTAGGTGGCGCCATCGATCGGACCCCGACTCGGTGGAATCAGCCGCTCGACCGCGACAAAGCCGTCCCCGCATTTGACGAGCGCGGCCGAGCCGCTCGCGGCGAGCAGCGTTCCGGGTGACGTGTTCGGATCCACGATCATCGTCCCATCGAGTTCGCGCGTAGCGCGCAAAACCTTCACCCGTTCGCCGGCGAGTTCGGCGCGCGCGCCCGGTGTGGGAGCAAGCGAGCGCACGAAGTTAACGATGCGAGCCGCTTCCCAGCGCCAGTCTAGCTCCAAATCGGACTTTAACAACGGTCGCGTCAGTGTAGCGGCGACAACGGCCGGATCGCCGAGCGCTGCTTGCGGAATACGCTCGAGATCGCCCTCGAGCGCGAGGGCACATGCACGCGCGAGCAACTCGGCGCCGATCGCCGCAAAGCGATCCTGCAGTTCGCCGTAGTTTTCCAGAGGGCCGATCGAACTCGACTGCCGCACGACCACATCACCCGTATCCATGCCGGCGTCCATCAGAATGATCGTAACGCCGCCAGTCTCGACGCCGTCACGCAGTTGTGCTTGCAGCGGCGTCGCCCCGCGATAGAGCGGGAGTAAACTCGGATGGACGTTGAGCGCGCCAAGGCGCGGAAGTTCGAGGATCGGCCGCGGGACGATCTTGCCGTACGATGCGACCGCGAAGAGTTCGGCGCGCACCGCGCGCAATGGTTCGAGCGCTTCGCGCATCCCTTCCGGCTCGAACGTCTCGAGCCCGAGTTCGCGTGCGGCCTGCTTTACCGGCGTAGGTTGCAACCGCTGACCGCGTCCGCCGGGCCGGTCGGGCTGCGTAACCACGAGCCGGCAATCGGTCGCGCGCGCGAACACGCGCAGTGCCGGCACCGCGAACTCACTCGTTCCAAAGAAAACGCCGGCGACGCGCTTCGCCGCGCGCTCGTTAGGCGGAAAGAACGGCCTCGTTCCCGGATTCGCCTTCCGATTCGGCGAGGGCGGCCCTTTCTTCATCGGTCACCGCTGGGCGGATGTCCTTGGCCTTGTCGATGTAGAGCACGCCGTCGAGATGATCCATCTCGTGCTGCAAACAGCGTCCGAACAGTTTGGTGCCGGAGATCTCGAAGCGCTTCCCGTTTCGATCGAGTGCGCTGCAGACGACGCGTTCGTGACGCGTTAGGTCGCCGATCATGCCCGGTACGGAGAGGCATCCTTCGACGGATGTCACCTCACCCTCGACCGTGGTGAAGCGCGGATTCACGAAGACCAGCGGCCCGTGCTCGGCCTCGTCGTCATCGGGGTCGTGATCGGTCAGATCGACCACGAAGATCCGCTTTGCACTATTGACCTGCGGCGCCGCCAGCCCAATTCCGGGCGCCTTGTACATGGTGACGAACATGTCGTCGATTAGCTGCTGCACGAGCGGGTCGGAAAGTTCGTCCGGCCGGACTTTCTTCGCGACTTTGCGCAGCGCCGGGTGCCCATCGGTCATGATCTCGCGCAGATACGGCATTGACGTTCATTATAACCCGCTAGGCTAGCCCCGGGGCCTCGTCGTTGCGAGCGCTTGCCCAAGGGTTGACCTATTTAACATATTATTGTATTTATACAATGCACATATGCAATTACACGACAATGCCGTCTAGAACGCCGGCGGATCGAGGCAAAATCCACAACCGGCTCGCCGTGCTCCGGGCCGAACATGGCCTTAGCCGGCAACAGCTCGCCGAGGCCTTGGGGGTCAATTACCAGACCATCGGCTACCTCGAGCGGGGCACGTTTCATCCGAGCCTCGATCTCGCGTTTGCCATCGCCGACTATTTCGACGTCCCACTCGACGCCGTGTTTTCGCGCGCGCCGTTCGCGCCGATGAGCGCCGCGCTCTACGGAGGCCGCAAGCAGCGATGAGACGCCGAACGGTACCGGTCGTGTTCGCTAGCCGTACGCATCCGATCGCGAGGCACGTAGAGCTTTTTCGGCGTAGGTAGGTTGGCTTCACTTTGACCGGAGGTTATGACGTATGCCCGTTTCCCGGCGCGCGCTCGCGGAATTTATCGGAACGTTTTGGCTCGTCCTCGGCGGTTGCGGCAGCGCCGTTCTGGCGGCGGGCTTTCCGCATTTGGGGATCGGATTTGCCGGCGTGGCGCTGGCCTTCGGTCTCACCGTCCTGACGATGGTCTACGCCATCGGGCCGATCTCGGGCGCGCACCTCAATCCGGCCGTCTCCATCGGGCTCTGCGTCGCGCGGCGTTTTCCGGCCAGCGACGTGCCGCCGTATATCATCGTGCAGGTGCTGGGCGCGATCGCCGGCTCGGGCGTCTTGTACGTCATCGCGAGCGGCGCGGCGGGATTTAGTTTGAGCGGCGGATTTGCCGCTAACGGCTACGGCGATCATTCACCCGGCGGGTATACGCTCGTCGCGGCACTGGTCTGCGAGGTCGTCATGACCTTCATGTTCCTGATGGTCATCCTCGGCGCGACCGACAAGCGCGCACCGGCCGGTTTCGCCGGCATCGCCATCGGTCTCGCGTTGACGCTTATCCATCTTATCAGCATTCCGGTCACGAACACATCGGTGAATCCGGCGCGCAGCACGGGGCCGGCACTCTTTGTCGGTGGATGGGCGCTCGCGCAGTTATGGCTCTTCTGGATCGCGCCGATCGCGGGAGCGATCATCGCCGGACTCGCCTACCCGTTCGTCTCCGGTTCAGAAGCGAGCCCGCCGGTACGCGTCCAAGAATCGAGCGCGGCCAAAACACTCTAACGCCGGAATGTCGCACGACTCTCGTTAAAGAACGCCCATGCGGTGACGCATGGCTTTCTTGCAGGAGCGATCTTTGCGCTAACAATTGGTGCGATCGTCTTTCTCGCCGAGCGTATCTCGGAGTGGAAGGCGGCGCTTATCGGCGCTTGCTTGATGCTACTCGGCGGAATTGAAACCGTCCCAAGCGCGTGGGCCACCCTGCTCGCCGAATGGGACGTACTTCTCTTCTTTGCGGGGCTCGCCGTTATCGTTGCGGCCGCCGAGGAATCGCAACTTTTTGCGTGGCTCGCGCAAGTCGCCGCACGCGTCGCCGATGGGTCGGGACGCCGCTTATACTTTGCCGTGCTGTGCGTCGCCGGAATCGTGACGGTCTTCTTCACGAATGATGCTGCGGTGCTCGTCATGATCCCGCTCGTCGCACAACTCGTGCGAACGTTCGGTTTGCCCGTCGCTCCCTTTGCGCTGTCGGTCGCATTCATCGCCAACGCGGCCTCGGCGTTGCTTCCGATCAGCAACCCAACGAACTATATCATCGCACAGGCCGCCGGCCTGACACTGTTTCCCTACCTGAGATTGGTCGCTCTCCCGGGGCTCGCAGCGGCCGCGGCCGCACTGCTTTTCCTGTGGCTGTTCTTTGGGCGGCGCATGCGGGCAACCTATGACCCGGCGGCCACCGCTGCCAAAGCCCCGACGCTCGTCTTCAGGCTCACCTTCGGGCTGGTTGCGGTGGCGATGCTTACCGCCTCCGCGCTGCACTTTCCCGTCGGGGCCGCCGCGATCGGCGGCGGTGCGGTGCTTATCTTATTGATCGCAATCGAGAGCGGAAAACAAGCCGCAAGCGCTCTACGACGAACGCACGTGTCGATCGTCGTTCTGGTCGCTTCACTGTTTGTCGTGGTCGACGGACTCCGCCACGCCGGCTTGCTCGATGCTCCGACGCGATGGCTCGCCGAGGTACTGCACGCGCACGATGCGATTGCGGCGCCGCTGTCGGCACTCTTGATGGCCCTCGCTTCGAACGTCGCAAACAACCTGCCCATGTCGATGGTTGCGGTGCAGATGCTGCATCATGACGCCTTCAGCGGGGCCGGCGCCACGCGCTTTGCGGCCGGAACGATCGTCGGGTTAGCCATCGGTCCCAATCTTACGCCCGTCGGATCTCTCTCGACGATCCTCGTGCTCATCACGTTACGGCGGACGGGCCTGCAGGTAGCGCTGCACGAGTATCTCGTTCCAGGCGCGCTCGTCACCGCGATCACGCTTCTGGCCGCAGCGCTCGCATTTTTCTAGGCGCCGCCGCAGCCGTGTTGGCTGTTGCCGCCCCAGTACTGCGCGTTGCGGTGATAATCGTAGACGCGGTATTGGCGTCCGCGCGAATCTTTGTCCGGATCGCAATACTTCGACGGCGCCGGCGGCCCAAGGAAACATACCTGAACCTTGTCACCGGGATGCTCCGAGATCATCAACGGATTTCCAGGACTGTCTTGATAGTGAACGATTGCCGCGTAGTCGCCCGGCGATAAGGGATCGGCGCCGAGATGCGTGTTGAACGCGACACCGACGCCGCTTTGTTTGAAATCCTCGGCCGTCGGCTTCGTCTGGCCGGTCGTCATGAGCCGCGGTTGCACCGATCGGACCGTCGTGTCGACGCACTGGATCGAGCGGTAATGCCAGGCCCCGGACGGGAATTGCGGGTCGTCCTGGGCCAGCGCCGGAACCGACAGCGAGACGATCAGGCAAGCACCGAGTGCGGCGAAGCGTTTTTTCATGAGAACCTCCAAGAAGCTGACGGCGCGCGGTCTTACAAAATGTAGGCGCTTAGGTTCGCGTCGCTGACGATATCGGCGAGGCGCGTTTTGACATATGCGGCATCGATGCGAACCGCTCCGCTCTCTTCCGGCGCCGCATAGGAAACGTCTTCGAGCAACCGCTCGAGGACCGTGTGCAAGCGGCGGGCGCCGATGTTCTCCGACTGCTCGTTGACCTGCATCGCGAAGGTCGCGATCTGTTCGATACCGTCGGGGGCGAACTCGAGGGTGACGCCCTCGACCGCCAGCAACTGCCGATACTGTTCGGTGAGCGCGTTCTTGGGTTGCGTCAGGATCGTTCGCAGATCGTCGGCGGTCAACGCGTCCAGCTCGACGCGAATCGGAAAGCGTCCCTGGAGTTCGGGGATCAAGTCGGAGGGTTTGCTCATGTGGAACGCGCCCGCGGCGATAAACAGCACGTGGTCGGTCTTAATCGCGCCGTACTTGGTCGTGACCGTGCTGCCTTCGACGATCGGCAGAATGTCGCGTTGCACGCCTTCGCGCGAGACGTCGGGACCGCTGCGGCCTTCGCGAGCACCCGCGACCTTATCGATCTCGTCGATGAAGATAATGCCGTTCTCGCCTGCGCGACGCAACGCTTCGCGCTTGACGGCATCCATGTCGATCAGCTTGCCCGCCTCTTCTTGCGCGAAGATGCGGCGCGCCTCGGGCACCGTCACCTTCTTGTGCGCCTTCTTCTTCGGCAGCAAGCCGCCGAGCATCTCGCTCATGTCGGCGCCGCCGGTCATCGACGGATCCATACCGCCCAGCATGCCGATGGAGACCGTCGGCGATTCTTCCACCTCGATATCGACCAACCGCACGTCGAAGAATCCGCGCACGATATCTTCCTTGGCGCGCTCGCGCGTCGTGCGCGCCTCGTCGGGCATCGTCGCGGTTGCGGCCTGCTGCTGCGGCGTCATCCCCGGCGCTTGGTAGGCGCCGCCGAAGATCGAGCCGAGCGTCTGCGCGAATTGATTGGGCGCCTGCGGCGGCTGCGCGGCACGCGTCTCAGGGTACAGCAGATCGATGACGCGCTCGACGGCGGCCGCGTCGGCCATCTCGGCGACCTCGGCACGACGCTCGTCCTGCACCATACGCACGGCGTTCTCGACCAGGTCGCGCACCATCGATTCCACGTCGCGCCCGACGTAACCGACCTCGGTATACTTGGTCGCCTCGACTTTCACGAAGGGCGCGCCCGCGAGCCCGGCCAGGCGTCGCGCGATCTCGGTCTTCCCGACCCCGGTCGGCCCAATCATCAGAATGTTTTTGGGAATGATCTCGCCGCGCATCTCCGCGCCGAGTTGCTCGCGCCGGTAGCGGTTGCGCATCGCAATCGCCACCGCACGTTTCGCCTTCGCCTGTCCGACGATGTAGCGATCGAGTTCCGCCACGATCTCGCGCGGTGTCAGAGCTTTCGGCGTCGGATTCAAAGCGTCTCCGCCAGTTCGTCGTAGAGATAGGCCATCGTCTCTATTCCCAGATAGAATTGGTTCAAATCGAACTTTTCGTTCGGTGCATGGATCGCGTCATCGGGCAGGCCGACGCCGATCAAGACTTGCGGAAGTCCGAGGATTCGGTCAAACGACGAGACCGGACCGATCGTTCCACCGGTTCCGATGAAGACGGGCGGCTTTCCGAACCCGCGCTCCATCGCACGCGCGGCGGCGCCGACGGCGGGATGTTCGCGCGAGGTCGTCACGGCGCGCACATCGCCGTCGGCGACAATGTCGACGCGAACGCCGCGCGGTGCGACACGCTCGAGATGCATCTGCACGACGCGCTTCACGTGATCGGGCTCCTGTCCTTCGACGAGACGCGCCGAGATTTTCGCTTTGGCCCAGGACGGAACGATCGTCTTATGGCCAGGGCCTTGATAGCCGCCGTGGATGCCGTTCAGTTCCAACGTCGGGCGGCGCCACATACGTTCGAGCGGAAGCCGCGCGCGCTCGCCGCCGGCGAGTTCCGAGACACCCAGCGCGCGTGCCTCGTGGGCCGCATCGAACGGCAGGGCTTCGAGTTCGGCGCGCTCGCGCGGTGCGAGCTCGCGCACGCCGTCGTAAAACCCGTCGATCGTGATCTTTCCATCCGCGTCGCGGAGCGTTGCCAGCATCGTGCCGAGCGCTTCAATCGGATTGACCACGAGCCCACCAAAATATCCGGAGTGCAGATCGTTGGCTGGTCCGTGCACGGTGACTTCCCAGTGCACGAGACCGCGCAGCGATACGGTGAGCGACGGCACGTCCTCAGCGAAGACGGCGGTATCGGAGACGACCACCACGTCGCATCGCAACCGATCCTTTTCGCGCGCCAAGAAAGCCTCGAAACTCGGCGAGCCGATCTCTTCTTCGCCTTCAACGACGACCTTGACGTTGATCGGGAGTTTGCCGTTGCTGCGAAGATGCGCCTCGAGCGCCGCTATGTGCATCAGCACTTGGCCTTTGTCGTCCACCGATCCGCGGCCGAAGAGCTTACCGTCGCGCACGGTGCCGGCGAACGGCGGCGACTCCCACAATTCGAGCGGATCCTCAGGCTGAACGTCGTGATGTCCGTAGATCAATACGGTCGGCGCGCCGGGCGCGCCCAGCCACTCGCCGTAGGCGACGGGCAGGCCGCTGGTCTCAAGCACTTCGGCGCGCTGCAACCCGGCGGCGAGCATGCGCGCCACCGCGACTTCGGCCGAGCGTCGCACCTGCGGATGACGGGCCGGATCGGCCGAGACCGACGGGCATGCGATCCACTCCGTCAATTCGGCCAGATAGCGCTCCCGATTGGCACGGACGAACTCAATCATCGAGCCGCAAGTCTTCGAACGTTCCGCGCCAATTCGCCGCGATCTCGCCGGCGACCGCGCGCGATTCGTCGAGACGTCCTTGTGCCGTCAAACTCCGCATCAAACCATAGAGCGCGCGCGCGTTGTGCGGCGTACGCACCAGGTCGGCACGAAAGGCTGCCTCGGCTCCGGCGGCGTCGCCCTTCGACAGGAGAATCGCGCCCAGCCATTCGCCCGCCGGATAGTACCACGGCGCAAAGACTTCGGGCGGAAGCGGCGCGACATCGGCGATGACCGCCCGCAGATTCGCCACGGCGCCTGAATCGTCGCCCTCGAGATGCGCGACGCGCGCGCGCAACAAACGCTCGAGTTGCGTCGCGAAATACCTCGCGCGCGGACTGCCTTGCGCTAACATATCCTGCAGCGGCGCAAGTTCGGCGCGTGCCGAGCGCGCGTCAGCGCGGCCGGCGTAGGCAAGACCGCGCGCGTAGTGCCGGACGGCGCCGTTGAAAGGCGAGCGGCCGTCGGGAGCCGGCCATGCCAGCACGTCGCTCCAGCGGCGTTGCCGGGCGTAGGCCAGGATGCCGTTCGGGCTGCCGGCTTCTTTCGAGAACCCAATGGCCCTGTCGACATCGGCTCGCTCGTCGAGCATCAGCGCGCCGCCCAGATAGAAGTCGAGATTGTGACCGTAATAATCGAGCCGGCTGGGCGTCGTGCCGAGGCTCGTAGCGTACGCGCGATCGTCGTCGACCGCGATGCGGTTGTCGCGCAGGAGCGGAATGAACATGCCGACATCGAGGTAGATGTGTCCCGACATGTGGACGAGATGCGAGGCCGCCGGCTCGATCGGCAGCGCGCTCAGCCGCTTCGCGCTGGCGACCCCTTTATCGGCGACGCCCATGTAGTCCATGGCGTGCACGTAATAGTGGTTCGCGCCGATGTGATTCGGATCGCGTGCCAAGACCGATTCGAGCGCAGCGACGACTTGGGCACGCGCGGGACCGGGCCGGCCGGCGTCCCAGCCGAAATCATCGACATCCATGACGCTCTCGGCGTACAATGTGGCCGCATCCAGATCGTCGGGATAGTCGGCATGCAGCTTGGCCATCGCGTCGCGGTACCGCGCGTAGGCCGCATCAGTTTCAGCCTCCGCCGCCGGTTTCGCGGGATAGCGTACGGCGAGCGCCTCGATGTACCGGCGCTCTTCGGGCGATGCCCCGTCGGCCAGTTTCTTGGCTTTCGCAAGCGCGTCATTGGCGGTCGCGATCCGCGCCGGCGTCATTCCGTAATTGAGATTGGGTCCTTCGGCGAGCGCGACGCCCCACCACGCCATCGCGAGCGCCGGATCCAGTTCCGCGGCGTGCTGAAAGCGCTTGGCCGATTCGTCACGGTTGAATGCGTAGATCAGCGTCAAGCCTTCGTCGAAAGCTTGTTGCGCTGCGGGATTCTTGGTCGTCACGGCGTGGTGCGCGAGCGCGGTCTGCACTGGGACGATCGTAAGTTCGACGGCCCGCGCGGCTCCGCGCGAAAGCAGCGCGGCGGCCGCGAACGCGGCAAGAGCGAGCGGCACGGTCAAACAGCGCATCACAAAAACTCCCCGC
The DNA here is from genome assembly GCA_003136895.1 of Candidatus Erabacter solicola. Taxonomy (GTDB): domain Bacteria; phylum Vulcanimicrobiota; class Vulcanimicrobiia; order Vulcanimicrobiales; family Vulcanimicrobiaceae; genus Erabacter; species Erabacter solicola. The sequence continues at coordinate 1,480 of PLDY01000036.1, read as the reverse complement.
TCAGATGACCTCGACAATGATCTTGTCGTTCGTGTAGATATCGATCGTGCCGGCGACGAGCAGCGCTTCGCGCGCGATCGCCTCGGCATCGAGCGAACTCTTATGCATCAGCGCCAGCGCCGCCGCCTGCGCGTACGGGCCGCCGCTGCCGATCGCGACGATGCCTTCGTCGGGCTCGATCACGTCGCCGGTCCCGCTGAGCAAGAACAGATGCTCGGGGTTGCCGACGACGAGTAGCGCCTCGAGCCGGCGCAGCGCACGGTCCTGGCGCCAATCCTTGGCCAACTCGACCGCGGCGCGCACGATATCTTTGTACTCCGTCAGCTTCGCTTCAAACTTTTCGAGCAGGGTGATGCCGTCGGCGGCCGAGCCGGCGAAACCGGCCAGCGCCGTGCCGCCGGCGATGCGACGGACCTTCTTCGCACCGTGTTTGACGATCGTCTTGTCGAGGGTCACCTGGCCGTCGCCCGCGATCGCGAGCTTACCGGCACGGCGCACCGCGAGGATCGTGGTCGAACGAATGCGCGCCATTACGCCGGCACCGGGCTCGCAACGCGGTCGCGCTCGAGCGCGTCCGACCATGCGCCCAGATTCGCGAGCGCCCGCTCCGACATGAGGCGACGACGTTCGCGCTTATCGCGCGGCCCGTTCGCGAGCGGCGAAAAGAATGCCCAGCTGACGTTCGAGGGTTGGAAGTCGGCGCTGGCCGCATTCTGCAGGTGCGCGAGCACCGCGCCGAGCGCGGTATCGGCCGGCGCGACGACCGGCTCGCGGTCGCGCAGCACGGCGTTCGCCGATAGTGCGGCGAGCAGCCCACAGGCCGCGGCCTCCACATAGCCTTCGGCGCCGGTAATCTGGCCCGCGAACCAGGTGCGGTCGAAGCCGCGCAGACGAAAATCGGGCCGCAGGTAGCGCGGCGCGTCGAGGAACGAGTTGCGATGCATAACGCCTAAACGTAGCCACTCCGCATTGGCAAGTCCTGGTAATTTCGCGAAGGCCTCCTTCTGCGCCGGCCACGTCAGGCGCGTCTGGAAGCCAACGACATTGTATGCCGTACCGGCGACGTTCTCTTTGCGCAGCTGCACCACCGCGTGCGGGCCGAGGCCGGTGCGCGGATCGCGCAAGCCAACCGGCTTGAGCGGGCCGTAGCGCAACGTGTCCTCGCCGCGCGCCGCCATCTCCTCGATCGGCAAGCAGCCCTCGAAATACGGAACCTTGCCGGCGGCAACGTCGAGTTCGAAATCTTTGGGCTGGAGTTTGGGCAGTTCGCGCAGGTCACGCACGAAGGTCTCGTATTGCTCGCGCGTCAGCGGGATGTTGAGGTAGTCGGCGCCATCGCCTTTGTCATAGCGGGATTTCTCGTACATCTGGGTCAGGTCGAGCGAATCGGTCGCAACGATCGGCGACGCGGCATCGTAGTAATGCAAGCGCGGGCGAGCGCCGGCAACCTCGAGCTGGGCGCGCGCGAGCAGCGCGTCGA
>PLDY01000070.1 GCA_003136895.1 Candidatus Erabacter solicola | reverse complement strand
TACGTGCGGATCGTCGCGTGCGAGGAGGCGCCGGTTGCCAACGAGTCGCGCGTCTTCGTGCCGGTTGAAGGCTACGCAGCGACGATCGTTCTCGCGCCCGCAGGAGTGCGCGAGCGATTCACAGCGCTCGAATCCGTTGCGGACGTCCTCTACATCGGTGGTTCGGAGAGCGTCGCGCTCGATCTTACGGCAGCGGTCGAAGCGTTGAAGGCGCGCGGCGTCTTCAGCATTCTCTGCGAGGGTGGTCCGACGCTCGCCGCCGAGTTGCTGTCACGCGATCTGGTCGATCGTCTTCACTGGCTGATCGCGCCGCTCTTGCTTGCCAACGAACGGGCCGTTCCGGCGCTGATCCATGCCGCGGCGGCGAGCGTCGCGCGAGCGTTACGGTTCGACCGCGTCGAACGTCTGGGTGACGATCTCCTTATATCGGCCTGCTTGCCTGGAGGCACCTAGATGTTCACGGGTCTCATCGCGCACGTGGGCCGCGTCGCAACCCTCGAGACGGATCCGCGGGGCGGTGCGCGCGTAACGGTTGAGGCGGCCACGGCGATCGCCGAAGGCGTTACCCCGAAGGACTCGATCGCCGTTGACGGCGTCTGCTTGACGCTCGTTTCGAACGATGCGCGCACGCTCGTGTTTGATGTGGTCCCGGAGACCCTCGTGCGCTCGACGCTCGGCATGCTGCGACCGGGTACGCCGGTCAACGTCGAACTTTCGATGCGCCTCGGAGATCGGCTCGGCGGACACTTCGTCTATGGTCACGTCGACGGCGTCGGCGTGATCGCAAGCAAAGCCACGGAGGGTCAGGGTCATCGTTTGATCGTCGACGCGCCGCCGCAACTCGATCCGTATTTGGTGGAGAAGGGCTACGTTGCGATCGACGGCGTCAGTCTCACGATCGCGTCGGTGCGCAACGGACGCTTGGAGATCGCGCTGATTCCCGAGACGTCTTCGCGCACGAGCCTGGGCGGCAAAGTTGCGGGCGATCGGGTAAACCTTGAAATCGATCCGATCGCTCGCTACGCTATCGGCGCGGCACAACAGTACGCACAAGCCAACGATGCCACCACCGACGAACTCGCCTGGGCTTACGAGATCTAGTATCAGTCAGCCCGAGTCAAGGGTTCCGATTTGAAACGCTTTCTCGCTCTTCTCGGCGCCGTGGTTATCGCTGGCCCGCTTGCCGTCGCCGCGCAGTCGCCATCTCCAACTCTGACGCCCTGCCCTCGCGCGACTGAAGCCGAAATCAGCGCTAGAGTAACGGGTTCTCGCCCCGGCCAGCTTAGCAGTCGTTAAGTATCCGAGCGGGATTAACAGTTGTCAACCGCCAAGCTTTCGCTATGAGCACCTTTGCCGATACCCTCAAGGCAGCAATGGAGCGGGCCGGGCTCTCGGCGACCGAATTGGCCTCACGATCGGGCCTCACCGAGGCCGCTATCTCGCTGCTGCGGTCGGGCCGGCGGAACCCGTCGTTTCGGACCGTTCAGTCGCTCTCGAAGGCGCTGCCGGAGCTGGCCGGGGACCTCGCCGCGCATCCGCCGGACGAACAGGTCTTCGACGCGATCGAGGACGCGGTCGCCGATATCCGCATTGGCAAGATGGTCATCGTGCTCGACGACGAGGATCGCGAAAACGAAGGCGATCTCGTGATGGCCGCGCAGATGATCACGCCCGACGCGATCAACTTCATGCGCCGCGAAGCGGGAGGATTGATCTGCCTTCCGATCATCGGCAAGCGGCTCGACGAATTGCAAATCCCGCAGATGGTCTCCGAGAACACCGCCGTTCACGAAACGGCGTTCACGGTTTCGATCGAAGCGCGGGGACGCACGACGACCGGGATTTCGGCGCACGACCGCTCGGCGACGATTCAAGCGATCCTCGATCCCAATGCGAAACCGTCAGATTTTCTGCGGCCCGGCCACACCTTTCCGTTGCGCTCACGCGACGGGGGCGTGCTCGTCCGCGCGGGGCAGACCGAGGCCGCAGTTGATCTGGCGCGGCTCGCCGGGTTCTATCCGGCCGGCGTGATCGTCGAGATCATGGATGAAGACGGAACGATGATGCGCTTGCCGCGTCTGCGCGAGTTCGCCAAGAAGCATGCCTTGCGTCTGATCACGGTCAAAGACTTGATCGCCTATCGCATGCGTACCGAGAAGCTCGTGCGGCGCATCGCAGAGTTCGAACTGCCCACGATTCACGGGGCTTTCCGCGGGATCGCGTACGAGACGCAGATCGACGATATCGCGCACGTCGCGCTCGTCATGGGCGAGATCGGCGACGGGAAGAACATTCTCGTGCGCGTTCACTCCGAGTGTTTGACGGGCGACGCGCTCCATTCCATTCGCTGCGATTGCGCGGCGCAGCGCGATGCGGCGCTTGACGCGATCGCGCGCGAGGGCCGCGGCGTCTTCTTGTATCTGCACCAGGAAGGGCGCGGCATCGGGCTCGCCAACAAGCTGCGCGCCTACGAACTGCAAGATCGCGGCGCCGATACGGTCGAGGCGAATATCGCGCTCGGTTTACCGGTCGATAAGCGCGATTACGGAATCGGCTCGCAGATTCTCGTCGACCTGGGCGTCAAAGAGATGCGGCTGATCACCAACAATCCGCGCAAGATCGTCGGCCTCGAAGGCTACGGGCTCGCGATCGTCGAGGTCGTCGCGTTGCAGATTCCGCCGACGCCGCACAACGCGCGGTACATGGAAACGAAACGCGCGAAGCTTGGCCATTTGCTGGGAGCATCGGCCTCGTGAAACCGGTCGCCGAGCGGCGAGGTGAAGCGCTGCCGCAGGCTCGCGGCAAGCGCGTCGCGGTCGTCTCGGCGCGCTTCTACGAAGGGCTGGCCGATTGGCTCGAGGACGGTGCGCGCCGCGCGCTGGCCGATTGCGGCGTCGATCTTGGCCAGTGTCTTTTCGTGCGGGTGCCGGGCTGCTTCGAATTGCCGCTGGCCGCGCAGCGCCTGATCGCGCTCGGGCGCTACGACGCCGTCGTGGCGCTCGGGGTCGTGATCCGCGGCGAGACGCCGCANNCGCGGCGACAAGGGCTACGAGGCCGTCGTCGCCGCGCTCGCCGTTCTGGCGGTGGGATAGGGGCCGGCTCGCTTGCCTTTTCGAGTAACCTTTCTTATACTCGCGGGTACGGCGGCGCCTTAAAGGCGCCGGCGCTTTCGCACTCGCAGGCCGTCTCAGGAGGCCGGCGCGTGCCGTTTCTCCGGAGGCCTGTAGTGGAAGACAAAACCCTCATATGTAAAGACTGCGGCGGTGAATTCGTATTCTCGGTGCGCGATCAGCAATTCTATGCTGAGAAAGGCTTCGAGAACGAACCGCAACGTTGCCGCGACTGCCGCAACGCACGCAAATCGCAACGCTCGAGCGGCAGTAGTTCGGCTCGCGAAATGTTCGAAGCCGTCTGCGCCCAGTGCAACGTGCCGACAACCGTGCCATTCAAACCGCGCGGCGACCGGCCGGTCTATTGTCGCGCCTGTTATGCCACGGTCGCACCGCAGGCGGCTCAGGTCTAAGGACGGAACTGCTCCGCGCGGGTCCGAACCCACGCGGAGAATGAACGAGACCAAGAACGAGCCGCTCGAGGCGGTGTGGTGGGATGGTGACGCCGTCGGTTTTATCGACCAGCGTGCGCTGCCGCATGAACTCGTGTACGGGCGCGCCACATCGGTCTCCGAGATCGTACAAGCGATTGCGACGCTCGCCGTGCGCGGCGCGCCCTGCATCGGCGTCTTCGGCGCGTACGGGGTCGCGCTCGCGCGCAGGCTGACCTCCGGGACTGAGTTCGCGGATGCGTCGGCGCGCATTCGCGCCGCTCGGCCGACTGCGGTCAATTTGGCGTGGGCGGTCGATCGCGTCCTCGCCGCGCCCGGCGAAGCGTACCTCGAGGCCGCGCGCGTGATTCACGACGAGCAGCATGCCGTCGATCGCGCGATCGGGGAACACGGTGCGGCGTTGCTGCCCGCCGTGGGATCGGTACTGACGCACTGCAATACCGGCGGGCTCGCGACCTCCGGCGAAGGGACCGCGCTCGGCGTCATCATCGCGGCGCACCGCCTGGGGAAGCAGATCCACGTCTACGTCGACGAGACGCGCCCGTTACTGCAGGGCGCGCGTCTGACGACCTACGAACTCGCGCTTGCCGGCGTGCCGGCGACGTTGATCGCCGACGTTGCGGCCGCTGCGACGATGCGCGAGAAGAAGATCGCCGCGGTGATCGTCGGCGCCGACCGCATCGCGACCAACGGCGATACGGCCAATAAGATCGGGACGTATCAGGTGGCGATCGCGGCAGCTCATCACGGTATACCGTTTTACGTTGCCGCGCCGCGCTCGACGATCGACTTCACGCTCGCAAGCGGAGATGGGATCGCGATCGAGCAGCGCGGCGCGGATGAAGTTCGCACGTTCGGCGGGACGCCGACCGCTCCGGCCGATGTTGCCGTCTACAATCCGGCATTCGACGTGACGCCCGGTCATTTGATCGCCGGGATCGTCACCGAATACGGCGTCGCCCGGGCGCCGTACGCTCAGTCTATTCCAGATCTCGCGCTTCGTCCGAGCCTGCATGAAGTTTTACGACTTCATCGATAAACCGCCCGCGGTCGGGCGGCTCGTCGTCGTTGAGGGCGTCGAGCGGTTGTTGGCCGAGCGCGCGCTGGCCGCGATTGTCGAACGTCAACTCGAGCCCGCGGAGCGCGAGTTGAATCTCGAACGCTTCGTTGCGAGCGAACTCGACAATTTCGGACGCGTCGAGGCCGCCGTCGCGGCGCTGCCGTTTCTCGGCAGCACGCGCATCGTCATCGTGCGCGGCGCGCACGAGCTGCGCGCCGATCCGCGGCGCGCTTTGCTCGCCGCCGCGTCGACGGTCCCGGAAGGGAACACGCTCGTGATCGAAGATCTGGTCTCGCCCGGGAGCAAACGGCCCGAGCCGCTCGGGAAGCAACTTGGGCGCACCGCGCTGCGCATCGATACCACGCCTTCGGGCGATGCACGTGAACGCTTCATCGCCGAAACGCTCGCCGATCTCGGCGCGCGCGCGCAGCCGGCGGCAATTGCCGCGCTCGTGGAAGCCGACTCGGATCTTGGCGCTGTCCGCACCGATCTGGAAAAGATGGCGCTCGGCGGAAAGACGATCACGTTGGACGACGTCCTGCGCGAAAGCCTGGTGAGCGACGACGTACGCGCGTACCAGTTCGCGAGCGCGGCGGTCGCCGGGCGGGCCGTCGATGCGCTGGAACTAGCGCGTGAGATGTTTGCGGGCGACCCGCGTAGCGCCGCCGTACCGCTGCTGGCTGCGCTCGCACAGGAGTACGGCCTGGTGTGGGAGCTGGCCCGGCCGGGCGGGGCGCTGCCGTCACGCGCCCGCTGGCGCGAGCGCGACCTGCGGGTTGTGGCGAAGCGGATCGGCGAGCGGCGGGCCCGCCTAGGTTTCGAGCGTGCCGTGCGCGGCTTCGAGGCAGTGGTGACGGGGCGGGCTGACGACCCGCGGGTAATCGTCGAATTGGCCACCGTGGCCGGGGCCGAGGCGGCGCGCTAACCAGCCGATGCGACAGGATTGAAGCGCCGTGACGGGCAAGGTCGCCTCAGTCGCGGCGTACGCCTGTGGTTACGTTCGCCTTGCCTTACCCGATGGAACTTTTAAGGAGTTCTTCTTCATGCGCAGTTTCTTAACTCGACTGGCCCTCGTGGGAATCGTCGGGATTGCCTTAGTCGGATGTGGATCGAGTAATGGGACGACACTTCCCGGCGGCGCAATTCCGGGCGGTGCTGGCGGCGGACCGGTCAACATCACGCCTAGCGCCCCGGTTGCCGGATCGATTCCAGACTCGGGATTATTGGACGACGGGTCCCTCACGGCCGGCCCCGGAATAACCGCGCCCGGCACGCTATCCGGCTTCAACGTCGTCGGTGCCACCGACGTGCAGGCTGCTCCCGACGGCGGACTCGATAACGTTGCTTGCGTAACGCCTTGCCAGCCGGCGCCGACGGACACGTACATTACCACCATAAACGGCTACCATCAACTTACCTGGCCCGGAAACAACAGCAATATCGTTGAGCTCAGGTATAATCCGGTCGGACGGGTCATGCCGAGCTTGGTCTATACCTTCGTGCTTGCCCCGGGGTCGTTTTTCACCTACAGCACCCTCATCGCACACTGGTCCTCCTTGCCCAGCGGAAGCTTGCCTACGGCGACCTCAGTGAGTCTTGAGCTGGTCGGCAACGGAACCTCTGCCGGTCCCGGCACGCTCGTGAATACCTACGACGTTCGGGTTACCTGCTCGCAACCAGCAGCTCCGCCGGCGAACGTTTTCGCTGCGAAGTGCGGTCCGCTGCCTGCGTATGGTTCGACTACCGGAAATACCGCCGGTCCGGCAGCGGTCGTCCCGGGAGCCGCCGGCGCGTTTACGCCGTATAACTATACGCTGTACGTCGAAGCAAACTATGCAGCTCCAACCGATCCGACCAAGGCCGCAGTCTTTGCCTTCCTCTACGTGTACGGCATTCAGTAGGTCTGACAATGAGGCTCGGGGTTTCGCCGTAGCGGCGAATCTCCGGGCCTCACGTCTTCAGCTCTAGCTGCCGGCGCGCGGCCAACCAAGGCGCGGTTTTCAGACTCGGCGAACCGCGCTTGGGATGGATGCCTCGACGTACGCTTCGCCGTTTTCCTGGAGATACGGACGGGCTGAGTTGCGCGCACTGTTCTCGGAGCGAGAACGGCGGCGATTGTGGCGCGCGGTTTGGGTAGCGCTCGCGCGCTCGCAAGAACGCAGCGGGTTGTTGACGCGCGCCGAGGTCGCGGACCTCGAGGCGCACGCCGACGACATCGACATCGACGCCGCGCTAGCGATCGAGCGCGAGATCGGTCATGATCTGATGGCCGAGATTCGAGTCTTCGCCTCCCAAGCTAAGCTCGGCGGCGGAAAACTGCACTTGGGCGCGACGTCGATGGATATCGAAGATACGGTCGAGACGTATCGTATGCGTCGCGCGCTATCCTCAATCGGCGAAAGCGTACAGATGGTGCTTCGCGGGCTCGCTGCGCGCATCGTGCAGTACGCCGATACGATCTGCATGGGCTACACGCACCTTCAGCCGGCGGAGCCGACGACGGTCGGCTACCGTCTCGCCGTCTACGCGCAGGATTTGCTTATCGACGAAGTGCAACTGCGCGGCGCGTTCGCGCAACTTACGGCGAAGGGGATTCGCGGCGCCGTCGGCACATCGGCCTCCTACGAACGGCTGCTGCGGGGCAGTGGCCGTAGCGCGCGAGACCAAGAAGAAGAGGTACTCTCACACTTCGACCTGACGGCGCGCGAGGTGAGCACGCAAACATACCCGCGCAAGCTCGACTACCTCGTTCTCTCCACGTTAGCCGGCGTCGGCGCGTCGCTCTCCAAGTTCGCCGCGGACGTGCGCGTGCTCTCGTCGCCCGGCTTCGGCGAGATGTTCGAGGCCTTTGGTGCGAAGCAGGTCGGCAGTTCGGCGATGCCGTTCAAGCGCAACCCTGTGCTCTCCGAGCGCATCGATTCGCTGGCGCGGCTTTTGCCCGCGTATGCCGGCGTCGCTTGGCAGAACGCGGCGACGAACTATCTCGAGCGGACGCTCGATGACAGCGCCAACCGGCGCACGGTCTTGCCCGAAGCCTTTCTCTGCACGGACGAACTCCTCACGCTCGCAGCCAAGCTGGCCGAGGGTCTGCGCTTGGATGAGCGCCGCATCACGCAGAACCTGCGGACTTACGGCCCGTTCGCCGGCAGCGAGGCGGTCTTGCTCGAGGCGGTCAAAGCCGGCGGGGACCGCCAGGCCGTTCACGAGTCGATTCGAATCGCGGCGATGCTCGCCCACGAGGCGCTCGCGCGCGGCGGCGACAACTCGCTCGCACAGCATCTGACCGACGATCCCCACCTGACCGCGTTGCTCGACCCGGCGGAGATGCGCTCGTTGCTCGATCCAAGCGACCACATAGGTGACGCACCGGAGCGCGCGCGCCGTTTGGCCGAGCAGATCGGCGATCTGCAGCCTTTCCCGAAGCCGGGCGAACTCTTGGAGACTTCCTCGTGAACAAAGGTCTAGAAGTTGCTCGCGGCAAGACCAAAGTGCTCTACGAGATGCCGGGTCAGCCCGACGTTCTGGTCGTGCAAGCCCAGGATAGCATCACCGCCGGCGACGGCGCGCGGCGCGACGAGATTGCGGGCAAAGGCCGCATCGCGGCCAAGACGACCGCGCGCGTCTTCCGGCTGCTCAACCTCTGCGGATTGCCGACGCACTATCTCTCGGGCGGCGAGGACGACGACGATAACGAAATGCTGGTGCGACGCTGCACGATGATTCCGCTAGAAGTCGTCGTGCGCGGCGTGGCCGCCGGTTCGCTCGTTCGCCGCAAGCCCGCGATCGCACGCGGCTCGCTCATCGTGCCGCGTATGCTCGAATTCTTCATCAAGGACGATGCCAATCACGATCCGCTCATCGAGCCGGACGAGATCGTGGCGCGCGGCATCGCGAACCCGGCCGAGCTCGCCATGATGGGCGAGGTCGCGCGGATCACGTTCGAGATTTTGGCGCATGCCTGGCGGAGGCGCGAGACCGTCTTGGTCGATCTTAAGATCGAGTTCGGGCGCCTGATCGGCGGTGAGGGGCGCGGCAATCTCGTGATTGCGGATGTGATCGATAACGATTCGTGGCGCATCTGGCCCCAGGGGCGCGAAGAGCTGATGCTCGACAAACAGCTCTACCGTAACTTGCACGAGGTGACGCCGAGCGATCTCGAGCGCGTGCGCGACAACTACGAGCGGGTCGCCGAGTTGGTCGGGACCTTCCCGGTTACGCGGACGGGGACGATCGCGCTCGTGGCCGATGGCGCGCAGGCCGTGCCGCTGTTGGAGCCGGTCGTGCGCTCGCTCTCCCCGTTCGGCGTGCAGTGTTTACGCCGCGTGGTCTCGACGCACTTGGTGCCGGGGTTTGCGATCCAGATCGTGCAGCAGCTCGACGCGACGTTCCCGCGCCTCGTCTACATCGCGTCCGGCCCACACGTGGCTGCGGTGCTGGCGGCGGCGACGCCGAACCCGGTCTTCGATGTGACCGAGATGGAAGCGGACGAACTGGCACTCGCGATCGGGAAGGTGCTGGCGCTCGACGACACCGTCACGTTCGGACGGACGCTCTTGGTGCAGGCCAACGCACGCTCCGCCGTCCTGCAGGCCGATGCGCAACTGAATTCGCCGCCGCCGGGGCCGAACGGGACGCTTGCCTGAATTGAAGGTGCGCGGCGTCGACGATGTCGCGCTGCAGGCGGAGATTCGTGCGCGCGGCCTGGCGCTCAGCCTGCTCGAGATTCGGCAGATCGCCGAGCGCTTGGGCCGGGATCCGTCGATTGTCGAGTGCCACGCGTTCGATTCTCAGTGGAGCGAGCATTGCTCGTACAAGAGCTCGCGACACTTCTTGAAGCGCCTGCCGACTGAAGGGCCGACGGTGATGCAAGGTCCGCAAGAGGACGCCGGTATCGTGCACCTCGGCGAATGGCAGGGCGAACGGTACGGTATCGTGATCGCGCACGAGTCCCACAATCATCCTTCGCAAGTCGTGCCGTTTGAAGGCGCCGCGACCGGCGTGGGCGGCATCGTGCGCGACGTGCTGTGCATGGGCGCGCGAGTGATCGCGCTGGCCGATCCGTTGCGCTTCGGACCGCTCGAGGATCCGCATTCGCGCTATGTCGCGCAAGGTGTTGTCGATGGGATCGCCGCCTACGGAAATGCGATCGGCGTTCCGAATATCGCGGGCGACGTCTACTTTCACGAAGGTTTCCGGGACAACTGTTTGGTCAACGTGGTCGCACTGGGGTTGATCAAAGAATCCGAGATCATTCATTCGGTCGCGCCGGCCGGCTCGGCGGGCTGGGATATCGTGCTCGTTGGGAAGGCGACCGATCGCAGCGGTTTTGGCGGAGCGGCGTTCTCGTCGCTCGTGTTGGACGAGGCGGATGCCGAATCGAACAAGAGCGCAGTCCAAGTGCCGGATCCGTTCTTGAAGAACGTGATTATGCGCGCGTCGTATCACGCGTTCGAGGCGATTCGCGAACTCGGGTTAACCGTCGGCTTCAAGGACCTGGGCGCCGGCGGCATCATGGGCTGCACGGCGGAGTTGGCGGCAAGCGGTGGTTTCGGCGCACGGATCGATCTGGATACATGCCCTACGACGCAGCCTGACTTGCCGGCCGCCGTCATCGCCGTCGGCGAGACGCAAGAGCGCCTGGCGTGGGTCGTCCCGCCGTCATTCACGCCGCGTCTGCTCGAGATTTACAATGAAGAGTTTTCGTTGCCGATGATCGCTCGCGGAGCGCAGGCCGCGGTGATCGGGACGGTGACGACCGAAAAGGAGTACGTCCTCACGCGTCGCGGCGTTGAAGTGATGCGTGTGCCGATCGATTTTCTGGCCGGCGGTATCAGGTACGATCGTCCGTACGATCTGCCAAAGCCGAGGTTGGGGTTTCCGACTCACGGAACTTCGTTGATTAAGGATGCGTTCCGGCAAGCGCGAGGCGAGGATCGGGAGTTGAAAGTCATGCGGGTGGAAACCCGAGCTGAGGAAATCAGTCCGGATGAGCTTGAGGCGGAGGTAATTCGTGAGACGCCTCTTGTGTCGAGTCTGTTTGAGCGGGACCTCGCTTTTCGCGTGCTAGCGCATGGTGACGTTTGTTCGCGCAGACCAATCTACGAACGATTCGACTCGGTCGTGCGCGGTACGACGTCGATGCAATGCGGCTACGCTGATGCCGGCGTCGTCGTCCCGATTCCGGGCAGTCCGCTCGGCGTCGCGCTCTCAGTCGATCACAACCCGCGCTATGCTGAAGTCAATCCGGAACTTGCAGCCGAGCACGCAGTCTGCGAAGCCGTTCGAAACGTCGTGGCGGTCGGCGCGCGGCCAGCGGGACTGACGGACTGCTTGAACTTCGGAAACCCGGAGAATCCGGCCGACTTTGGTGCGTTCGTTGCGTCGCTCGATGGCATCGCGCGAGCAGCGCGCGAGCTATCGGTGCCGTTCGTCTCGGGCAACGTGAGCCTCTATAACCAATCTGCTGCGGGGCACTCGATCCCACCATCGGCGATTATCGCGTGCGTCGGGTCGATCGCCGACGTTTCAAGAACGGTGACGCCCGGTTTCAAACGTGTCGGAAGTGCAATCTACTATATCGGAAGGTTGGGTCGAGCAATCGGCGGATCGGTGCTTGCGGCGCTCGGCGGACGGGATCCAAGAATCCTGCCGAAAATCGACTACGAAGAGGTTCGGCGCCAGAATGCCATCGTACTCGATGGCATTGCGAGCGGAACGATTCTCGCAGTCCATGACGTCTCTGACGGCGGCATCTTCGTCGCGGCCGCCGAGATGGCATTTGCCACACAGGCTGGTGCACGAATCGGCGCGGCGCTATTTCGTGGCGAGGAAGATCCATTTGAGCCGTGCGCGCCCGCGTACGAGACGGCGTTCTTCGGAGAGCACGGCGGCTTTCTGGTCGAAGCAACGACCGATTTCAAAAATGTGCTGCGGAGTCATGGAGACATTTTCGAATATGCGATCGTGATGTACGGTTATACTACCGCTGAGTACGAACTTTCGACGAACGGCTTGGAGGGTGACCCGAGGGCCCGGATAGAGACATACTCCGTCGATGAACTCTACGAAGCATGGTCGGCGCCCTTGCGGAACTTCTACGAGGAGTTGCCGCAATGAGCAAACGCGTCGGAATCCTGATTTTCCCGGGAACCAACAGCGAAGAAGAGACGCTTCGCGCGTGCCGTGCGGTCGGTTTGGATTCGGAGCTTGTGCACTGGAATGCCGATTTCGATGCGGTGCGCGCGTTCGACGCTTACGTCTTGCCGGGCGGTTTTGCGTACGAGGACCGCGTGCGCGCCGGGGCAATCGCTGCGCACGACCGGCTGATGCTTGCCGTGCGCGAGGGAGCGGCCGCGGGCAAGCTCGTGCTCGGCATCTGCAACGGCGCGCAGGTCGTGCTCGAGAGCGGGCTTGCTCCGGGCCTCGACGGCGCGACGAACGCGCAAGCGGGATTCACCAGGAATGCGCCGCTCGGGAAGTATCGCTCGACGCACGTCTACGTCAAACTGTCGATTCCGCCGGAGCGCTGTGCGATCACCGCCGCGTTGAAGCCGGGCGCGGTCATCCCGGCCTGGGCGTCACATGGCGAGGGCCGGCTCGCAGCGCATTCGGCTACGCTCGGTCGCATCGCGCGCGAGGGATTCCTTGCGTTCACGTACTGCGATGCGAACGGCGACGTGACTCCCGAGGCGATCCCCAACGGCTCGGCTCTTGGCGCAGCGGCCATCACAAACGAACGCGGCAACGTGCTGGCGATCATGCCGCATCCCGAGCGCGACGCTTGGACCTTCATGCATCACGACGCATCGCGGGAACAAGCGCGTGGGGATGCAAGCGCCATGCTCGCGACCTCGGGCGGCATCGCGCTCTTTGAGAGCCTCGCGAAGGCGCTGGCGCGATGACCGTAACGCGCTGCGTCGAGGTCGCGCTGACGATTCCCGACAATGAGGCCGAGACGGCGCTCGCGACCTTGCGGCGCCTCGGGGTCGAACTCGCCGAGCTGCGGCGCGCCGACCTCTATCGCGTCGAACTCGATCCCGCGCAGGAGGACACGGTCGTCGCGACCTTGCGCGACCTCGAGACCATCTACAACCCGAACAAACACTCGCTGCGGGTTCGGGCCGACGGCAAACCGCAAGCCGGCGAACTTTGGGTAGAAGAGCTGCAGAGTGAAAGCCGCTCGAGCGCCGCGGCCGCTCGAGCGGGCCAGGTCCGAATAGCGGGCCGGTTTCTCCCCGGCGTAACGCGGATCGAGCGCTTCACGGCATGGCGCATGCTCGAGAACGGCGGCGAGGCGGCCGGGCCGGAGGTCGTCGCGCGCGCGGCCCAAACTCTGCTCTGTAATCCAGCGTTTCAGAAAGCAACCGTCCGATGATCGCACCCGAACTCTTACCGACGCCGGCCACGCAGAGCGAGGGCGACTTTTATACGATCGCGACGCTCGGCTCGCATTCGGCGTTGCAAATCCTCAAGGGTGCGCACGACGAGGGCTTCAAGACGTTGGCAATCGCGAATCGCGAGACCGAACGGCTCTACCGTTCGTTCAGCTTCGTGGACGAGGTCATCGCGATCTCAAAGTATTCAGAGTTCATGTCGCTCGTGCCGCAACTCGAACAGCGTAAGATCGTCATCGTGCCGCACGGTTCGTTCGTCGCGTACCTCTCGCTCGAAGAACACAAACGGATGAATATTCCGTACTTCGGGAACAAGGCCGTCCTCGATTGGGAGGCGAGCCGCGAATTGCAGCGCGTCTGGCTGACCAAGGCCGGTCTCACCCTTCCGCGTCAGTTCAAGACGGGCTCGGAGATCGACCGGCCGGTCATCGTTAAACTCTATGGCGCCCAAGGTGGCAAGGGGTATATGTTCGTGCGCGACGCGATCGATTTCGAGCGCCGCGCCGGCGAGTTAACGCGCCAGAACTACACGCTGCAAGAGTACATCATCGGCGTTCCGCTCTACATTCACTACTTCTACTCGCCGCTGACCGGCAAGCTCGAGATCATGAGCATGGACCGCCGGTACGAAACGAACGTCGACTCGCTCGGCCGCATCCCCGCTGCCGCGCAGGAAGGGATGGACGTCAGCCCGAGCTATGTCGTCGTCGGCAACTCGCCGATCTCACTGCGCGAGTCGATGCTGGCCGAGGCGTACCGCATGGGCGAGGATGTCGTGCGCGTGAGCCAGGAGATCTGTCCGCCCAAGGGTCTCTTCGGCGCCTTTTGCATCGAGACGATCATCACGCCCGACGCGCAGTTCTACATCATGGAGATCTCGGCCCGAATCGTCGCCGGCACGAACCTCTTCATCGACGGGTCGCCGTACTCGTACCTGAACTATAGCGAACCGATGTCGACCGGTCGGCGCATCGCGCGCGAGATCAAGAACGCGCTCCTCTCGAATTCGTTGCATGCGGTTCTCGACGATGGCGTGGCCGATTCTTAAACGCGGCGCGGCCGCACTGTTCTTGGCGCTGTCGCTGTTGACGCCGCTCGCGAGCAGCGCCGCGATCGAGACCGATCCGCTCGCGCTCTACGCGACCATGCGCAAAGCCTACGACGATGGCGCCTCCAAAGGCTGGCCGTTTGTCGCGGAGGCCTACTATCAGACGGCGGTTTTCGATGCGGGGCGCTCGTACGCGCTCTTCAAACCGTCCGACGCGCAGTATGCGGAGATCGCCGCACTTGCGGTCGATGTGGCCACGCAGATGCACTACAATCCGCTTACGAACGACGATGCGTCGGAGTGGTACGTGCGCGACGCCTGCGTGTGGGTGCAAGATCACGGAGACCTCGAGCGCGCCGCCAAAGCTTCGATGCTCCTGACACGCCTGACGACGGGCGAGCGCGATCCGGCGGTTCTCTCCGACCAGGCCGAAGAAGATGCCGTCGCGGTCGCCAAGAGTTTTCATCACGACGCCGACTCGCTCGTGCAGGTGATCGTCGCCGATGTGCGGGCTTACAACCTCACGAAGGACGGAAAGTACCGCAGCCTCATGCTGGCGCACGGGGCCGATCCCGGGCTCCCGCTCGTTCGCGTGCCGAGCCCCGAGAACATCGAGCTGTTCACGATCGCGCGCGATGCCGCCACGACGAGCGACGCGGCCTTCAACGAAGCCGATCGGGCGAACGCCAAGAGCATCGACGAGCGCCGCAACCGCACGCCGGAGTTGCAGGTCATCGGCCGCATTAAGGCGATCCCGCACGACCTGCGCCTGACGCGGACCGCACCGGCGGATGAATACTTCGGCAACTCGAAGCTCTCACCGATCGGCGTGAACAACGAGGTCGTGCGCATCAACCGGTATCTCGATGCCGGCTGGGGGAGCCGCATGGCTTCGGATGCGTTGCTGCTTCTCGGCTCGATCCAAGATTGGCAGCGCCAGTATCCGCACGATGCGACCTTGCCGCAACATCTGTTCGACGTCTACCGCTTGCTGAAACGGGTCGATGCCGAGGCGACACAGCCCGAGGCCGAAAAGATTCGGATGCTGTTGCTCGTGCAGTACGCAAGTTCTCCTCAGGCACGCCAATTGGCCGCGTCGTAGGCGCGATGCTCGAGCAACGCATCGCGGATGCACTGGCTCGCTACGACAAGCAGCGTCTCACGTTGGCATCCGTTGGAAGCCATTCGGCGCTCGACGTCGCCTCGGGCGCGCGCGCCCAAGGCTTACGCAGCATCGTTGTGACCGCACGCGGCCGCGACCGAACCTATGCGCAGCACTACACGCGTCGCTCCGGCCCCGACCGTGGCTGCGTCGACGCGACGATCGAACTGGAAGTGTTCTCAGAAATATTGGCCCCCGCAGTTCAGCAGCGCTTGCTCGATGAGAACGTGCTCTTCGTGCCGAATCGCTCGTTCGAAGTCTATCTGCACGAGCGCTATTCGTACGACGAGATCGAGCGCGGCATGCTGACGCCGTTCTTCGGCAATCGTCAGCTCTTACGGGCCGAAGAGCGCGATGAGCCCGAGAACCAATACGCTCTGCTGACGCGCGCGGGCATTCGGCACCCGCGCAGTTTTGCGTCGCGCGACGAGATCGATGGCTTGGTGATGGTCAAGGCCGCACACGCGGTCGTCGGTTTCGAGCGAGCGTTCTTTCTGTGCGGCTCGCCCGCGCAGTACGATGCGGAGGCGGAGAAGCTGCTCGCGGCGGGGATGGTGAGCGAGACGGGGCTTCGCGCCGCGCGTATCGAGGAGTTCGCGCTCGGCCCGACGATCAATCTGAATTTCTTCTACTCGCCGATCCTCGGCGAACTGGAACTCTCCGGGACCGATACGCGGCGGCAGACGAACCTCGACGGTCTGCGTTCGCTGCCGCCCGCGCAACTCGAAGCGGCGCGCGACATACCGGTGCGCATGGAAGAGGCAGGCCATATCGCGACCACGCTCACGGAGTCGATGCTCGAATCGGCTTTCGCG
>PLDY01000061.1 GCA_003136895.1 Candidatus Erabacter solicola | reverse complement strand
GCGCAACTCGCGATCGGCGCCGCTGCGATCTTCGCGCGCTACGCGCTCACCGGCGCCGGGCCGTTCGCGGTTTCGGCGTTGCGCCTGGCGATCGCGGCGGTTCCATTCGTGGTCCTGGCGTTCGTCGTACGCTCGCCGGCCCGGATCGGTTGGAAGCGGGAGCTTATCTTCGCCGGTGCCGGCGTGGCCCTCGCCGCGCACTTCGCCACCTGGATCGCTTCGCTGCTCTACGCGCCGGTCGCGGTCTCGACGATTCTGGTCGCGACGACGCCGATCTGGACGTGCGCCTACGCGGCGATCTTCGAACGGCGGCCTCCGGCTCGCGCGTACTATCTCGCGCTTGCATTGGCTGCACTCGGGCTTGGAATGATCGTACTGCAACGCGTCACGCCCGCTCCGATTCCAGGGCACGCGCTGCTCGGCGATGTGCTCGCGCNNCGTCGGCGGAATCGCGATCGGTGTCTACCTGATCGTCGTGCAACGTGCGGGCGCGGCGACGCTCGATCGCCCTGCGATTCCAACGTCCGCGATCGTCGCGCGAACGTATTCGTGGGCCGCGTTCAGTTTGGTGCCGCTGATGCTGTTCGCGCACCAAGGGCCGCCCGCGCTCGGTGATTATCGCGCCTGGCTCGGCGTGATCGGCATGGCGATCTTCGCACAATTGATCGGACACACGGCCCTCAACGCCGCGCTGCGCGATTTCACGCCGAGCGTCGTCGCGATGGCGACGCTGCTCGAGCCGGTCAGTGCCGCGATACTGGCCGCGCTGTTGTTCGCGGAGGCCGTCTCACCCCAAACGGCGCTCGGCGGGTTCGCCATCCTCGTCGCCGTCGGGATCACGCTTCGATCGAATGCAGCGGCGAACGCAGCCTTAGCCTAGACCCGCTCGCGGCAGCCTACACAACGAAGCTCGCGAAAGCTCTTGACAACTCATAAGTATCTACTTATGATTAAATCCGTGATCGCCGCTCCACAAGTCACCCTACTCATGCGAACGCTTTCCGATCCGACGCGCCGGGCGATCTACGAACGAATCATTACCGCGCGCGAGGCGACGGTCGTTGCGCTCACGCAGCACGCCGGAGTTTCCCAGCCGGCGGTCTCGCAGCATCTCAAAGCACTCCAAGACGCGAAACTGGTCAGCGGGCGACGCGATGGACGCAATACCTTCTACCACGCGACCGCGCAGGGGCTCGCGCCACTCACTCGCTGGTTGCAGCACTACGAACAATACTGGATGCAGAGTTTTGACCGCTTGGACGATTACCTGACCGAACTTCAGAGAGGCAAGAAGAAACGTGGCCGTAGGAAATAAGCCCGATCTCGTCATCACTCGCGTCTTCGATGCACCGCGCAGCCTGGTGTTCGCGGCGTGGACCGATTCCAAGCATCTCGCGCAATGGTGGGGCCCGCGAGATTTCACAAACGCTCGCTGCGAGGTCGACGCGCGGCCGGGCGGCATCATCCGCATCGACATGTGCGGACCCGACGGCACGATCTATCCGATGACGGGCACCTTCGACGAGATCGTCGAGCCCGAGCGAATCGTCATGACGAATGTCGCCATCGCCGACGACGCCGGAAACCCGTTGCTCGAAGTACGCAACACAATTACCTTCGTTGAGGCGAACGGAAAGACGGCTCTCACGATGACGGCGCACGTCATCAAAGCAACGCCCGAAGCCGCCTTCGCCCTCGACGGGATGGAAGAGGGCTGGAAGCAGACCCTCGAGCGTCTGGCGGATTTCGTCAAGACGGGCTAGGACGCGTCGCGGAGGCCTAACCCTGCAGCGCGTGCCAGGCGCGCAGGACTTCCGCGACGCTCCAGGCTTGCGAGATGCAGCCGCGCGGCTCGAACGGCGCGTCGCCGTCCGCAATCTCTCCGAGTGTCGCGTTCCCGGGCTCGGAGACGCGGTCGAGCAGCGGCTGCAAAGTTGCCAGCGCGCCGGCGCGATCATCGTTCGCGCGGGCGTGGGCGAGTGCGAACGGGCCGATCAGCCAGGTCCAAACGGTCCCTTGATGATACGCGGCATCGCGCTGCGCCGGCGAGCCGAGGTACCTGCCGACATAGCGCGGGTCGCGCGGCGACAAACTCCGCAATCCCATCGGCGTGAGCAAGTCGCGCGCGCATAGGTCGACGACGGCGCGCTGCAGCGGCGGATCGATCGGGCTGTGATGCAACGAGACCGCGAAGATCTGATTCGGGCGGATCGTCGCATCGTCACCTTCCGGTCCGTCGATCACGTCGAACAAGCCGCCAGTCTGCGCGCTTTCGAAGCGGGCGAAACCGGCTCGCACGCGCTCGGCCATTTTCTCGAAGCGCGAAACGTCGCCCGCGGCGCGCGGTGCGAATTCGGCTAACGTTCGTAGCGCGTTGTACCAGAGGGCATTGATCTCGACCGGTTTGCCCGTACGCGGCGTAATCACGGTATCGCCGACCATTGCGTCCATCCACGTCAGTTGCACGCCCGATGCGCCGGCGCGCAGCAAGCCGTCCTCCGGATCGGCGCCGATTCCGAAATCCGTGCCGCGCTCGTACCAATCGACGATCGAGAGCAGCGACGGCCACAGCTCGGCGAGCG
>PLDY01000017.1 GCA_003136895.1 Candidatus Erabacter solicola | reverse complement strand
GCGGTGCCGTGCGGCGCCTCGGCCATCACGACGTTCGGTTTGAACGAGGCGTCGAACGAGAGCAAGACGCTCTCCGCTCCGGCGATCGATCCGAAGAGTTGCATGACCAGATCCGAAAGGCAGTCGCCGTCACGATTGAGCGTGGGGATCACCATCGGATCGCCGCCCGTCGAGATCAGGAGCGCGTAGGTCGCGTCGATCAACTGCGGCTCGTAGGTCACCTCGGGGTAGCGCGCGGCGGCCGCATCCATCTCTTCCTTAAGCATACCCTCGTACACTGGACTGACCGTGTACTTCGGGCCGCCGAAGACTTTCGAGCCGGTCTTGCGCGCGTGGAAGAAGGCGTACTCGGCAACGGCGTGGCAGACGCTGCGCTCGATGCGTTCGGTGCGGTAGGCTGCTTCGTCGCCGCCGGCGAGCGTTTCGCGCCACTCTTTGGCTCCGTATGCGTCGCCGACCGCCATGCGCACGATCGAGATCGGTGCATGAATACCGGCGACCGGCCGCACGCCGGGCAAACGGCGACCGGTGCGAACGATGACCTTTCCATCGATCGCTTTGCGTAGGATGGCGTTGGGCGAACCGATGTCGCCGTGGCCCTCGGGCGTCACCGTCGCGGCTTTCAATCCGAGGCCGGTGCGCTTCATTGCCGCCGCCGCTTCGTACACGACCGCGTTCTTCGTTGCGCGGCGACGCTCGAGCGAGAGATCGTAGACCTCGAGATCGATTTGCATGCCGATGATCTCGCGGTCGATTGCGCGCAGCGCTTCGGCGAGGAGTTCTTGACCGGTCTGGTCGCCTTCCAGGACGACGATCGTCGGCGTGATCATCGCTGCGAGGCTTCGGCGCGAACAGGTGTGCGCCCCGCGCCTCGCTAAGGTTGGCGGCAATGGCACGCGTACGCCGTAAGGCTCGTGCGACGATGCGGCTGAATCTCGAGATTGCCGGAATCGCGGCGTTCGGCTCGGCGCTTTATCTCGGATTAGCGATCGGCGCACCCGACCGCTCGGGTTGGCTCGGCGAAACGCTCGCGCGCTGGCTCGGCATCGCCTTTGGCGGAGCCGCCTGGCTCGTGCCGGTGGTGGTTGCGTTGCTGGGCGGGATCGTCTTTCTCGAGATCAACGTTCCTCGCCTGATCGCCAAGTTCGGAAGCGCATCGCTGGCGTATTTCTTCGTTATCGATGCTGCGTACGGGCGCTCGGGCGGCGCCGCCGGCGCCTGGCTCGTCCGCGAACTGCAGCGTTTCCTCGGCGTACCCGGCGAGCGCGTCGCGCTGGCCGTCGTCGCGCTGGCGCTGACCGTTTGGATCACGGGCCTCTCGGCCAAGCGTGCAATCGGCTGGTGCATCCGAGCCATCGCGCACCTGCGTTCGCTGGTGCCGCGGGCCGTGCCGCGCAAGCCGCCGGCCGAAGCGGCCAAGAGCGGTCCGCAGACCTTGCGCGAGGCCTTCCATCTGCCGGTGCCGGCCGCAACGGGCAGCGCGCTCGTTCCGGTAAAGCAGCGCCTCGAGCCGGTCGAACTCGATGAGATCGAACCGGACGAAGACGACGAGGGTGAGGACGCCGACGACGACGACGAAGACGCGGACGAATTCGACGACGCCGAGGACGATGAAGACGAAGACGAAGACGACGACGACGACGACGAAAGCGAAGACGACGACGAAAGCGAAGACGACGACGAAAGCGAAGACGAGGAAGCGGCTCCGGCGTCGCCGGTTGTGGCCGAATACGAACCGCCGGTCAAGGTGACATACGCGCATCCCGTCGAGGCGGGACGGCGCAACTACCGGCTGCCCGACTTGGCGCTCTTCGATCCGCCGCAGCAAGCGATGGTCGATGAGACGCAGCGTTCGACGTTGCTCGAAGACACGCTCGCTTCGTTCGGCGTCGGCGCGAAGGTCACGCACATCGAGCGCGGCCCGGCGATCACACGTTACGAACTCAAACCCGATCGCGGCGTCAAGATCTCGCGCATCTCGTCGCTCGCCGACGATCTCGCCCTCGCGCTGGCCGCGACGTCGGTACGTATCGAGGCTCCGATTCCGGGCAAGTCCGCGGTCGGCATCGAGATTCCGAACGCGCAAGTTTCGGTCGTCGCAATCCAAGAGATCTTACAGGCGTTGCCGTTCCGCGGCCAGATCCCGCCGCTCAACATGGCGCTCGGCAAAGATGTCACCGGCCGTCCGGTCTTCGGCGATCTCGGCAAGATGCCGCATCTCCTCGTTTCGGGCGCGACCGGCTCGGGCAAGAGCGTCTGCCTCAACTGCATCATTGCCTCGCTGCTGGTCTCGGCAACGCCCGACCAAGTGCAGATGCTCCTGATCGATCCCAAGCGGGTCGAGCTGACCGTCTACAACGGCATCCCGCACTTGATCAAAGACGTCATCACGGATCCGCGTTTGGCGGCGGGCGCGCTTTTCGAGATGACCAAAGAGATGGATTCGCGCTACGAGCGCTTCGCCAAGGCCGGCGTACGCAAGATCGAAGAGTACAACGCGAAGTATCCCGACGAGAAACTTCCTTACGTCGTGATCGTCATCGACGAGTTGGCCGACATGATGCTGATCGCGCCCGCGAGAGTCGAGACGACGATCTGCCGTTTGGCGCAGCTCGCTCGCGCGACCGGCATCCACTTGATCGTCGCGACGCAGCGTCCGTCGGTCGACGTGATCACCGGCATCATCAAGGCCAACATCCCGTCGCGCATCGCCTTCGCGGTCAGCTCGCAAGTCGACTCGCGCACGATCCTCGACATGGCCGGCGCGGAGCGGCTGCTCGGACGCGGCGATATGCTCTACCTGCCGATCGACGCGCCGAAGCCGGTACGCGTGCAGGGCGCCTTGATTACCGGCGCCGAGGTGACGCGCTTGGTCTCGTTCTGGGCGTCGCAGGCGCGTCCCGACAACTTGCTCGACGTCGACGTCAGCCCGATCGAGGACGACGAGCGCACCAGGGTCGTCGATCCGCTCGCCTACGATGCGGCCAAATTCATCATCGAGACCAACTACGCATCGACCGCACAGCTGCAGTCGCAATTTGCGATCGGCCATCCGCGCGCGGTACGCTTGATGAAGCAACTCGAAGACTTTGGCGTGGTCGGACCGCACGAAGGAACCAAGCCGCGTCGCATCAACATTGGTCTCGGCGATTTAGAGACGATCGCCGCGCGCTTCGGTCAGGACACGCAGCCGGATCTCTTCGCGCAAGGCGTATAGAGCGACCCGTGCGCCGCGCTTTGCTCGGAGTAGCACTCGTGCTCGCCCTGGGCGTTCTTGCGCCGCACGGTGCGGCCGCCGCGGGGTACGCGAATCTGATCCTGACGATCGACCGGCCGCAGGATCTCGGCGACATCGATCTCTCGCGCGCCCCGAAGTGGCGCGCGCTGACGAAATGCAGCGAGCGCAGCGATGACGTCGACTGCCTCCTCGAGCGCATGACCGCGAGCCCCTCGGAGGTTCCGGCGAGTTGGATTGTCGGCGCGGCGCTCAACCTGGCGCGCTACTTCGACGGCCGACTGCGCAGCGAGTCGAACGGCGTCGACGACCTGCGGGCGGCGCAAGCGTACGTGCTGGCGGCCGCCTACGAAGCGCGCGACGGACAACCGGCGAAGGCGCGAGCAGATTTTCAGACCGCGTTAGCGCGCGCGAACGGAGCGGAGCGCTCCGACTACCTGGTCTCCGCCCAACTGGTCACGGCGTACGCGACGCAGGCGCTGGGCGCACTCGGCGAAAGGTGACGCCGAACGCAGGAACGGCGCCCGCGCGCGCAGGACGCTACGGCATGGTTTTGGCCGGTCCGCACTCTCATCTACGCGGCCCGCTCGGGGCAATCGGCGCCGCGCTCTTCACTGCCGCGTTACTCTGGCTGATGCCGTCGGCCGCGCAAGCCGACAATCGCAACCTGATCCTGACCGACAAGTCGCGGCAGGCGACCGGCGACGTCGACTTCACCCAGCCTCCGATCTGGAAGACGCCGTATATCTGCGACGTGCGCGACCTGCACGACGGCTGCCGGCTGGCGCGAATGACCGCCGAACCGACCGGTACCGACCCGGCCGAGATCGTCTCGACCGCGCTCCGCATCGCGCATCTGATCGATACGAATCGCGACCAGAGCACGGACGGATACTCGAGCTTGCGCGCCTCGGAAGCATATCTGGTCGCGGCCGCGTACGAAATGCAGATCGATCGCGCGGACGATGCGCGAGCGCACTTCAAACTGGCGCTCTCCCGCGCGGGCGACGTGCCGCGCTCGACGACCAGCTTCCAGCAAACATATACGGTCGTGCGCGCGATGCCGTCGCTGTCGAACGGCTACAGTGTGCCGAGCACGGTGCAAGTCGGAGCCACCTCGAAAGAAGAGGCCGACCGATACTACGCGCAGGCCCAACTCGTGCGCGAGTACGCCGGCCGCGCGCTGACCGTTCTCCCGGATCACTAGGCTCCGGCGAGACGTTTGCCCAGAGCCTTGCTCGCCGCGCTGGCGTTGCTGGTCACGTACGTTGCGCTCGGTCTGGCCGTGACCTACCTGCCGCTGGGCGTGCTCGATCGTAGCGAAGCGTGGTTCGCCGGCAAAGGCGTTCCGCTCGCCGCGTTTTTCACGCGCGCGGGAGGCTTCATGGTCTACGCGACCCTGTGCGCGCTGACGCTGCTCTTCGGGACGATTCGCCGCGGCTGGTTCGGGCGCGCGCTCGTCATCGTGGCGACGTTGCTCGCCGGCTGGCTCTCGAGCGACTTCTTCAAAGGGCTCTTCGGGCGCGCGCGGCCGGAGCAGTGGTTCGCCATCCACGAAACGTCGTTCGGATATGCAAGTGGGCACGCCACGCTTTCGCTCGTGTTTTACGGGCTCTGGGCCTACGTCGTCTGGCGCGCGCTACCGCCTTCTCCGCTGCGGACCGCGATCGTCACCGTCCTCGGGCTCTGGATCGCAGCGATCGGCTGGTCGCGGCTGGCCCTCGGCGCGCACTACCCCACCGACCTGCTGGGCGGCTATCTGCTTGGCGCCGCCTTGCTCGTGCTTGCGATGCGCGCGGTCGACCGGCTGACCGGCCGGTCCCCGGCTGCGACTTAGGTAGCGACCGGAGGCGCGCGCGAAGTCCTTGTCGCCCCCGAGGGCGAACGGTAGTGTTATCACGATGACGTTTATAGCCGATCCCGCACTTCGTCCCATCGCGCACAAAGTCGACGAGGGCATTCCGCTCTCTAAGGAAGACGGGCTCGCGCTGCTGCGCACCCAGGACCTGCATACGCTCGGCAGCATGGCGCAACGCGCCAAGGAGCGCAAGAGCGGACGCAAAGTCTTCTACGTTCTCAACCGCTACATCAACTCGACCAACGTCTGCTACGCCGGCTGCAAGTTCTGCTCGTTCGCACGCGGCGAAAAGGAAGCGGGCGCCGTGCGCATGCCGGCCGACGAGGTGCTGGCCAAAGCGCTCGAGACCGGCTCGAACTTCAATCAAGTGCACATCGTGGGCGGTCACGATCCGCGCCAACTTTCGCTCGACTATTGGCTGCCCTTGATGCGCCGCTTCAAAGCGACCTTGCCGCACGTCCAACTCTCGCTCTTCACCGCGGCCGAGATCGACTATTTGGCGCGCCGTCACCGGCTCTCATATGAAGAGATTCTGCGCGACCTGCGCGCGGCGGGGCTCGACAACATCAACGGCGGCGGCGCCGAGATCTTCAGCGAACGTTTTCGCAAGCTGGTCTGCCCGAACAAGGTCGATACCGCCAATTGGCTGCGCATCCACGAGGTCGCGCACCGCGCGGGCGTCGCGTCGAACGCGACGATGCTGTACGGTACGGTCGAGACCCACGAGGAGCGTATCGAGCACATGATCGCGCTACGTGAATCCCAGGATTGCTCGCCCGGCTACAACGCCTTCATTCCACTCGCTTTCCATCCCGACGGCAACGAGCTCAACGACTGCGGCTGGACCACCGGGCTCGACGACATCCGCGTCTTTGCGACCGCGCGCTTGATGCTGCACAACTTCGATCACATCAAGGCCTACTGGATGATTCAAGGTCTGAAGGTCTGTCAGGTCGCACTGCAGTTCGGCGCCGACGACATGGACGGGACGCACGGCTCGACCGACGAGGAGCGCATCTACCACAGCGCCGGCACGCAGTCGGGGCAATACGTCGACGACCGCGAGTTCCGCCGTCTGATCGAAGAGGCGGGTTACGTTCCGGTGCGGCGCAACTCAACCTACGAAGAGTTTCCGTTCGACTGGACGCCCGCCGCGGAAGCGGCGAGCGCCTAGTGTTGCGTTCGGGCCGGATCGTCTACACGAACGATCTGCCCATTTACACGGCGTTCGACGAAGGTGCGGTCCGTTTTCCGGGCGCGCTGGTCGCCGACGTGCCATCGAATCTCAACGCGATGCTGCGCGACGGGCGACTCGACCTCAGCCCGATCAGCGCGTTTGCTTACGGTGCGGATCCTGAGATATTCGCACTGCTGCCGGACCTCTGCATCGGCTCGCGGCGCGATGTCTGGTCGGTCGTCTGCGTCAGTCGCTTGCCGCTCGAACAGCTCGACGGCGCGACGATCGCCGTGACGCGCGAATCGGCCAGCGGTCTGAACTTGCTGCGGGTCTTGCTCGAGCGCTGCTACGGCGTACATGCGACGTTCGTGCCGAGCGACGATCCGTTCGGCGAAGCCGCGGCGGGGCGGCCGGCGCTGTTGATCGGCGATCGCGCGATCGACGCGCAGCAGACGTTCACGCCCGCCAACGTTCACGATCTGGGCACGCTCTGGCATGCGTGGACCGGGCTGGATATGGTCTACGCCGTGTGGGCGGTGCGGCGCGACGTGCTGGCCTCGCACCGCGAGGAAGTCGCCGGCGCACTCGATGCGTTGATCGCGGCGCAGCGCTGGGGCGCCGCGCATCCCGAAGAACTCGTCGCTGCGGCGCAATCCGTGCGCGCGCGGCCCGCTGGTTTCTACCCGTCCTATTTCGCTACGCTGAACTTTTCGTTCGACGCGGCCGCACGCGCCGGTTTGCGTCGCTACTTTGAAGAACTGCACGCGCTCGGCGCGATCCCGGCGGTGCCATCCGTCGAACCGGAGGCCTTCGTTGTCCACCGTTAGTCTCGATAGTCTTCTTGAAAAGTCCGCGCTCGGCGGCCGCTTGACCTTTGAGGAGGGCGTACGTCTCTATGAAGACGCTCCGCTGCACGCGCTCGGCGCGGCCGCGCACCACCGGCGCATGGCGCTCTATCCGACGAGCGACGTCACCTACGTGATCGATACGACGATCAACTACACGAACGTCTGTAACGTACACTGCACCTTCTGCGCGTTTTTCCGGCCCGAGCACCACGGCGAAGGCTACACGATGTCGCACGACGACGTGCTGGGGCGCGTTGCGTGGGCCGCCGAGCAGGGCGCGACGCAGATCATGATTCAAGGCGGCGTCAATCCCGAATTGCGCATCGAATGGTTCGAACGACTCTTCCGGCGCGTCGGCGTCGAGTTTCCGGGCGTCGACATCCACTCGCTCTCGGTCTCCGAGATCGTGGGACTGGCGACCGTCGAGGGCATGAGTTCGCACGACGTGCTCGCGCGCTTGCGCGAAGCGGGCTTGAAGTCGCTTCCGGGCGCGGGCGCCGAGATCTTGGTCGAGCGCGTGCGTAAGCGCATCAGCGCGCGCAAGGTCAAGCCCGACGAATGGCTCGGGGTGATGCGCGAAGCGCAATTGCTCGGCATGCCGACGACGGCAACGATGATGTTCGGCTCGATCGAGACCAAAGCCGAGCGCATCGAACACCTCGACGGCGTACGCCGCTTGCAAGATGAGACCGGCGGATTCACCGCGTTCATTCCATGGTACTACGTGCCGTTCAAGACGCCGCTGAAAGGCAAGGAATCGACCGGGCTCGAGTATCTGCGCGTGCTCGCGATCTCGCGCTTATATCTCGACAACGTCGCGCACTTGCAAGCCTCGTGGCTGACGCCGGGCCTCAAGATGGGTCAGCTCGCGCTCTTCTACGGGTGCGACGATATGGGCGGCACCATCTTGGAAGAACGCGTCGTGCACGATGCCGGCTCGACCAACGAAGCGACCCGCAAACAACTCGAAGAGATCGTGATCGACGCGGGCTTCCGCCCGGTCGTGCGCGACACGTACTGGAATCTGCGCCCCGAGATGGCGCTGGCGACTGCAAGTTGAACGGCCTGCGGTGTACTGCCTGGCTGATGCTTGCGGCGCTCTTAGCGGCGGACCCGGCCTCGGCTCAGACGGCGCGTTCGCTAAACGCCCCGGCCGACCACACGATCGTCGTGACGGGACGCGGCGTCGTGCGAATTCCGGCCGATCGAATGCGAATCGATATTCGCTTCTTTAACCGGGGCATCGTCCCAGTCCGACAGGCCGGCGCCGCTTCCGGTGCGACGCCGGCCCCGATCATCACCGCCGCGGATTTCGACGCGGCCGGAAAGACGATCGCCGATGTACTACGCATGCACGGCGTTCCGGACGCACGTTGGATGCTGCCGGTTTTGGGAGCTCTATCCCCGCAAGGCGCGAGCCCCTCGATCGTTGGAACGATTGCCAAGCCGACGCGCGAGAGGGTCGAAGCGATCATGCGCGACGCACTCGTTGCCATGCCCGATTCGCTTGCCTGGATGGCGACAAACGTTCAAATTCAAACGACGCTCGGCGTCGACGACTGCGGACCTGCCGAAGCTCGCGCCCAGCAAGCCGCCATAGCCGACGCGCGCGTGCGCGCCGCGTCGATCGCGCAGGCTGCCGGCGTCCGGCTTGGCTCGATCGTCGCCGTGAACGAGCTCGGGAGCTCACTCGGCGGCTGCCGTACGAAGCCCGACGATCTCGGTATTCTTAGCGCGGGCGGATTCAACGCGGGTCAGGCCGAGCCGGTACTGGACGTGCCGATCATCGTGAGCGCAACGGTGACGTTCGCGATTCACTAACGCGCTTGGCGTAGTATCCGTCGAAGGCGATCGTCCAATGTGATTTGCCGTCGGGCGACGTCTCGATCAGTTGCCGCACGCGGCCATCATCGAGCGGGGTGAACGTCATCCGGCGGAAGGCCGGCTTGTGGTCGCTCGGGTTGAAGGTTGGCGCCAGAAAGACCAGCGATTTTCCATCGGGATGTCCGGCAAAATCGAGATACCCGCCCTGACCGTCGACCCAGTGCTGCACCCACTGGTCGCGCTCGACATCGTAGAACGTAAAGCTCTTGCCGGTGTTCGCACCGCCGGCCGTCCAATTCTCCAGCAGAGCGCACGAGTTATTGATCTGCTCGATGTGGCTGCTGCCGATTTGGTTTCCGGCCTTGTTGCTCACGTCCCAATCGCCGATCCAAAAATCCATGAAGCGGTAGCGCTGATCAAACGTACACGGATAGAAGAAGCGCGCGTTCGCGTCGATCAGCGCGGCGAAGCGCGGATCGGAACGAACCGGGGCGAGCGCGGCATCGGTCTCGAGGTCGCCAGGCGGGATGCGCCGCGCGGCATTCGCCTTTTCCAAGAAGCCCATCGCCGCCGGCTCGTCGCCGCGCGCGCCCTCGAGCGTCGCCAGCCGGTAGTAGACCGAGAATGCATCGAATCCCAGCTTGAGCGCTTGGCCGTAGTTTGCCGCTGCGTCGTCGAGCGTCCCGAGCGACTGTTGCGAGACGGCGAGGCGGTACCACGCGAGGGCGTTCGCCGGTTCCGCGGCGACGACGGCTTTATACGCGATGACGGCGGCGCCGTAGTCCTTTTTCATATACGAGCCGTTCGCTTGATCCATCAAGCTCTGCCCTTGGGCGCAAGCCTGCGCCACGGCGAAGGCGCTAAAAACGAGAACGGCGATCAGACGACGGGCGAGCAGGATGACGCTCCCTTCGGTTCGAGGCTGTCCGGCAAATGCTAGCAGAGAGGGCGCGGAAGCGTACTCAAAGCCGAGCGTGAAGATATCAAATGCGCGCGAGCGACCTAATGCTTTGCGAGCGTATCATTGAACTTGAGGGCCGAGCCAAGGCCGTTGCCTCCTAGGGCTGCGCTAGTCGTGCGACCGTCGCGGATTTGAAGAACTCCGCTGTTGTCACTGTAATGCCGCTGATATCGTTGCGGCGCCGAGCACCTCGTCGCTCCGCGCGTCGTACAGCGCGACCAGTTGTCCCGGCGCTACCGCGCGTTCAGGCGCTTCGAAATCGAGCCGCAACGTCGCCGAGCCCGGCTCGAACGCCGCGAGCGCCGGGTTGAGCGGCGCGCGATAGCGCGTCATCGCGCGCACGCGCAGAGGGCCGCCGGCGAAGCGGTCGGGCCGGATGAGGTTGACCTCGTCGGCGACGAGCGCGTTCGACGACAATTCATCTTCACGGCCGACGACGATCGTGTTGGTGACGAGATCGATCTGCGTGACGTAGCGCGGTCCGTCGTTGAAGTGCGTCGCCGGCAAGCCGCGCCGTTGGCCGACGGTGAAGTGCGAGATGCCAGCGTGCGTGCCGACGCTTTCGCCTTGCGTCGTGACGATCGCGCCGGCCGGTTCCGTCTGCGGCGCCGCTCGGTCGAGAACGTTGCGATAGTCGCCGCCTTCAACGAAACAGATATCTTGAGAATCCGCTTTCGCATGCACTGCGAGTCCGAGACGCGCGGCATGCGTCCGGGTCTCGCTCTTATGCAACTCTCCGAGCGGTAAGAGCAAGCCGTCGAGTTGTTGCGGCGTCAGTTGCGCGAGTGCATACGACTGATCTTTCGCGCCGTCGCCGGCGAAGAGGCGTGGGCCGTCGGCGGCGTGCACCAGCCGCGCGTAATGCCCGGTCGCGACGAAGCGGGCGCCGAGGCGGTCCGCGAAGCGGCGCAGCGCGCCGAGCTTGACGAAATTATTGCAGGCGACGCAAGGGTTGGGCGTTCGCCCGGTGCGATAGGCGGTGACGAAACGGTCAACCACGTTGCGCCGGAACGTCTCTTCGAAGTCGAGAACGTAGTGCGGGATGCCTAGCGTGTTCGCGCTACGCCGGGCATCGTCAAAGTCATCGGCGCCGCAGCACGATTTGGCGTGTGAGGGTCGCGTCTGCGAGTACATCTTCATCGTAACGCCGATCACGTCGTGGCCGCTCTCGACGAGCAATCCGGCCGCAACCGCTGAATCGACGCCGCCGCTCATCGCGGCGATCACTCGGGACTTTGACATGCGGCAACCAGGATAACCGAACGGGCCCGCTAACTCAAGCGGCATGCCGGCCTTGGGGGATGAGTTCCGCGCGGCTCGAGAAGCGCGCCATCTCTCGCTTTCGGAAGTATCCGAGCAGATTCACATCCGGTCCGTCTATCTTGAAAGCATCGAAGACGAGGATTGGAGTGCGATCGCGGCACCGGTGTACGTCCGAGGGTTCATCCGAACGTACGCGCGCTTCCTGGGACTGGATCCTGAGGATGCGGTCGAGCGCTACAACGAGCTGTTGGGCGATTCGCCCGCGGCTACTGCCGGACCGATGTACGCGGGGCGCTCTTCGGCGGGTCCCTCGGTCTGGGTGCTGGTCGCAGCCGCGGCGGCGCTCTTGCTCGTCGCGTTCGTCGGCTACAGCTACTACCAATTTCAAGCCGGGCAACAGGCGAATTCATCGGGTACGCCCGAACGCGCGGCAGCGACGCCGGCCGCGACGCCGGCCGCAACCCCGGCCGCAACCCCGGCTATGGACGTCACGGCGTCGCCGTCCGCCGCGACCGTTCTGCCGACGGCAGCGGGCAATTCGATCGTGATTCACGTGCGTCAAGATTCTTGGATGCGCGTCTCCGTCGACGGCGTACAGAAAGTCGCCGGCATCCTCCCTGCCGGAACCGACAAGACATTTTACGGAAAATCGGTGACGGTCCGCGCCGGTAACGCGGCCGGCGTCGATATCGTCGTCAACGGCAAGGACGCCGGAAACCTCGGCGCCGCCGGCGACGTCGTCGAACGCACGTTTTCGCTAACGGGAAAATAGCAATGCCGCAAGATGCATCCTTCGACGTCGTTTCCAAGGTCGACACGCAAGAACTCGATAACGCGCTCAACCAAGCGCGCAAGGAGATCGCCGGGCGCTTCGATTTCAAGAATTCGAAGACGTCGATCGAAAATACCGACAAGACGATCACGATCGTCGCCGACGACGAGCTGAAGATGAAGAACGTCGTCGACATCGTTCAGAGCAAGGCGAATAAACGCGGCATCTCGCTCAAGGCGTTCGATTACGGCAAGGTCGAGCCGGCGACGCAGAATACGTTCCGCTTGGTGATCACGGTCAAGAGCGGCATTCCGAAAGACAAGATCAAACCGTTGACCGAAGCGATCAAGGCGTCGAAGCTCAAAGTTCAAGCGCAGTACCAGGACGAGCAGCTGCGCGTTTCGGGCAAGAGCCGCGACGATCTGCAGAAGGTGCAGCAATTGCTGCGCGAACTGGACTACGACTTACCCTTGCAGTTCGTGAACTACCGATAGCGAGCGACCAGATTCTGAGATTAGGCTGAGAGGGCCGGCCCGGGGGGCGTTGCCGCCCGATGCCGAATGCCAAGCCTCCCTCTATGTCGAATAACCGTGTTGCCTTCGTCAGCCTCGGCTGCGCCAAGAATCTGGTCGACTCCGAAGTGATGATCGGCAAGCTCGGCAGCGCCGGCTGGGATTTGGTCGACGACGCGAGCGACGCCGACGCGGTCGTCATCAACACGTGTGCTTTCATCGATGCAGCCAAGGCTGAATCGACCGATGCGATCCTGTTGCAGGCGGCTGCAAAGCGTCCGGGTCAGCAACTGATCGTGGCCGGCTGCCTATCGCAGCGCTACGGGGACGAACTTCGCGCACTCGTGCCGGAGATCGACGGCATCGTCGGGACCGGCGCCTATGCCGGCATCGTCGACGTGTTGGCCGAGGCGCGCGCGGGTCTCAGCCCGGTGCGCCTAAACTTCGAAGCCGAACCCGAGCACGACTTCTTGCCGCGCCTCGTGACCACTCCGCGCGCGACCGCGTACTTAAAGGTAGCCGAAGGTTGCGACCACCCGTGCACGTTCTGCATCATCCCGCAACTGCGCGGAACGTTCCGCAGCCGCAGCACGACTTCGATCGTGGCTGAAGCGCGCGCGCTCGTGGGCGGCGGCACCAAAGAACTGATTCTGATCGCGCAGGACACCTCCATGTACGGACGCGATCGCGGCGCGCGGCGCGGCGGTTTGGCCGGCTTGCTCGAAGAGTTGCACGAGATCGACGGGCTCGAGTGGATTCGTTTGCTGTATCTTTACCCGGCGACGATCGATGACGAGTTGATCGACGCGATGGCGCGACTGCCCAAAGTCTGCAAGTATATGGATATGCCGCTGCAGCACGCGCATCCCGAAGTGTTGCGCGCGATGCTGCGGCCTTCGAACGGCGAGCGCTATCTCGAGATCATCGACGAGTTTCGCCGCCGCATTCCCGGGATCACGATGCGCTCGACCTTCATCGTCGGATTTCCCGGCGAGCGCGACGAGCACGTCGACTACTTGGAAGAGTGGATCGGCCGCGCCGAACTCGATCGCGTCGGATTCTTCACGTACAGTCAAGAAGAAGGGACGCCGGCCGGTTCGATGCCGGATCAGATCTCGGCGCGCGAGCGCCGCCGCCGTCTGTTGCGCTTGCGTGACGCGCAACGCCGCGCCTCCGAGCGCGCGCGTGCGAAACGTATCGGCCGGACCGAGCGGGTCTTGGTCGAGGAGCGCCGCGCGCTGCGCAAGGGCGACCCGATTCGGGCGGCCCTGGGCGAGCCGATCGCTCTGGTCGGACGCTCGCAGGGCGAGGCGCCCGGCGTGGATGGGGCCGTCTATTTCGCCGGCGACGCCGAGCCGGGCGAGTTCGCCCTGGTCACGCTAGCCGGTTCGACGGCGTTTGATTTCTTCGGTAGCACGGTCTCCGTGCCGGAGAAAGGTCTGTTGCGTGTCGGGTAAACATTTCGCGCCCGAACCCGAGCGTCGGGTTCGGCTCCCGGCGCTGCCGTCGCCGCTGCGGGTCGGCGCGTTGGTCGCATTGCTCGTCGGCGCGGTGCTCTTGGGCAGTGTGATCGTCACCTCGATCGTGGAGAAGCGTTCGCCGGCCGATCTGTTCGGGGGCCTCTTTATGGAGGCGCCGCAGCAGCACTTTCACAAGGACCGCATCGCGCTCCTGATGGTCGGAATCGATTACAACTACGATGAGAAGGGGATGCCGTATTCGGCCAACGCACGCACCGATACGATCATGACCTTATCGGTCAACTTTCCGACTCGCGACAATCCGCGCGGATCGGTCGGTATACTTTCGGTGCCGCGCGATATGGACTACACTTTTCCAAACGGGCACGAGGATAAGATTAATGTGGCGTACGCGCTTGGGACGAACCCGCTCGACGCCTCGCATCGTGCCGAACGCGCGGTCGCGGATTTCCTAGGAATCCCGAAGTTCGATCGCTTTATTACACTGCGCATCAACGCGGCGAAGGAGTTGATCGATGCGATCGGCGGTATCGACGTCAAGCCCGACGAGACGATGGACTACGATGACCATTGGGGTCATCTCAGTATCCACTTCAAAGGCGGAAAACTCTATCACATGAACGGCGAGCAGGCGGTTTCGTACAGTCGCTTCCGTCACGACGCCTGCGGCGACCCTTGCCGCATCGGGCGCCAGCAGCAAGTGATGCGCATCGCCCTGAAGAAACTCGAAGACGAAAAATTTAGCGACATCCTGCGCATCAACCAGTTGATCGCCATCATCAGAAGCAACGTAGTGACGGATATTAGCGATCGCGAAGCGATCAGTATCGCTTATGCGATGCGCAACGTCGACCTCAAGGCGCTCAAAACCGAACAAGTTCCCTTCGTCGGCGACAAGGACTTGCGCTGTTGCGGAAACGTCATCATCGCGGACGACGCGAAGAAGTCGACCCTCGTCCACAAGCTCTTCCTCGACTCGATCTTGCCGGCGGCTTCACCCGACGCTCGCTCGGTGGCGGCGCTTGCGCCTGCGACCATCCACGTCAACGTCCGCAACGGTAGCGGCATCTCCGGCGCGGCGCACCGTTTGGCCGAGGACTTGAAGAAACAGGGCTTTGCAATCGAGCGGGTCGGCGACGCTCCGACGACCAACCATCTGGCGACCGAAGTTCACGTCAGCGAGACGAGTGCGCTCGCCGGACATCGGGTCTTGCAAGCGATCCCCTTGAAATCGGCCGTGATCGTCTCGGATCCGACCGCACCCGGGACGCCCGCGCGTAGCAGCGTGACGATCGTTGTCGGTCGCGACTATAGCGCTCCGCAACGCGAGGCGTCAGCCGTCAAGTGAGCCGCGGCCGGCGCGGCACGATCTTCGTGGTCCTCGTGGCGCTACTCGTGTACTCCATTTATCGCATCGAATTACACTTCGCGGCCCAGCCGATTCCGGCGGTCGTCACCAAGGCGGCCGACGCGCACCGGGCGGTCTCGACGTCGCTCGATGCGAGCCTCGATCGCTTGCTGCACGATCGCGGCCCGGCCCAGACTTCCGGCGACGCGAAACTCGTCGCCCTGACCTTCGACGACGGGCCCTATGCGGTGCGCACGCCGATCTTGCTCGACGAGTTGGCCGATCTGCACGTGCGCGCTACATTCTTCTTGATCGGCCACGATGCCGAGCACTTTCCGTTGCTGACCGAGCGGATCGCGCGCGATGGTCACGAGATCGCCAACCACACGCTGACGCATCCGGCGCGTTTCGAGACGCTCGACGCCGTTGCGGTGGCCTCCGAGTTGAGCGCGGGCGCGGCCGCGCTCGAGCGTTACGTCAGCGATCCCGCGATCCGCACGATGATGCGGCCGCCGCACGGCCGCTACAGCGAAGCCACGGTGCGGGCGGCGCAGCGCGCCGGCTATCACGTCATTCTTTGGAACGACGATCCGGGCGATTGGCGCTCGGTAACGCCGGCGACGCTAGCCGCGCATGTGGAGGCCAACGCGAGCGCTCCCGACATCATTCTGCTGCACAGCGGGCGCATGACGACGATCGACATGCTGCCCGAAGTGGTCGCTCGGTTTCGCCGTGCCGGATTCACCTTTGTGACCGTCGGCGAGTTGATGCGCCGGCTTCCGGTCTCCGTGATCGATCATCCCGCCAAAATGTCCGTCTAGTGCAGGTCGAACCCGAACGCAGTGCAACGCTGGGGCGAATCGGCGCGCGAATCCGCGAAGCGCCCGACCGCGCCACGATGCTGGCGCAGGTCGTCGTCGACGTTCGCATGGCGTTCGCTGCGGATCGCTGCGCCGTATACGCTCGCCTACCCGACGAGTCGAACCAGGCCGAGGTCCTGGCACGCGCGGAATCCGGAGCGCTCGAACCGATCGCATCGCCGATCGCACTTCGAGGACGGCGGCTCGAGCAGTGTTTGGAAGGCGAAGTCGTCCGCATCGAACGGGTTGGCGATACGCTGCAGGATGAAACCTTGCGCCAACTTGGCGTCGGCGCTGCGCTATTGGTGCCGTTCTTCGCCGAGGGCAGGGTCGAAGCGGGTATGTCCGTGCTCTTCGCCGCGCCGCGCGCCTTCAGCGAGGTTGAACTCGTCATGATGCGCGGCATCGCGATGCAGGTCGAATTCGCGCTCGCGAAGATCCGGCTGCTTGAGAGCGAGGCGCTCCGCCGCCGCCGTTCCGAACTGCTCGAGCGAACGATGTTGGCCTTGCGCGACGCGCGCGAGCCGCACGACGTCTTGGCCTTGGGCGCTCGCGCGCTCGGCCTCGAGTTTCGGCGACCATGCGCCGCCTACGAACTGCGCGACGGAGCGTTCCGCCCGGTCGCGGCGAGCGAGGTGACGTCGATTCGCGAGCCGATCCCCGAACGATCGGTCGATACGGCGGCGCTGCGTGTGCAGATCGTCGTTCGTTACGGCGATCGCGATCTGGTCGCGTTACCTTCCGACGGTCAGTTGCGTTCGCTCTTTGCACTCGAATCGGCGGGCACGTCGCTCGGCGACGACGACCTCAAGTTTCTGCGCGCGATCGCGACCCATGCGGCGCTCGCGCTCACGAGCGCGCTTGCGTTCGAGCAACTGCGCCGGTATGCGGCCGAGGGCGCAGCGCTGACCGAGGCGGCACGAACGATCCTCGGTTTCAGCGAACTCGAGCCGTTGGCCGAAGCGCTCTGCAAACTCGCATTACGTTTGGTTCGCGGCGATTCGGCCTGCGCGTACGGACGCAACCCGGACCATCTGAGCTTGGTCGGCTGCGCCCACCGGCGCGCCGGCGCACCGAACGTCGAGACCTTGCCGAGCGATCCTCGCGATGCGGAGGCTGCGCTTCGGACCGCGTTCGGTTTCGCGCCGCTGATCGTGGTGCCGATGTTGCTTCCGGGTGCGGGCGACCTCGAACACGGTGGCCTGTTCGTCGTCACGCGACGACGCGGCGCGTTCGAGCGCGCCGAGACGCGCGTGATCGAAGCGCTGGTGACGCTTGCAGCACTCGCGATTCGCAACGTGGAGCTGTACGCGCAGTCGACCCGAGCGAACCGGGCCCTCGCCGAGAGCAACGCGTTCAAGGACGATCTGATGGCGATGTTCGCACACGATTTCAAGGGCCCGCTCACCGTCATCTCGGGGTTCGCCGAACTCTTGCTCGAAAACGAGAACTCCGATTCGCGCTCCAGCATCGAGGCCATCGCCGGCCAGGCGCGGCGCCTGGCGAAACTCTCGGACGACGCGCTGGCCTTGGCCGCGACGCAGAGCGCCGGATTTTCGTTGCGCCGCAATCACGAAGACCTGGTCGGCTTCGTGCGCGACGCGGTGCGCGCACTCGACCCCGGCGGAAGCCGCATTCGAGTCGATGCGCCGGACGAACCGGTGGTCGTTCCGTTCGATCGGGCCCGGCTGCGGCACGTGATCGAAAATGTGGTCGGGAATGCGCTCAAATATTCGCAGGACGAAATCGTAGTGTGCGTGCGCCGCGCGGCCGGCGAGGCCGTGGTCGAAGTCTCCGATCGCGGCATCGGCATCCCGGCCGGCGAGCTGGAGCGCATTTTCACGCGCTTCGGCCGGGCCTCGAATGCCCGCCGCCAAGCGATTTCGGGGAGCGGCGTCGGCCTCTACATCGCCAAGAAGATCGTCGAGGTCCACGGCGGGCGCCTCGAGGTCACTTCGCAAGAAAGTGTGGGTAGTACGTTTATGTTGGGCTTGCCCCTCGCCTAGCGCGGGGCAACGTTCGGGGCCCTTAGAAGGTTATGAGCGAGTATGGCATTTTTAAAATCTTTTTTCGACGGTAACGAGCGTGAGGTCACGCGGCTAAGGAAGACGGCCGTCGCAACCAGCGCGCTCGAACCGGCGATTGCGGTGCTCTCCGACGAAGCGCTGGCAGCCAAGACCGCGGAGTTCAAGGGGCGTCTGGCCGGTGGCGAGACGCTCGACGCAATGCTCCCCGAGGTGTTCGCGGTCTGCCGCGAAGCGGGCAAGCGCGTCCTGAACATGCGCCACTTCGACGTTCAGATCATGGGCGGTCAAGTGTTGCACGAGGGCAAGGTCGCCGAAATGAAGACCGGCGAAGGNNGGCGAAGGCAAGACGCTCGTCGCGACCTTGGCGGCATATGCTAACGCCCTGCTCGGGCGCGGCGTGCACGTCGTGACGGTCAACGACTATCTGGCCAAGCGTGATGCCGAGTGGATGGGACCGTTGTACGCCTTCCTCGGTGTGAGCGTCGGCGTCATTCAGCACGACATCGATTCGATCGCGCGCCGCGCGGCGTACGATAGCGACATCACCTACGTCACCAACAACGAGGTCGGGTTCGACTATCTGCGCGACAACATGGCCTGGCAACTCGAAGATATGGTGCAGCGCGACTTGCACTTCGCGATCGTCGACGAAGTCGATTCGATCCTCATCGACGAAGCGCGCACCCCGCTGATCATCAGCGGTCAAGGTCAGGATGCGACCGAACTCTACGGCAAGTTCGCCAAGATCATTCCGCGCTTGGTCAAAGATACGGATTTCACGGTCGACGAGAAAGCGCACGCCGTTCCGATCGCGGAGCTGGGCGTCGCCAAGGTCGAGAAAATGCTGGGCGTTACGAACCTCTACGATCAACGCAATCTGGAACTCACCCATCAGCTCAACGCCGCGCTCAAGGCTTGGAATCTCTTCCATAAGGACCAGCAGTACATCGTCAAGGATGGTGAGGTCATCATCGTCGACGAGTTCACCGGNNATGTACGGCCGCCGCTACTCCGACGGCATCCACCAAGCAATCGAAGCCAAGGAAGGGCTGAACGTTCGCAGCGAGGACCAGACGCTCGCGACGATCACGTTCCAGAATTACTTCCGGCTCTACGATAAACTCGCCGGCATGACCGGTACGGCCAAGACCGAAGAGCGCGAGTTCCGCGACATCTACGGGCTCGACGTCGTCGTGCTCCCGACGAACCAGCCGGTGCGGCGCAAAGACGTCGCCGACATCGTTTATAAGAGCGAGAGCGCCAAGTTCGAAGCGGTCGTCGACGAGATCATCGCCGAGCACGAAAAGGGCCGCCCGGTCCTGGTCGGCACGCGCTCGATCGAGAAGAGCGAAAACCTCGCGATGCGCCTGCGCCGGCGCGGCGTCGAGTGNNGGCCGCGGCGTCGACATCAAGCTGGGCGAGGGCATCGCCGGTCTCGGCGGTTTGCACATCATCGGCACCGAGCGGCACGAGTCGCGGCGCATCGATAATCAGTTGCGCGGCCGCGCCGGTCGTCAAGGCGACCCGGGGAGCACGCGCTTCTATGTCTCGCTGGAAGACGAATTGATGCGCCTCTTCGGAGCCGAGCGCATTCAGAACATTATGAATGCGGTGGGCTTCACCGACGAGACGCCGATCGAGGCCAACCTGATTACGCGCTCGATCGAACGCGCGCAGTCGAAGGTCGAAAATCACAACTACGAAGTGCGCAAGCAGGTTCTTGAATACGACGACGTCATGAACAAGCAGCGTGAAGTGATCTACGCCGAGCGCCGCAAGGTGCTCGCCGGCGAAAACATGCGCGACTTCATGGTGCAAACGCTCGAGGATAAGATCGCGCAAGCGGTCGACGGCAACGCCCCCGATAACGCGCATCCTTCGGAATGGGACCTCGATGAGATCCTCAACGAAGTCGAGCTTATCTTCCCGTTGCGCGAGCGCTTCGGCGTTGAGGACCTCGAAAAGCTCGATCGCGACGAGATGAAGTTACGGCTGCGCGAACTCGGGCTCGAAGCGTATGAGGCGAAAGAGGCCGAGTTGACGCCCGATCTGTTGCGCGTCGTCGAGACCAAGTACATCCTGCTGCCGATCATCGATCGCATGTGGGTCGATCATCTCTACGTGATGGATGCGCTCAAGACCGGGATCGGTCTGCGCGGCTACGGTCAGAAAGACCCGCGCGTCGAGTATGAAAAAGAAGCCTACGAAATCTTTGAAGATCTCAAGGGTAACATCGCGGACGAAGCGGTGAAGTCGGTCTTCCGCGTCGTGGTCGAACAGCAACAAGCGCCCGACGGCGCCGGCGGGTTCGCCATGCCGCAATTGAGCGGCGGCTCGGAGCAACAGTACAACGGCGCTCCGGCCGGCAACGGCGAACCATCGCGACTCGATTCGGGTTACGCCGAGAAGTTGCTGGGCCCGGTTCCAGGCGCTGCCGAAAAGCGCGAACTGCACACGAATCGCGGCGACGAAGAGCCGCAGAAACCGAAACGCGTGGCTGAAAAGGTCGGACGCAACGAACTCTGCCCGTGCGGATCAGGGAAGAAATACAAACGTTGCCACGGGGTTGTCGCGTAGCGGGATAGGGGAAGGCGGGAAAAGTGACCCACCCCACGCCTCTCAGAGCGATTGGGTCGGAGCGATATATAATGTTTCGCAGTAAGATCGTGACCGCGACTCTCGCGTGGATGATTTTCTCGGGTCAAGCGTGTTTTGCTGACGCTATTTATGATACGGGACGCAACAACATTCCGACTCATCCACGCAGACCTTCCGGTGTGCAGGACGAGTTCGTGCGTGGCCGACTAGTGACATACATCATTTCCATGAGCGCAGACCCGGAGCGACTGGACGTGGCTTGGCTCGGAATTAAGGAAAGCGCGCCGCCTAATCGCCCAAGAAGGATATATGCCCTAATACCTGTTCAGCAATTAGGAGATCAGCCAATTTCGTGCGCATTTGGGGAAAGCTATAACCCTCGCACGGCAAACGCTTCAAAGTGCGCATTAGATGGCCTGATCGGGCGGGAAGTGGGCTTCCTGATTTGGCCTTACCATTTCACAAGCCCCGCGGAGTTTGATGTATATATTCTCGACGCCATCGTGGGGAATTGTAGTACGACCCGGATCTGAGCAGAAAGTTGAGCTGGACTCGGAGTAAGGCACGAAGCGCCGCGCTGTGAGATATATACCGAGCAACGCGACGCGCTGGCCTTGACTATTCCGGCAACGCGAGGCCCTCTAGGACGCAGATCGACCGCGTAATAGCAAAGGGATGAATCTTTCATCCGTAACGAGCGCTATCCGTCGATTTTCCGCTGCCAAAACGAGGCCCCCCTGTGCCGGGCTTCTGGACTTGCCAAGCCGGCATAGTCAGCGGATCGGAAGCGAGGATCCCCCGCGCCAGGCCGCGTGGCTGCGATCGGAGCGGCTTAGCGGCGCAACGAATCTCGGTGCCGTGTCGTTCTCGGTTCGGCTACACGACGGAGGAGACGCTTGCGTTCGCTGCAAGAACTCTTCGGAAGCCCACGTTAAAAGTGGAGGCCGTTATGCGTTTCACACCTCGGGCAGCCGGCGGAGATTATAAGAGATCGACCGTCCTGGAATGGAGTTTAACGTAGATGATACGCAACGCAGCACTGCTGAGCATCATACTCCTGGCCACTCCGGTTGTTGCCGCCGCGGAACCGCCGAATCCGATGGCGACGCCGATGCCGACTCCCGGGCCGAAGATCGACACCGAGCTGAAGGTCGCTCCCGGAATAC
>PLDY01000003.1 GCA_003136895.1 Candidatus Erabacter solicola | reverse complement strand
ATGAAGCCGGTGATCGTCCACAGATGCGGCAGATCGCGGAAGTAGACGTAGAGCGCCGAGAGCCCGAGACCGAATCCGGCCGACAGCAGTACGAGCGCGAGCAGCACCACCGGCGTCAGCACGACCCGCACCGGATCGTGCGTGACGAGAACAGAAACGACGAGCAGGATCGGAAACGTCGTGACGGCCTGCTGGAACAGGTTCGCGGCGACGGAGGAGAGTGGAAAAACCGCCGGCGGGACCGCGATCTTGTTGAGCAGCATGCCGTTGCCGACGACGCTGGCGAGCGCCTCGTTGGTCGTCCCGAGGAAGAACGACACGACAACCAGGCCGACGAACGCGGAACAAATGTAGAGGACGATCGACCCGTCGTAGTACTTGGAGAAGGCCGTTCCGAAGATCGTCGTGTACACGGCCGTCATCATCACGGGGTTCGCGAACGACCACAGGACGCCGAGTATCGTCCCGCGGTAGCGGACCTTGAGCGAGCGAAGCGCCGTCATCCGGACCAGGTCCGTCATCCGCGACAGCTCGATCCGGCGCGACTGCCCGAACACGGGCGCACTTCGAGAGACAGACGTCATTGCGAAAGATTCCCAGACCCTAGTGCGCCGCGCCGGTACCCTGCTGCGATAAAGCCCCTCCTACCGCTCCGACAGGAACCATAGTGCAGGCTCCGTGTATCCACTGCACTATGGAGCATTGCTACTCGGTCTTTGAGCCAAGTATAATAGTAGCCCTTTTTAGCCGCCGAGGAAGGGATCAAGACGCGTGTGATCGTCGACAACGCGCACCTTCGGGATACCCCGTACACTCGGGAGGTGGGGCGGGCACCGGCACGCCCAAGATGACAGTGAGCGTCACCGCCGATCGCCACAGATAAGGATCGCACTGATCGCGAGACCCGGGAGCAGTTAAGCGTAGCGCAACTGCAACTGCTGCGTCTCCAAAATCTCATTCGGCAGATGCGGAAAAGGCTCGACTTCGTGGAGGCCAGCCGCTTCTGGAAGCTCGCCTGCCTTTGGTTTCGATTCAAGCAGCGGCTCGGCTTAACGCTCAACCTAGACGTTCCTCGAGCGCCGGCGAAAGAGTATTTTGAAGCTACCGCGCTAGCTGAGCCATACTCATACTGGCTCGCCGAGAACGTGATGCGTCAAAGTGACTTGCAACGATTACGGGGGCTGGTCGACCTTCTTCCGGCCAGACCAACGTTCGGTCTCATCGTCGCGAACGCCGATGCCGGCCAAATTTCCCGGATCGTCGACAGCCTTCAGCAGCAAGTCTATGACGATTGGAATCTGTTCCTCCGAAGCAGCGCTGTGATTCCCGGCAACGGCTCCGGTGACCCACGCATCACGAAGGCCACAACCTCGGCTTCAGATACGGTTGCATTTCTCAACGAAGCGGTCGCCGCCACAACGTGCGACTTTGTCGTGCTCGTCGATCCGAACGCTCTCCTCGCGCCCGATGCGCTGTTCGAAGTTGCGCTGGCGATCAGCAAGGACCCGGCGCTTGACATCATTTATTCGGATCACGATGTCATGGCGACAGACGGCGCTCGGTCCAATCCTTATTTCAAACCCGATTGGTCTCCCGAAACTTTGCTCTCTCGAATGTACCTAGGTCCTCTCGTATTTTATCGCCGCTCCCTACTTGTCAGCATCGGAGGATTTCGAAGCGGTTTCGATGCCGCCATGCATTTTGACGTGGCGCTGAGAGCCACCGAAACGACCGACCATGTTGGACACGTCTCGCGCATTCTGTATCACGTGCATCCCGAGGACCCGAGCCCTGCCTCTTCGGCGGAGGTCGATGCGCAAGCCGTTCGCGCCATTAGCGACGCGCTCGACCGACGCGGCGAATCAGGTTTGGTCTCCCGCCTCGAGGACGCAGCGGGCTGCTACATTGTACGATACCCTTTAGGCGCCCATCCGCGCGTTAGCATCATCCTGCCGACGCGCGATAATGGGAAAGATCTCTCGACCTGCTTAACTTCAATTTTCGAG
Source organism: Candidatus Erabacter solicola (assembly GCA_003136895.1). Lineage (GTDB taxonomy): Bacteria > Vulcanimicrobiota > Vulcanimicrobiia > Vulcanimicrobiales > Vulcanimicrobiaceae > Erabacter > Erabacter solicola. Next base: position 4,695 of record PLDY01000003.1, on the reverse strand, counting down.
CGCACGACGTATCCTGACTTTCACGTGCTCGTCGGCGATAACGGCAGTAAGGAGCCGGCTGCCTTGAGCACGATGGAGTATTGGTCGCACCGCGAGAACGAGCGGCTTACGGTCGAGCGCCTAGATATTCCATTCAATTTTTCGAAGATCAATAATACGGCTGCCAAATTAACGAACGGCGACTTTCTTCTCTTTCTGAACGACGATACCGAAGTGCTAACCGCCGATTGGATTGAGGCTCTCGTGGAACAAGCGCGGCGCCCTGCGATCGGCGCGGCCGGCGGAAAACTGCTCTATCGCGATGGTTCGGTCCAACACGCGGGCGTCATCCTCGGCATCCGCGGCATCGCGGGACACGCACACCGCTTCTTCCCCGGGAGCGCCCCTGGATACCACGGGGCGCTCGCGGCTGTCACGAACTACTCGGCGGTCACTGCAGCCTGCATGATGATGCGACGCACCGTTTTCGACGAGGTCGGCGGCTTCGACGAAGACTTGGCCATCGAGTTCAACGATATCGATCTCTGCCTTCGCGTGCGCGCAGCCGGTTATCGAATCGTATATCTGCCGCACGTCCTGCTCTATCACGCCGAGTCGAGAAGTCGCGGCAGGGCCGACAATGCACTCAAGCTTACGGTGCGCGTTCGAGAGCAGCGGTTGATGCAAGAGCGCTGGAACATGTCGAAATACATCGATCCAAACTACAATCCAAATCTCACGCTCGAGGGAGAGGATTTTTCCCCACGCCTCTGAGCGCCCGTTGCCGATCGCTGCGATGCCTCCCCGTAAGCGCGCGCGATATGTGGTCCTCGGACCGTGTTCGGAACCGCTAGACGCGCTCGAGGCTGACGAACGTCTTCGTCCGAGCCGATTCGTAGAGCGCTCTCAACATTGCCATGACGGCAAGACCGTCGGCCGGTCCGCCGGAGTAGGAATCACCACGCAGGATCGCGCCGACGAATTCGTCCCATTCGAGCTTCCACGAAGTATCAGGTTCTTCGAACGTCTCGATGTGGATCGCCGGCGCACCGCCGCTTCGCGCGCGCGTGTGAAGCGCAAGTGATTCAGCACCGTAGCTACCGCCCAGACCCTCGACGACGAGCGCTCCACTGTCACCGAAGACCTCAAATGAGAAGAGATTTTTCCACTGCGTCCAGCTCGTATGAATGCTTGCGACCGCGCCATCCGCGAACTCGAGTAACGCGAAGCCGTTGTCTTCGAGTGGCGCGATCGGCCAGACCGCGGTTTGGGTCATCGCCGCAACGCGTGTCGCGCGACCTGCGAACCAATGGATCAGATCGAGCGCATGCACGCCTTGATCGGTCAGCTCGCCGCCGCCGGCGAGCTCGGGATCGCCGCGCCACTCCTTTTCGTAGCCCGGACGACCGCCGTGGCCATAGCGGATACGCAGGTTGATGAGCCGGCCGACTGCGCCATGTACGAGCTCTTCGCGGGCGCGCCGGATCGCCGGGTGATAGCGATGGTTGAACCCGATCTTGAGAAGCCTCCCGCTGCGTTCGGCGACGCGCGCCAGCGCGCGTGCTTCGTCGAGATCGCGACCCATCGGTTTTTCGATCAAGACGTGTTTGCCGGCCTCGAGGGCGCCGGTCGCAATCTCTGCCAAAAACTTGTTCGGCGTCGCAACGACGACGACGTCGACGTCTGGGGCGCAAACAGCCTCTTCCCAGTGAGCCGCGCGGCGCGCGCCAAAACGAGCCGCAAGCGCTTCGGCTACCGCGGGTACGGCGTCGCTGACGACCGTCAACGATGAGCTCGGGTGCGCGGCCGCCTCGGCCGCTCGCCGCGATCCGATGAGGCCGGCGCCGACGACTGCGGCGCGAAGGCTACGCATCGAGCGCGGCCAGTGCTGGATCGGCGATCGTCCGTTCGTAGTCTTGGAGCGAATCGATCCACCAAAGCTGCTCGCTCATCTTGTAGGCGCTCAGCCGCTCTCCCGCCTCCAGTGCCGCCGGCAAAACGGTTCGTCCGAAGTCCGAAAAACCGCCCGGCGGGATGAATTCGAAGATTCGCGGTTCCAACACCATCAAGCCGGCATTGACCCAATGGCTCTCCACCGCGACGTCCGGTTTCTCGACGAAGGCAGTCACCCGATCGTCGGCATCGAGTTCAACCACGCCGCTCTGCGCGACGTCCTCACGCTGGAAGACGGCGATCGTCGCGAGATCGCCGGGCCGGTGGGTGGCGATCAGCCGGTCGAGCCGGCACGTGGTCAGATTGTCGCCATAAACGAGGAGAAATGTGTTATCGAGCAGATCACGCACCGGGTTGAGTGCCCCCGCCGTTCCGAGTAACGCCGGCTCATATGAATAGGTGATGCGAACGCCGAAAGCCGCGCCGTCGCCGAAGTAAGAAACAATCGCTTCCGAATGATGATGCGTGTTGACGATGAAGTCTCGAACCCCGAACGCGGACAATCGTTTGATCGTATGCTCGAGGATCGGACGCCCGCGTATCTCGATCATCGGCTTCGGAACGTGCTCGGTCAGCGTTCCCAAACGCCGCCCCTCCCCGGCCGCCAAGATGAATGCGCGCACAGCAATGGTATTGGGAGAGCTGGCCTGCAACGCCCTCTTGAGGGCAACGTCCCCCTTTCGGCGAAGCCTCCCCGAGCGCAATGAATCCGAAGACGACGAATTTCACCCACCAGTTCCTCGATGAGGCTTCGCAGGTCATTGCCGGGCTGAACATCGAGGCAATCGAGAAGGCCGTGGCGATCCTCGCTGAGACGCGCGCAGGCGGTGGTCGGCTGTTCATCCTCGGCGTGGGCGGTAGCGCGGGAAATGCCTCGCATGCGACCAACGACTTTCGCAAGATCGTCGGTCTGGAAACCTATGCCCCGACCGACAACGTCTCGGAATTGACCGCGCGCACAAACGACGAAGGCTGGGCAACGGTCTTTTCCGAGTGGCTCAAGGTGAGTCGGCTACGCCCGGCAGACACGGTGCTCGTGTTCTCTGTCGGCGGCGGAAATATCGAGAAAAACGTCAGCCCCAACCTTGTCAGCGCGCTCCAATACGCTAAGAGCGTCGGGGCCAAGATCTTGGGCATCGTTGGACGAGATGGCGGTTACACCGCCAGGGTCGCAGACGCGGTGGTTCTCATCCCGACCGTCAACGCTGAAAACGTCACGCCACACGCGGAGGCGTTCCAGGCAATCGTCTGGCATCTGATGGTCAGCCATCCGGCGCTGAAGCGCGCGCAAACGAAGTGGGAGTCGGTCACCAAATAGGCGGAAATGGCGTGCGCGCCGTTTTCCTCGACCGCGACGGCGTTCTCAATCGAGCGATCGTGCGCGACGGAAAGCCATACCCGCCGGGGACGCTCGAGGATCTGGCGATCGCACCCGAGGTGGCGCCGGCATTGGCGCGGCTCAAAGCACTCGACTTCCTGCTCTTGGTCGTTTCAAATCAGCCCGACGTCGCGCGCGGAACGCAAGATCGGCGACAAGTAGAAATACTCAATGCGGCCCTTGCGGGCGCACTGCCGATCGACGACTTCTTCGTCTGCTATCACGACGACTCGGCCGGCTGCGACTGCCGCAAGCCTGCTCCCGGATTAATCTTGCGGGCCGCTCGGCATCACGGCGTCGATCTAAGCCACAGTTTTCTCATCGGTGATCGCTGGCGCGACGTCGCGGCGGGGCAAAGGGCGGGAGTTCGGACCGTCTTCATCGACTATCACTACGACGAGCGGCGACCCGAGCCACCTGCCAACGTGACGGTGCCGAATCTCACCGAAGCGATCGATTGGATTGTGGTCCGCGCCTCGCAAGGAGCACCCGTGCTAGAAACTTCAGCGGCCCTCGCAAATCCACGCCTCGCCGATCTGAAGGTCAAGATTTTCGCGGATGGCGCCGACAAAGCGGCCATCGTCGAACTCGCCAAGAACGCGTACGTCAAAGGTTTTACGACCAACCCGACATTGATGCGCAAAGCCGGAATCACGGATTACGAGGCATTCGCGCGCGATCTTCTCGCGTCGATTCCAGCTTACCCGATTTCGTTCGAAGTCTTCGCTGATAACAACGCCGAGATGCTACGGCAAGCGAAACTCATCGCTGCTTGGGGCGACAACGTCTACGTGAAGATTCCCGTTACGAACACCAAGCGAGAGACGACGGCACCCGTGATCCGAGAGCTCACGAAGAGCGGGATCAAGGTCAACGTCACCGCACTGATGACGGCGGTGCAGGTAGCCGAGGTGTGTCAGACCTTGGCCGGCGGCGCACCCGCATATGTTTCGGTTTTCGCCGGCCGCGTCGCCGATACCGGACGCGACCCTCTGCCGATCATGAGCGAATCGCTGAAGATCATCAACAAACACCCCGGAGTCGAGCTAATCTGGGCGAGCCCGCGCGAGTTGCTCAACATCTTCCACGCCGATTCGATCGGAACACACATCATCACTGTGACGCACGACGTCCTAGCAAAACTGAACCTCGTCGGCAAAGACCTCGACGAGTATTCTCTGGACACCGTCAAGATGTTCGCTTCAGACGCCGGCAAGGCGGGCTTCAAACTCTAGCGTCGCGGGTTCTCGTCGCCGCGACGCCTAGAGCCCAAAGCAGTACAGCTTGTGATCCCATGAGCTCACGAAAAGGTGCTTATCGATGAGAGGTTGGGCGAAGACCGCACCGTTTATCGTCGAACCGCTGTTCCAGAGCGCGGCGCCGCT
>PLDY01000174.1 GCA_003136895.1 Candidatus Erabacter solicola | reverse complement strand
TCTTCATCACGTAATCGACACTGTAGTTCGGAATCGCGTAGCGCTTATCCGACGAACCTTCCACGGAAGTCGTGTCCAACTTAGTCGGGTCGGATCCCGGATTGGAGCTGGCGCTGATCGAAGGCGAAACGACGCGCTGCTGCCAGGCAACGAGCTTTCCGCCGACATCGATTCCGGCTTTGATGCGCGTCGTCGAAACCGGGCGGTACATGTCGTGCTGGATATCTTCCTCGCGCGACCAGAGCAGCTTGACCGGAGCGCCGACGGCCTGTGAGATCAGGATCGCCTGGATCGCGAAATCCATCGCGGCCTTGCGCCCGAAACCGCCCCCGAGGTACGTCGCGTGAACCTTGATCTTATCGGGTGAGAGGTTCGTATAGTGGGCTGCGGTAGCGGCGAGCGGCCCCGGAAATTGCGTCGGCGCCCAAATCTCGCAAGACAACGGCGTGACGCTGGCCGTGCAGTTGAGCGGTTCCATCGTCGCGTGCGCGAGATACGGCACGCGATATTCCGCCGTGATCACGTTGGCGGCCGTGCCGAGCGCCGCGGCGGCGTCGCCGACTTTCTTGGCGGAGATGGCGACTGACTCGTCGAGCCCGGCGTCGAGCGTTGCGACAACCTTGGCGTCGTCGAGCTGCGTACCGGCGCCCTCGTTCCAGGTGATGTTCATCGCGTCGAGCGCACTCTTAGCGCGCCAGTAGCGGTCGGCGACGACCGCGATCGCGTTCTTGAGATTCACGACGTGCTTCACGCCCGGACGGCGCGAGATCGCGTTTTGGCCGTAGCTGCTCACGGTAGCGCCGAAGACCGGTGCCTGGCGAATTGCCGCGTGCAACATCCCCGGCACCACCACATCGATTCCAAACTGTGCCCGACCGGTAACCTTATCGCGAATGTCGAGCCGTTTGATCGGCCTGCCGATGATCGTGAACTTGTCGGCCGTCTTCAGCGTGACGTCGGCCGGCGGTTGCAGCGCGGCTGCGGCGCTTGCGAGTTCGCCGTACGTCGCCTTGCGCGACGACGCGTCGTGATAGACGATGCCGCTTTGCGTACGTAGTTCGCTCGCGGGAACGCCGAATTTGCCGGCCGCGGCGGCGACCAGCATAGCGCGCGCTTGCGCGCCGGCCTTGCGCGCGGGCATGTACCAGCCGCGAATCGACGAGCTGCCGCCCGTGCCCATAATACCAAAGGCCGGATTGTTATAGACTTTATCGACGCCCGGGAACGTCTCGCTGCGCACGCGCGACCAATCGCAATCGAGCTCCTCGGCGACGAGCATCGGAATCGACGTCGCGACGCCCTGCCCCATCTCGGCTTGCATCGCAACGATCGTCACGCTCTCGTCCGGCGCGATCCGCACGAGCGCCGAGAGGCGGCCCGGCTCGGCCGCGTCGGCGGCCAGCCGGTTCACAATTGGGAAATCAAAGCCCAGAACGAGCGCGCCCGTAGCGGCGCCCGTGGTCGCGACGAAGGCGGCGCGCTTCATGCTGCACCCGCCGCTTTTTTGACTGCGACCCGGATACGGTCATAGGTTCCGCAGCGGCAAATATTCGTCAGCGCTTCGTCGATCTGCGTATCGGTTGGATGCGAATGTTTCTTCAGGAGCGCCGTCGTCGCCATGATCATGCCGCTCTGACAATATCCGCACTGCGGCACCTCGACGTCGACCCAGGCCTGCTGCACGTTACTGAGCGTCCCGCCGTGCGCGATGCCCTCGATCGTCGTGATGTGTTTCCCGGCGACGCTGGCCACAGGCACCGAGCACGACCGCAGCGGCTCGCCATCGACGAGCACGGTACACGCGCCGCACTGCGCGATACCGCACCCGAACTTCGTGCCGGTGAGTCCGACGGTATCGCGCAGCACCCACAGAAGCGGCGTGTCCGGCGCGTCGTCGACGGTGACGGACCTCTGGTTGACGGTCAGCTTCATGCGCATCTCCAAGAAGGTCTTAAGGATATACGCCGCACCTCGGCAGTTCCCCGGGCCCTCCGGAACTTAGGCGGCGGGCAGGTAGCGAGCCGGTACGGTATGGACCCGGCGCCGAAACGGCTCTGCGCGAGGCTCAGACGGCCAAGTAGCGTTGCATCGCGGCCGTGTCAGCGCGCAACTCGGCGATCTTTCCGCTGACCATGACGCGGCCGTTGGAAAGGATGTAGCCGCGATCCGATAAGTTCATCGCGACTTCGGCGTTCTGCTCGACCAGCAGAATCGTATTGCCTTCCTCGCGGATGCGGCGGACGACTTCTTCGACGTTGCGCGCGATCAGCGGCGCGAGGCCCTCCATGGGCGCGTCGAGCAAGATGATCTGGGGATTGGCAACGAGCGCGCGCGCAATCGCGAGCATCTGCTGCTCGCCGCCGGAGAGCTTGGCCGGCTTGTCGCGACGTTCGCCCAAAACCGCAAAGTAATCGTAGATGCGTTTCTCGTTCCACGGTCCCTTGCGGCCGGCTAGAGCCGCGAGCCGCAGATTTTCGCCGACGGTGAGATTGGGAAAGATGCGGCGGTCTTCGGGCACGAACGCGATCCCGAGCTTCGCGATATCGAAGGGCGCACGATTCGTGATCGTCTTTCCGTGAAAACGANNAATCGCGCCGCTGCGGACCGCGACGAGTCCCATGATCGCTTTTAACGTCGTCGAGCGGCCGCTGCCGTTGCGGCCGAGGAGCGCGACCACTTCACCTTGCCCGACCGTCAGCGAGACGTCTTGCAGAACGTGGCTCTTATCGTAAAAAGCGTTGGCGTTCTCTAGTTCCAGAAGCGCCGAGGCCATTATTGCAGGCCTCCAAGATAGGCGCGCTGCACGGCTTCGTTCGCGCGGATCTCCTCTGGAGTTCCGACGGCGAGAATCTGCCCGGTCTGCATGACCGTAATCGTCGTTGAAATCGACATCACCACGTCGATGTNNGGTTCGTCGAGCAGCAGCACCTTCGGATCGCGCGCCAAAACGAGGCCGATCTCCAAACGGCGCTGGTCGCCGTGCGAAAGGTTTTCCGCTAAACCATCGCCGACGGCGGCAAGCCCCACATCTCGCAAGATCTGGGTGGTCTTGCCATCCAGGTCGCCCATGCGGCCGGGCGGCAAGAAGAAGTTGGCCTTGCCGTCATAGAGCGCCTGAACGGAGAGACGCACGTTCTCGTAGACGCTGAGTTTGGCGAAGATGTTCGTGATCTGGAACGAGCGCGAGATGCCGAGGCGCGCGCGCTGGTAGGGGTCGAGCCGAGTGATATTCGCGCCTTCGAACCAAACGCTGCCTTCGGAGGGCGGCAGGAGGCCCGAGAGCAGATTGAAGAGCGTCGTCTTGCCGGCGCCGTTCGGCCCGATAATCGTGCGCACGCCGCCGCGCGGAATCTCGATGCTGACGGCGTTAACGGCTTTGAACCCCGAGAACGACTTCGTCAGATGTTCGGTCTTGAATGCATACGCGGAGGTCGCGCCGTTATCGCTCACGGTCCGTCCTCGTTTTTGGGCAGTTCTTCGGCGAGATCGGTCTCTAGGCGCGCCTCGGGCGAGACGGCGCGCCGCAGCGCCATCCGCAAGCCGTAGCGGCGCAAGCCTTCAAATGCGCTGCCGATACCGCCGGGCGCGCCGATGACGAAGATTGCGAAGACGACGCCGATCGCTGCCGGCCAGTATTTGCTCTGTTGCGCGACGCTATTCTGAAGATCCCAATAGACAAACGCGCCGATCATCGGCCCGACGAACGTGCCGATGCCGCCAAGCAGCGCCATCATGACGACGCGCCCGGAGTAATCGACGGAGCCCGCGTCGGGATTGATAGATTGCTGAAAATACACCCAGAGCCAGCCGCCGATCGCCGGGAAGAGCGACGATAGGACGAACGCATTGACGCGAAACTTGTTGACGTCGTAGCCCAAGAACCGCGCGCGCTGCTTGTTCTCGCGGATCGCATGCAGAACCGAGCCGAAGGGCGAGTGCACGATCCAATAGTTGATCGCGACCGCGACGAATGTCAGTACGGCAGCAAAAATATAGATGTTGGTCGCGTTTGAGAGCCAGTTGGCCGGCAGCCCCGGCAAGTGCGGGCGGGCGATCGCTTGGAGGCCGTCCTCGCCACCGGTGAGGTCCGACCAGTGGAAGGTCACAAAATAGACGACCTGCGCGAACGCTAGCGTGATCATCGAATAATAGATGCCGCTCGAGCGCGGCACGATCAACCGCGCCAATAGCCAGGCCCAGAGCGCGGAACAGCCGAGCGCCAAGACGAGCGTGATCACGAAATTGTTCGCCGGATCGTGGTGCACGGGGAACGGACCGATCGCTAAGCTGAAGCCGTTGGTATAGAGCGCCGTTGCGTAGGCTCCGATGGTGAAGAACATCGCGTGACCGAACGAGAGTTCGCCGCTGTGCCCGAACAACAAATTGAACCCGAGCGCGAACAGCGCGAAGGCGAGCACGGTCGTTGCGAGGTCGGTGAAACCGGGATGAAACGGCAGCCGGTCACCGGTCATCGGATTGAGGTCCAGCGAACCGCCCGGCATCAGGTACGGGAGCAGCACCAGGGCAACGGCAATCAGGCCGAACTCCAGCCACCAACTTGTCGCGCGGACCTTCACTCGAAGATGCCCTCGACCCCGAAGATGCCGCGCGGTCGGACCAGCAAGATGAGCCCCATGATGACGAAGCCGCTCAGATCGATCGCGGACGGACCGATGCCGGGAATGAGTTCGACCAAACTTTGAACGACCCCGATGATCAGGCCGCCGACGA
>PLDY01000132.1:40532-40767 GCA_003136895.1 Candidatus Erabacter solicola | reverse complement strand
GCTGACCTGCGCCGCCCCGCCGGCGCCGTCGGCATCCGATGCGAAGCACTTGTGCGGCTGCGCCCGTTGCGCCGCGGTCGGCGCACCCGGACAAGGGCCCGCGACGACGTCCTGGCGCGCCCAATTCAGCGCCTCGCTGCGCGCCTTGCCCGCGGCTTGAACCACATATCCGCCGGGCGTTAAGGCGACGATCCGCGCCGGCCCCGGCTGACGGTTGACGCTCACGCAGGCGCCG
>PLDY01000132.1:0-40474 GCA_003136895.1 Candidatus Erabacter solicola | reverse complement strand
GTTCATGCAGTAGCGCAATCCGGTCGGACGCGGGCCGTCGTCGAAGACGTGGCCCAGATGTCCGTCGCAGCGCCGGCAGTGGACTTCGGTTCGATCCATTCCCAAACTCGAATCGCCCGAGGTCGCGACCGCGTTTTTCAGCGGCGCGTAGAAGCTTGGCCAACCGGTACCGCTCTCGAACTTCGTCGTGGACGAAAAGAGATCGAGCGCGCATCCGGCGCACGCATAGATGCCGGCGCGATGTTCGTAATCGAGCGGGCTCGAGCCGGGGGTCTCGGTACCTTGCTCGCGCAGAATCGCGAAACGATCCGGCGGCAGGCGCTTGCGCCATTCGCCGGCGGATAAGTTCCAGCGCGCCTCGGCGGCCCTCGCGCCGGCCGGCGCTACGACCAGGCAAGCAGCCAAGACGGCGAGCACGCTGCGGCGCGAATAACCAGTTCTCATGACACCAGTATAACGTACCGGGAGCGCCGTTTAGATGTCTCGCTGCCGAAAGAGTGCGATTCCGGTTGCGGCCACGGCCGCGAACCAAAGGACCGACCAGATCAAGTAAGCCGTCGTCGGTGGCGCGCCGCTAACGAACGGATTGAAATTTCGCGTACTGCCGACCGTTGCGACCATTGCCGCCGGTTCGAGCGCGAAGGCGGCGCCGCGCCAGATGCCGTCGGTGGGAATGGCGAGACTCAGGAGAAGCGCGGCTTGATGTACGGACACGTTGTTCAAAGCGGTCCCGACGGTGCCGGCGATGCCGCCGACCCAGGCGACGCCGAAGAGAACGATCGTCGCAAAGCCCGCGGCGATCGCCGAGAGTCGCACGCTCAGGCACATCGTCAAGGTGAGCACGAGCGCACTCTGGGCGATCAGATACGCGATCGCAACGTAGGGATGCGGCGGTGCGTATCCGGTCATCAAACGCACGACGAAGAACTCGATGCTGCCGACCAGCGCGGCGTAACCGGCGATCAGTACCAGGTTACCGAGCCACTTGCCGAAGACGATCTCGATACGTCGAATCGGCCGCGGAACGATTGCCAGCAGCGTTCCGTTCTCGATCTCCGTTCCGGTTGCAAGGGCTCCCAAGAAGGCCGCACCGAGCGATAGGATCAGGCTGAACATGAACGCCATCACGATGACGAGCACGCTCGACGCCACCATGACCGCGTAATGCGGAATGGGATGCCCGTGCGAATCGCGCGCGGTTCCCAGCGCATGAAAGCCCCAACTCGTCAACCCGACGAGGACGACGGTAATCGCGGCGGCCGTCAGCAGCAAGCGCCGCCGCGCCGCCTCAGCGAGGACGAGCGATGCGATCAGCAGTGCGTTCATGTTCGTTCCGTAGAATTTCGAGAAAGCGCTCTTCCAGCGTCGAGCGAATGGGCTGGACCGCCTTGATGCGCGCGCCGAAAGCCGCGAGCCCGGCGACGACGTCCGGGATATCGCTATCGCTCAAGCCATGAAGCAACACCGTCCGGTCCCGGCCGAACTCGGCATCGCGCCGCGCCAGTTCCGCGTGCAATGCGGCATCGATGCTTTCGAAGCTGATGCGGAGCGCGAAGCGTCCGAGCAGTTCGGAAAGGTCGCCGATCGCGAGCGCGCGTCCGGCATCGATGACGGCCACGCGATCGCAGACGTGCTCCACTTCGGAGAGCAAGTGAGAATTGAGAAAGACGGTCGTGCCTGCGGCTTTCAGGCCGGCGATCAGCGCGCGCACGTCCGCGCGCCCGACCGGATCGAGGGCGGACGTCGGCTCGTCGAGGAAGATCAGTTCGGGCGAACCGAGCAGCGCAACGCCGATTCCAAGCCGCTGCTGCATCCCCTTCGAAAACGTGCCGACACGGTCGCCGGCGCGTTCAGCTAGCCCCACGCGCCGCAAGATCGCATCGATCTCGACAGCGCGCCGTTCGCGCGCAATGCGTACTACTGCCGCGTGCCAGCCCAGAACTTCGCGCGCGCTCAGCCACTCCTGATAACGAAAGAGTTCCGGTAAATAGCCGATGCGGCGCCGGGCTTCGAGCGAACCGAGAGGCCGTCCCAAAATTGCGGCATCGCCCGAGGTCGGCTGCACGAGCCCGAGCAGCATCTTAACGACCGTGGTCTTGCCCGCCCCGTTGGGGCCGAGAAAGCCGAAGGTCTCACCACGCATCACGCGCATGGTGAGATCCGCGACCGCGCTGCGCTCTCCGTAGCATTTGGTGAGCTCCCGCGTCTCGAGCGCAGGCGTTTCGATCACGGGGTCATGGAATTCGCGACCTGCAAGATTTGACTTGCCGTGTACGGACCGGCGACGCAGTGAATCGTGCCGCCCTGTTGCCAGATGACGCCGCTGCCGACGCCCGTGTTGTCGCCGATCAGCAGGCCTGGTGCGCCGTTCACCGTCACGCTCTGGGAGGTTTGCTTGTCGATGCGGACCGGAACCGGCAGGGTCGTCGCCGGATCGCCGATGGCGTGAATCTGTGCGACGAGCCCGGGCGGCAAACCGGGTTGCGCCAACAGATACGACTCGATCTGTGTGACCGTGGCGCGGCTCGAATAGATGTGCGGCGCCGGCCCTTGGGTGATCACGAGAATATTATTGGGCAGACGGCCGGCGACCGCGTCCTTGTGTCGTGCAGGCTGCGGCAGCGTGCCGTACATCTCTACGATCACTGGGCCGAACGTCGCACTCAATGTCGATCCGTCGATCTCCGGCGGCATCTTTGGCGGGGAGGCGCCTTTCTTGGCAGCCGTGACGCGCGCTTTGGCCGCGTTGAAGGTGAAGGAGACGGTTTGCTTTCCGCTCACACGATAGTGTGGTGTCGTGGGAACGCCCGGTGGAAGAAAGCCGGGGTGCAGGATCGGCTGTCGCGCGAAACGAGCCGCGCCCGCACCGTCGGCGAACGCCGTGTACGTGAGTTTGGCCGGGAATTGATGCATCGTGCCGAACGCGGTCAACTCCGGTAGCGCGCGGATCTTCGTTAGGTCGTTCGCGCTGACCGCGATCGCCTGAAACTGGTTGGGTTCGAAGATCGCGAGAAAACTCTCCGCGTAGCCGCGCACCGGCGTGTAGCCGATCGCGACGAAGAGCAACAGGCCCGCGGCGACCGCGCCGCCCCACTGCAGCAGGCGCGGCGTGCCGACTCGCGCCGACGCTTGCGGCGGAGTGCGCCCGGGTTCGGAAGCGCCGCGCGTGTGGGCCCGCGCGATTACGACGCGATGCGCCGCCTGCACGTCGATCTCGCCCGACGATTGTAACAACCCCGCCGCGTGCGCCGCCCGCTCGCGATAGAGTTCGAGCCGGCTGCGGCAACCCGGGCACTGCAACAAGTGCTCTTTTTCGAAACTTAACAGTGCATCCGGTTCGTCGACGTAACGACGCAGGACCGCGCTAGCGAGGTGTGACACGATCGTACTCCCTTTTGAAGGCGGCTTCGGCTCGAACCAGCAGCGTACCAACTTGATTGATCTTGATGAGCATGAGCTCTGAAATTTCTTTGTGGCTGAGGCCGCTATGCCGCAATGCGAGCAACATTGCATATCGCTCGGAAATTCGACGCAGGACGGCCCGAACGTTTTCGCGCGTCTCGTGTACCTCCACGGCCGTATGCGGCTCGCCGGGCGGCGCGTCGAGATGCGTGGTTGCGTTCTTCTCGCGAATCTGCCGGCGTTGCACGCCGCGCAGATCGCTCAGCGCGCGATGCAGGGTCGTGCGGTAGAGCCAATTGCGCGCGTGCTGCGGCTCGATCGGGCCTAGGCGGTAGAGCGCCGCGAAGGCTTCTTGCGCGATATCTTCGGCCGCGCTCAAGCCGACGACGCGGCTAGCGGCGGCAACGACGCCCCGGTATTCCCGGGCGAACAGCGATTCGAACAGATCGTCTTCGATGCGAAGCTGCATTCTGTTCCGGATACGCCGCGCCCGCCCGATTTATGACGCACGGCGTGTGCGGCTAGGAGTCGATGTTGTAGATGCGGATCCGAAAGCGATGCCGCGTGCTCTGCCAGTCGGCCGGGGTCAAGCGCTGCTCGTTCGGGTTCGCCGGCCACGGGTCGCGCACGGTCGCTCCCTCGACCTGTCCCGAGCCGTCGGGATGGCGAACGTAGGTGAGCCCGGTCAGGATCACGGCGTGATTGCGCATCGTTACGATCAGCGGCCGGCCGCGGGCCAATTCCTCGGCGGCGCTCGGCGCGAGCACGTCATCCGCCACAACCTGAAAACGTTTACCGCGATCGTCGGTCCACGTGCGGTTGAGGTCGCTCGCCATCGCGGCTTCGGAGCCGGCGACGTTGGCGACGCGGCCGTAGGTCTCTTTGACGACCCGCGCTTGCGCGACCGGATGACCGTAGTACCCAAAGACGTTCGAGATCGTGGCGGCCCAGCACCAGCGCGTCTCCGCTTGGCGATTGGCAACGGTCGCGATCGCGCCGGTCGCGATCCCGGCCGTGCAGAGGCGCAGGCCCCCGGCACCGGGCGCGGAGCACGAAATCTCGGCCCGCGTTGCCGCGGGCAGGAGCAGCGTAACGACGAGCGTCAGTGCGGCCGGCACGAGCCGCGTGCGAGAAAGCAACCGGCAGATCTCCGAGAGCGAGTCCGCTCATGCTAATCTCGCCGCGCCGGACGCGAATAGGGCCGAATAGGGAAGCCGGGCCCTGAAAAAGGCCCGGCTTCGGTTCTCACTCGGGAGAGGTTCGGCTAGCTGTGGTGTTTGTCGACGTGCGAGCTGGAGCTGCTGCTCGAACTTGAGCCGTGCGAACTCGAGCTACTGCGCGAACCGGAGTCGTTGCGGGGCGCGCTGCCACGCGATCCGGTGTTGCCGCTGTTGCCGCTATTGCCGCGGGTCGTTTGGTACGTGCGCGTCGTCGTCGTCGAGCGATACGAGCTCTGGGGCGCCGTTCGCGTCGTGCTATACCCGGAGCGCGAGTCGAAACGCGTGTCGTTACGTTGCTGCACGGTGCGGACATCGTTGCGCGGTGCGACGTAACGGCTGTCGCGCGGTGCGACGAAACGCGAGTCGTTGCGCGGTGCGACGAAGCTGCGCCGCTCATTGAAGATCACGCGCGGCCCCTGGACGTAGATACGTCCGGAGAAGAATCCGCGACCATCCCACGGACGACCCGTGAAGCGCTGGTGTTCGAAGTGATACCCGCCGCCGAAGAAGTTCAGGCTAAGCAGGAACGACGGACCGTATCCGTACTCGTAACCCGGATACCACCAGCCGTCGCCGTAGTAGGTCGGAACGGGTGCCGGGCCGCTATAGTCGTAGGGCGTGTCGATTTCGTTGGCTTCGAAGACCGAGCCCTCGGCATAGCCCGTGATCGTTACGCTCATCCCCGCCGCCAGCGTTAAGCCGGTCGGGTTGATGATCGTTCCCTGATGCAACTCGATGCTGTCGACGAAGCCGCGATCGTCGCTGAGCGACAGATTGAACGTTCCATCGATCGATGCGATCCGGCCTTGGATCGTCTCATCAGAGCTTGCGTTGGAAGGCTGCGCATACGAGGGTTGTGCGGAGGCCACGACGGGGAGCATGAGGCCGGCCACGGCCAGCGTCATAGCGAGCACTCGTGCGGGACTCTTCAAAAATAGATTCATTGCGGTGGTTACCTCTGGGGCTTGCGGGCCTTATCTGCATGATACCACCTCCAAGATTCCAAGAACCTGGGAAAAAGGCGAGCAGCGCGCTACTGCAAGGGTGTCGCAATAAGAGCCGGAAAAGGGTAGCTTGTACTGCCGCCAGGCGGCCCCAGACGGGAGACTCGCTCCGTGAAGAAGCTCATTTGTTTCCTATTGCTCGCCGCGTTTGCCGGGCCGTTGCTGCCTTCGGGCGCCACCGCTCAGCCGGCGAGAGCCGTGCCGCGGCCCGCTGCGAGCGCGGGGGGTGAAACTGCCCCCGTCGTGATTCCCGAGACGCCGGATGCCGTCACGCAGCACAGCGTGACGATCGATGGTCGCGCGGTTGCATATACGGCGCGCGCCGGCACGATCGCGCTACGCAACGATCAAGAGCGCACGACGGCGCGCTTATTCTACGCTGCATATACGGTCGAGGGCGGCGATCCGATGAGCCGCCCGGTAACGTTCATCTATAATGGTGGCCCCGGCAGCGCGAGCATGTGGTTGCACATGGGTTCGTTTGGACCGGTTCGCGTCGTCGCCGGCAACGGCGCACCGTCGGGACCGCCGCCCTATCGGATCGGCGAGAATCAGTACAGCCTGCTCGACAAAAGCGATCTCGTCTTCATCGATATGCCCGGCTCCGGTTTCGGCCGCATCATCGATCCGGGAAAGCCGAAAGACTTTTACGGCGTCGATCAGGATGTGGCCGCGTTCGCGCAGTTCGTGCAACGCTACATCACGCGCTTCAATCGCTGGAACTCGCCGAAGTTTCTCTTTGGCGAAAGCTACGGTACGACGCGTTCCGCCGCGTTGGCCGACGCGCTGCAAAAACAGGGAATCGCGCTCAACGGCGTCGTCCTCTTGTCGTCGATCTTGAACTTCGGTCTCGATTACGGAAACGGCGATCCGATCGGCGGCGGCGATTGGGCCTACGTGTTCAATCTGCCGACCGAAGCCGCGACTGCGTGGTACCACAACAAGATTCGTAACAAGCCGGCCGATTTGGCCGCGTTCCTCGATGCCGTCCAGCGCTTCGCGATGGGCGAGTATCTGACGGCCCTTTCGAAGGGCGATCGCCTCGGCGATGCGGAGCGTGCTTCGGTTGTCCGCAAACTGAGCGCCTATCTCGGAGTCTCCGAACAGTACGTCCGCAACGCGAGCATTCGCATCGAGTACTCGCGTTTTCTCAAGGAGCTGCGGCGTTCCGAGGGGATCGTGGTCGGCCGGCTGGATAGCCGCTATCAAACCTATGACTACGACCAGGCGGCCGCCAGCACGCGCTGGGATGCGACCGAGTCGTCGATCGACGCGCCGTACACGACGGCGATCAACCAGTATCTCCGGATCGATCTGAAATACGATACCCCGCTGCAGTATCGCACGAGCGTCTACGCGCAGATTCGCATGGACGGCGGCTCGTGGGATTTCACCCACAGCCGGCGCGCGCCGACCAACGTGGCGCCGGATCTAGCCGACGCGATGAGCCAGAACCCATCGCTGCGCGTCTTCTCGGCGAACGGCTACTTCGATTTCGCGACGCCCTATTTCGCGACCGAGTACACGTTGAAGCATCTCAACATCGCGCCGGCCTTACAGAAGAACATCACGTTTGGCTTCTATCAATCGGGTCACATGGTCTATCTCAGCGAGCCCGCGCTGGCGCAATTCAAACAAGACCTGTCGCGCTGGTACGACAGCGCGCTCAAGCGCTAGGAGAGCGATGCACGTGGAGAGCCTGAAAAAAATCCTGGCGCTGGGCGCCGCGCTCATTCTGGTCGGGGCGACGCCCTCACCCATACCGACGCCGACCGTGCCGCCGGCGATGGCCGATGCGGTCACGCAGCACAGCGTGACCATCGGGGGCCACGCCATCGCCTACACGGCGCGCGCGGGGACGCTGACCCTTCGTAACGACAAAGACGAGACGACGGCGCGGATGTTCTACGTCGCGTACTCGAAAGATAATACCGACCACAATCACCGGCCCGTGACGTTTTTCTACAACGGCGGTCCCGGCAGTTCGACCGTCTGGCTGCACATGGGCTCGTTTGCGCCCGTGCGCGTCGCGACCGCGAACGGTGCGCCGACGGGCAATGCGCCCTTCAATTTCATTCCAAACGCTTCCAGCCTGATCGACAAGAGCGATCTCGTCTTCGTCGACGCGCCGAACACCGGTTATAGCCGCGTGATCGATAAGGGCGAGGCCAAGGACTTCATGGGCGTCGATCAGGACGGCCGCGCCTTCAGTCAGTTCATTCAGCGCTACCTCTCTAAATTCGACCGTTGGAACTCACCCAAGTTTCTCTTCGGCGAGAGCTACGGCACGACGCGCGACTGCGTGCTGGTCGCGATGCTGCAAGATGCCGGCGTGCAGATGAACGGCGTGGTGCTGCTTTCGTCGATCCTGAACTTCGGGCTCGGCGGACCGGCGATCGCCGGCGGCGATTGGTCGTCGGTCACGTACCTACCGACCGAGGCGGCGACGGCGTGGTTCCATCACAAGGCCGCGAGCCGCGGACGAAGTCTCGATGCGTTCCTGCGCGACGTGGAAGC
Organism: Candidatus Erabacter solicola; assembly: GCA_003136895.1. Classification (GTDB taxonomy): domain Bacteria; phylum Vulcanimicrobiota; class Vulcanimicrobiia; order Vulcanimicrobiales; family Vulcanimicrobiaceae; genus Erabacter; species Erabacter solicola. Next base: position 32,331 of record PLDY01000132.1, on the reverse strand, counting down.
CTTCGCCGGCGGCGAGTATCTGCACGCGCTCGCGCAGGGTGCCGATCTTAGCCCGGCCGAGTACGAGAGCGTCGTGCGGAGACTGCACGAGTATTTGGGGGTCTCCGAGCAATACATCCGCGACTCGAATCTGCGCCTTCCGTACACGCGCTTCGAGAAAGAGCTGCTGCGCGATCAGGCGACGATTCTCGGCCGGTACGACTCGCGTTTTATGACGTTCGATATCGACGGGCTGAGCGAGCGCGGGAGCTGGGATCCCTCCGACGTCGGCATCGCGGGAGCGTTCGTCGGATCGTTCAACCGGTATATCCGCGAGACGCTCAAGTACAAGACCTACCTGCAGTACCGGCCGACCGCCTACGGCGAGCAACTCGGCGCGCGTTGGGATATGCACCACGCGGGCAACGATCCGCCCGCAAACGTCGCGCCGGACCTAGCCCGAGCGATGTCGCAGAATCCGCACCTGCGCGTCTTCTCGGCGAACGGACGTTACGATTTCGCGACGCCGTACTACGCAACGGTCTACACCCTCGATCACCTAAACCTCGCGCCGCCCTTGCGCTCGCACATCCGCTACGGGTTCTATCACTCGGGTCACATGGTCTACCTCAACCCGACGGAGCTCGTCCACTTCAAGGCCGATATGGCAAAGTGGTACGACGACGTGTTGAGCGGCCGCTAGTGAAAGATGCGCAGCGTTTGGCTAGCGCTCTCAACGCGCTGGCCAAGTCGCCGCAATTCTCGTACCAGAAAGCGCGCGCTGCAGCCCGTCAGGAGACCGCCGTCGATTGGCCGGCTACCAAAGCGCGCAACGCCGACTTCAACGCTGAAGTCGATGGTTGCGAATCGTTCGTCATGCGCGACGGCAGCGTCTGCGAGTGGCTGTCGGGAAAATTTAGTTACGCCGCGCGCTGAACGGAGCTACGCTCCGGCGGGACGCGCGAACGCAACGACCTGATCGTTCTCGCGATGATTGGTCCAGAAGCGATCGCCGTCGTAGGTCAAGGCGCGAGCTTTGAAGCCGACGCGCGCGATGTCGTCGATCTTCGGCGTCGCGCCGCGCGCATCGACGCGCGTCAGCCAGTACTCATCGGTCGATTCGTCGTCGGTGGTGATCAGGTAGAAGCGCCCTTCGACGACGACTTGTCCGCAGATTCCGCGCGGAACGTCGATCGTCGTGCCGACCGTGCCGTGGTCGTCGATGGAGAGGATGCGCTTCTCGTACCACTGGCTGACGTAGAGCCTATCGCCGTCGAAGCCGAGCTGCGAACCCGTGTCATCCGGGCACGCGATCGCGTCTTGCGTGCGAAAGCCGTGCCCCGGAATGAAACGGCGGATGATCCGGTTATCGTCGGGCCCTTCGCTGCAGAGCACGCGCAATTCGTCACCTACGACGGTCATACCGTAGGGCTTACCAGGCGCTTGCGCTTCGTCGCCGACGGTCCACGTTCGCGGGTCGATCGCATACAAACGATGCGTCTCGAGCGAGCCCATCCACAGATACGTTCCGTCGANNGCGCTTGCGGCCGCGGAGCCGGGGACGGCAGCCGCAAGAGTTCCTCGATCTTGTCCATGCCTCGCGCTTCCAAGCTCTGCCCCGCGTTCCTGGTCTTCTTTAGGCCCGGATGAGGGAAAGAAGAATGCTGCGGGCTTTTGGGGCGCCCGTCGCGTAGTTTATACTTCGCTATGCCCTTTGCTCTGATGTTCGCTCTCGCGCTTGCGGTTGCCGCACCGGCAACGCCGGTCGCTCCGGCTCCCGAAGCGACCGCTACGCCCACGCCACAGCGCGTGCTCGCGATTATTCGCAGCGTCTTCCGCTCGCATCGTCCGCCGCCGCCCTTCATTACCTATACGCTGATTCGTTCCCAAAAGGACGATCACGGTTTCCCCGACTTCGTGAACAGCTACACGTACCATATTTGGGCCCGCAGCCTCGATCGCGCGGCGCTCGCGCGAAAAGTCTTCCGCGATACCTATCGCGGCGATCTCGAGTTCCAGCGCCCATCGTTCAACGAACCGTGGGATCCGGGCCCGCCGACCGCCGACTTGTTCGAGCCGGCTCCTGCGAAGGTTCACACGGTCGACAACTTCGTGCCGACGCCGGAACCCGCTCAGACGCCGCTACGGGTCATCGGCGAGATCGGTATCGCCGGCGAGTTCGACTACACGGTCAAGGCGCTAGCGGAGGAGGGCGATCTCGTGCACCTCTCGGTCATCCCGGTGCGGGATCCGGATCGCAATCGCTTGCGCGAAATCTACGCCGACAAGAAGACCTTCGAACTACGCAAGCTGGTCGCGACCGACAAACTCTTCATCGACCGCGGCCCGGTCTACGGCGTGACCTTCACGATCACGATCGGAACGCTCGAAGGCCATCCGATCGTGACGGATATCCACGGAGTCGTCGGCGACAACTATAGCGGCGACGGTCAGGAAGTCGACTACAAGTTCCGCGACACTAAGTTCCCTGCGTCGCTGCCGGACTGGTACTTCGACAAGCGCTCCTACGCGCAACACAAGTCCGAGGCGCCAAGCTAACTCCGGCTTGCTGGGGAACCCGCGAGCGCCGGAGCGCTTACGTGCGCTTGAGAAGCTCGGGGAAGCGCCGCTTGAGCTGCACGACCTTCGGCGCGTCGTTGTACACGATATACGGATAGTTAGGATTGCGCGCCATGAAGTGCTGATGATACTCTTCGGCCGGATAGAAGGCTTGTAACGGCGCGATCTTGGTCACGATCGTGTCGTGGTACGTCTTGGCTTCGGTCAGGCGACGAATGTACGCCGTCGCGGCGTCGCGTTGACGATCGGTCGTATAGAAGATCTCCGAACGGTATTGCGATCCATCGTCGGGACCTTGACGATTCAACTCGGTCGGATCGTGCGCGACCAGAAAATAGACGTCGAGTAGCCGCTCGAATGAGACGCTCGATGGATCGAAGGTGATCTCCACCGATTCGGCGTGGCCGGTCGTTCCCGTGCTGACCATCTCGTAGTGCGCGGTCGCGGCCGCGCCGCCCGAGTATCCGGAGACGACGCTCGTGACGCCCTTGAGTTGCTCGAAGACGCCTTCCATGCCCCAGAAGCAGCCGCCGGCCAGGACGACCGTCTCGGTTGGGTGCGACGGCGCGGCCGAAGCCGGTGAAGCGGTTACGCCGGAAAGAAAGGCGAGGGCGAGGGCGAGTACGATCGAGCGCGTCATTTTTCGGCCACCAGTTGTGCGATTTCGGCATTGACGACATCGTCTTGCGAGTCGCCGACGACGGTCTTTCTCCAACGACCATGCCGATCGAAGATCAGTTGCGTCGGCCACGCGTCGACTCGATATGCGCGCCACAGCGCAAAGCTGTTGTCGATCGCGACGGGCCAGGTGATCTCCAACTCTCTCAGGTTGGTGACGACGTTCGCGCGGTTCTGCTCGTAGGGCGTCTCGGGACTGTGAATGCCGACGATAACGACTTGGCCGGCGCGCTGCCGGCTGAGCGCGCGCAGGTTGGGTGTAACGTTTCGGCAGTTGTAACAGGCGAACGTGAAAACATCTACCAGCACGACCTTCCCGCGCAACGCTCGGGCGCTGAGCGGGCCGTTGATCCAGCCTTCGCTCGCATGGACCACGGGGCCGAGCGACGGCGTCGAACCCGCGCCGGCCGAGATCGGAAGCGCGCTCAGGAGTACGGCGAGGCAAAGGCTCTTCTTCATGTTGCAACTTCTTCAACGCGCGAGCCGCGGAACCCAGCGACGAGGCAATACGGGAGGACGCTTGCTTCTTCGAACGCAACCGCCGGGTGTGGCCACCGTGCTATTCGACGGCCTGTGCAACCTTTGCAGCGGGGCCGTTCGCATCATTTTGGAAAACGATCCGGCCGGCGAGTTTCGCTTCGCTTCGCTTCAGTCTGAAGTTGGTCGCGAAGCGCTGCGCCGTGTAGAGCGTTCGCCGGAACGTCTCGCGAGCATCATTTTGATCGACGGCGACACGGTTTGGGAGAACAGCGACGCCGCGCTGCGCATCGCGGGCCGGCTGCGTCCGCCCTGGCCCGTACTTGCGCTCTTGCTTGCCTTGCCGCAACCGATGCGCGACGGTGCGTACCGTTGGGTCGCCGAAAACCGCTATCGTTGGTTCGGTGTGCGCCAGAGTTGTGCGCTGCCCTCACCGGAATGGCAAGCGCGCTTCTTGTGAAGGCACCCTGGCTGCTCAATATGATGTGGCGCGATCTGTGTATGGCGCACTGGCGCGCGGACGGCGCGCGGCTCGAACCGCTGCTGCCGCGCGGCTTAACGCTGGATCGATTCGAGGGCGATGCGTGGCTCTCGATCGTACCTTTTCGCATGACCGGAATACACGGGCGCGGTCTTCCGGTCTTACCCGGCTTCGATCCGGTCAGCGAGATCAATCTCCGCACCTACGTGCGCGCGGGGAACCTTCGCGGCATCTATTTTTTCAGTCTCGATGCTAGCCGTCCGGTCGTCGTGCGCATGGCGCGGCTCACGACCGGGCTGCCGTACTTCGACGCGCGCATCGATCTGCGCGCCGGCGCCGACGCGATCGCGTACCGCAGCGAGCGGACGCAGCGCCGCGCCAAGCCGGCCCGCTTCAGCGCACGCTACCGGCGCGCTGCCGAAGGGGCGGCGGCGCGGCCGGGCTCGCTGGAAGAGTTCTTGCACGAGCGGTATCATTTTTTCAACACGTATGGATCGCGGCTCGTCTCCTGCGAGGTCACGCACCGGCCCTGGCAGCTCGCGGCGACCGAGATCGAGATCGAAGAGAATACGATGGGCGAACAGATCGGGCACCCGCTGACGGGCGCGCCCGATTGCGTGTATTACGCCGAGGAGATGCACGCGCGCTCGTATGCGTTACGAGCGGTCGCGATCTCGCCGGGTTAAGCCTACGAGCGTCCGGTCTCCGATCGAATCAGCGCGGCCTCCGGGCTATTGGGATAGCGCTCGAGCAGCCAGGCCGCGGTTTGGGCTGCGCTGCGGTCGGCTTCGTCGCTCCCGATCCGGACGTAGACCCGGTGCAGCGCCAGAACGGAGCGCGCCAGCCAACTGTCCGCCGGATACTTGCGCTCCCATTCGCGGATCGACTTTTCGACGAACGCGGCGTGCCGGAAGGCGTCCCCCGTGTCGACGTCCGCGGCCGACTCCAGCCGTACGAACTCGTCTTTGAGCGTGTTGCGGATGCCCAGGATGCTCATCTTCAGCGGCCCGAAGTACTCGTCTGCGGGGGCAGCCTTAGCGAGCGTCGTCGATTGCGCCGCTCCGGGCGCCGCGACGGATAGCAGGAGTGCAACTGCGATAAACGCAGAGCGTACAAATACGTTCATGCAACCTTCATCGTAAGAAGCGACGAGCAGTTTAACGTCTAATCCGAGTTTTGAAACGAGTGTGATGCGGCCTATCGTACGAGCACAAGCTTTACGTGATTGACGTCACGAGCGCACGCGCTGTGAGAATGTCAGCAAAGTGTGACGCGCCGGTGAAAGGCACGGAGCCGCCGCCGGCGAGGCCGGGCTGAATGCGGATCGGAATTGTAGGAATGGGCGCGCTGGGCACGGTCTTCGCCGAGGCACTGCGGCCCGTCGCAAGCCTGCGGATCGCCGAACGCGCCGGCGTGCAGGCGCTTGCCTTGGCCGACGTCGACGTGGTACTCGTCGTCGTGAAGACGTACGATACCATCGCCGCCTTGCAGCCGCTGCGCGGCGTGCTACGCGCCGGCGTTCCGATCGTCTCGCTGCAGAACGGCCTCGAGCAGATCGCGCAGATCACGAGAGCGCTCGGATCGTCGCGCGCAATCGCGCTCGCTCCAACGACGGAGGCGGCCTATCGGGATGACGCCGGTGCGCCGCGTCGCGTCGGTCTCGGAACGACGACGCTCGGCTGGGCGGCGGAATACGCGGGCGAATTCGATCTGGCCGAGCTGGTCGCACTGTTGGCTACGGCAGGGCTCGCTGCGCGGGAGGCGTCGCCGATCGAGCCGCACGTGTGGGCCAAAGCCGTCGTCAACGCGGCGCTCAACCCGATCACGGCGCTCGCCGGCAAGCCGAACGGTTACGTTGCAGATAACCACGCTGCCGGCGCATTGGCCGTCGCGCTGGCGCGCGAGGCCGCCGCGGTTGCGCGGGCTGAGGGTATCACGTTACCCTTTGATGATCCGGGCGAATACGTGCTCGCCATCGCGCGCGCGACGGCGCCGAACCGATCGTCGATGCTGCAAGATATCGAACGCAAGCGTCCGACCGAGATCGACGCAATCACCGGCGCGATCGTCCGGCGCGGACGCGCGTGCGGCGTGTCGACTCCGGAAAACGCGCGTATGCTCGACGAGATTGGGAGGCTGACGCCCAGGTAACGAGGTGCCGAGCTTCGCGGAGCCGTAGCGCGGAAGTATGAATTCCGAACGGCGGCTGACCAGCGCGGCGATCCGCACCCGCAAAGGCGAGCGATTTCCGGTCATGACCGCGTACGACGCGCCCTTTGCGCGTTGCGCCGAAGACGCCGGGATCGACGTGTTGCTGGTCGGCGATTCGCTCGGCATGGTGGTGCTCGGCTACTCGTCGACGGCGCCGGTCGAACTCGTGGACATGGTGCGCCACACGGGCGCTGTGGTGCGCGGCACGCGGCGTGCACACGTGATCGCCGATCTGCCGTTTGCAACCTACGAGGCGAGCGATGCCGACGCAGTGCGCGCTTCGCTGGCACTCGTGAAAGCCGGTGCCGGCAGCGTCAAGCTGGAGGGCGGCGTTCGATCCGCGGCGCGCATCGCTGCGATCGTCTCGGCCGGCATTCCGGTCTGCGCGCACATCGGCGTCTTGCCGCAGACTGCTGCAAATGACGCCGGGTTTCGCCGCAAGAGCGATGCGGAGGCGCTCTCGGGCGACGCGCGCGCGGTCGAAGCGGCGGGCGCGTTCGCCGTCGTGCTGGAGATGGTCGACGCTGCGGTTTCGGCCGGCATAACGGCCTCGCTTGGAATTCCGACGATCGGAATCGGAAGCGGACCCGATTGCGACGCGCAAGTGCTCGTCTTGCACGATGCGCTCGGCCTCTACGCCGACGCGCCGCCGTTTGCGAAACGCTACGCCGAACTGGCCGCGAGCGCGACCGAGGCATTGAAAACGTATGCGGGCGAAGTCCGTGCGGGAACGTTCCCGGTCCGTAGCTGATGCCGAGCCAGATATTTGCGATGGGCGGCATGCTCGCTCCCGAGGCCGGCAACTTCAAGCTCGAAGAGTATATCCTGGCGGCGAGCGGCGTTCCGAAGCCTCGCGTCTGCTTCGTGCCCACAGCGAGCGGCGACGACTCGATCTACGTCTCGCGGTTCTTCGAGACGTATAGCCGCTTTAACGTGGCGCTGAGCGTCCTGCGCTTCTTCGCGCGAACGCCGGCCGACCTGCGCGCTTACCTCTTCGGCTTCGACGTCGTCCACGTCGGCGGCGGCAATACGCGCAGCATGCTGGCGGTCTGGCGCAACTGGGGCTTCGATACGGTCTTGCGTGAGGCGTACGAGCACGGGATCGTGCTCTGCGGCTCGAGTGCGGGTTCGATCTGCTGGTTCGAAGGCGGCGTGACCGATTCGGTCGCGGGCGACCTGACCGCGCTCGACGGACTCGGATTTCTTCCGGGGAGTAACTGCCCGCACTACGACGGCGAAGCGGAGCGCCGGCCGTCGTACCACCGGCTCGTGCGCGAGGGCACGCTCGGCGACGGCATCGCGTGCGACGACGGCGCCGGCCTGCATTTTGTCGACGGTAAGCTGGCGAAGGTCGCGAGCGCTCGCCCGAACGCACGCGCGTACCGCGTCGTGCGCGAGGCGGATGCCGTGTACGAAACGCCGCTCGAAGTGCTCGCGCTTTAGGCGACGGCTAGAACAGGATCGATGCGAACTCGCCCGCGCGTTTGAACCCGACGCGCTCGTAGAGGGCGATCGCGGCCTGGTTGAAATCGTTGACAAAGAGACAGAGCGACGGGTATTCGTCGAACAGGCGGTCGCAGATCGTGGCTAGACCGCGCGTCGCGTGACCGCTCGAACGCAGTGCGAGCGGCGTCCAGACGCCTTGCAGTTGCGCGGTCTGCGCGCTAAACGGCCCGACGTCGCATTGAAATGCGAGCTTGCCGTCGGCTAATCGGTAGCGCCAGGCGCGCCCCGCCTCGATCCGGGCTTCGACACGTGCCCGAAAGACAGGATCGATGCGTTCGGAATCACCGCCGAGTTCGCGCGACGCCATCCGGGCAGCTTCGCGCACGGTTTCGTCCGCTTCGGCGCGGGTCGCTCGGCCGACGCCGGGAGCGGGGTGCGCGACGAGATCGGCGCGGACGAGCGCGTAGACCGGCTGCGACGTGCGAATCGCGGAAGGCGCGGGAAAATTCCGCTCGGCGAGTTTCCAAAAATATTCGACGGTTCTCCGCGGCGAGACGATCATGCGCGGCGCGCCGTTTTTTCCGAGCGCGCCGGCGAACGCTGCGATCGCCGCGTCATCGTTCGCGGCAAGCACTATCTGCGGCCCTTCGTACGCGATCCCCGAGATTTCGCCAGTGCCGTTGCGAACGACAAAGATGGCGGAATTCGGCGCGGTTTCGCCCGACTCGATCAACCATTGCAGGTAGACGTTGTCGTACGGTGCGCGCGAGAGCAACGCGACGGCCTCGCGTACGTGCGGGGCGGTGAGCCGTTCTAGAGATGAAGCGGAGGCGCTCAGGACAATGGTCGAACGAAGTTCGGCTTGGAGGTCGGCGCCTTGCTGCCGCCTTCGGGCTCAACACTGACGGCAACGGCCGCGAACGTCGCCGCCGAGCCGGGCAACTCGACCAGCGCGAGACCGGTCGCATCCGGCACGAACGTCACGCTCGGCGTGACCGCTTTCGCACCACGGCGCAGCGTCCACGCCTGATAGACCTTGCCTTTAGGCAAAGTGGGCAAGCGGCGTAACGCGATCAGCACGCGGTCGCCGCTGCGCACGACGACGCCGTTCTGCACGGCGAATTGCGTGGAGCCGGGCGCGATCAGGTCGGCGAGGCGTGATTGATTGAGCGCAAGTTCCGCGCGCGCGTTTTCGGCGGCGCGTTCCTGCGCGTCGACGCGCGCCTGCAGCAGCGCGATCTGCTGGCGATTCGCATCGTTTTCGGCGTGCGTCGTATAGGCGCTGTAGCCGGTGAAGGTTGCGATGATCAGCGACGCGGCGATGGCGGCGTAGGGCAGCCACACGCGGGCGGTCCCACGCGAGCGCATCGGAACAACTCGCGAATCGCTGGGCGCCGCGGCGGGGCCGCGATCCGTCTCGACGGCGTCCATGACGCGCGCCTTGAGCCGCGCGCATTGCGCGCCGCCGAGTTCTTGCGGCGTCGCTTCCGCCGCCAGCGCGAGTGCGTCGGCTGCGACTCGGAGCTCGGCGTATTCGTTCCGGCAAATCTCACAGTCCAGCATGTGCGTGCGCAGATCGCGTGCTTCGTTTTCCGGCAGCGCGCCGAGCGCCAAGACGGCGACCGAGTCGAGCCACGCGTCGTCGTGTCCGTTCACGCGAGGCTCCCTTCCAATTCGAAGCGCAGTTTTTTCAATCCAGCGCGGATGCGCGTCTTGACGGTACCGAGCGGTGTTGCCGTGCGCTTGGCGATCTCTTCGTGCGTGATCCCGCCGAAGAATCCGAGTTCGATGGGCAAGCGCTGCTCATCGGGCAGGTGCGCGAGCGCGCTGCGCACGCGCTGACCGTCCAATTGCGCGAAGACCGCTTCATCCAATTCGCCGTCGGCCGGCACGTCGGCGGGTATCTCGCCTTCGGCGCGCGACGAGCGGCTCCGCAGGACGTCGAGTGCGCGATTGCGCGTCACGCGGGCGATCCACGCGCCGAAGTTGCCCCCGGCGAAGGCGCCGGGCGAGCTCCACACCTTGAGGAAGACGGCCTGCGTTAGGTCTTCAGCCGCCATCGTGTCGCCCAGCATTCGGACTGCGATGCCGTACACCAGCCGGTAGAACGCGTCGTAGACGGCTTCAAAAGCCGCCGCATCTCGTTCCCGGACCCGTCCCATGAGCAGGCTGGCGTCATCCACATCGGCTCGTTTCGTCCCTTCTGAAAATCGGCCCTCGCTAACTCAAACGCCAGCCGGGGATTCGCAGATGTTAAGATCGGAGAAGAAGGGTCCGGATGGGGCGGGATTGCGCTCGACGCTTTCGAGCACGCTTGTGGCGGCCGCTTCCGCCCCGGCCTCGTCTGGTTCGGCGAAGGCCTGCCGCCGGCGCCCTGGCCGGCCGCGCTTGCTTCGGCGAGCCGATGCGGTCGTGCGGGGCCGCAAAGCCGAGGTGCTGCCGGCGATTGTCGAAGATTCGCCTTTGTCATGACAGCAGGTCTGGTGCTCCTCGGAATTGTTGCGTTCGGCGTTCCGCTCTTCGCATCGTGGCTCGCGCGACGCTTCGGCTTTTCAGCGCTGATAGCGCTGACCGTGATTGGCCTCGTCGAAGCCGCAGTGCTTCCGCCGGCGTTGCATTTCAAACTTACGCCTGCTGTGCTTAACCTATTCTTGCCGGCCCTCTTGTTCGAAGGCGCGCTCGAAATCGATCCGAGCCTCTTGCGCAGGACGTGGTTGCCGATCGTAGTGCTGGCGGTGCCCGGCGTGTTGCTCACGACGGCCGTCGTCGGCGGGAGCGCGCACTTCGCGGGCGCGACGCCGTGGCTTTCGGCGCTAGTCCTCGGCGCGATAGTCTCCGCGACCGATCCCGTCGCCGTGCTTGGTTTGTTCCGCCGCATCGCTATTCCGCCGGCGCTGCTCTCGATCGTCGAGGGCGAGTCGATCGCGAACGACGGCGTCGCCGCCGCTCTAACCGTCGCGCTGACCGGCGCGGCGCTTGCTGCGACCCCACATCTCGGGGCCTGGTCCGTCGCGGCCGCAACATTGTCCGCCGGCACCATCGGCATCGCCATCGGCATCGGCAGCGGAGCTCTTGCGGCGTTCGTGATTCGCGCGGTTCGCGGGGACCTCGTGACCGTGCTCGTCACCGTTGCGCTCGCCTACGGCGCATTCGTTTTTGCAAACGCCGTAGGCGGATCCGGAATCTTCGCGAGCGTCGCTGCCGGTATGGTGGTCCGTCGCTGGACACCGGGCGGTCGCTTGGGCTTTACCGGTGCCGCCGCGGACCGTTTTTGGGATGCGATCGCGTTTGCTGCGAACGCCGCAGTCTTTTGGCTAGTCGGACTCAGCTTGAATCTCGAGGCATTCGTGAGCCGGCCGGTCCTCTTGGCCGCCGTGCTCGCATCCGTGGTCGTGGCGCGTGCGATCCTGGCGTACGCGCTCGTGCCGCTTCGACACCTAACGGAACGCGCAGCGCCGTGGCGCCAGACGATCGCGCTGGCCGGGCTGCGCGGAGGGCTGGCGCTGGCGCTGGCCCTTGGGCTACCGCTCGATTTTCCAGCTCGCAACGCCATCTTGCACGGGACCTTCGCGGTCGTATTCGTAACGCTCGTCCTGCAGGGCGCGCTGCTGCCGCTGATCGTCGGCCGGGTGCGATTTGCCGAGCCGTCCGAAACCGCCCCGTGATTAATTGGGTAAGAGCTCCTACATGACGGAGAATCTTACTTTTCTGACCGATACGATTGCGGGCTATGGACCGTACGGCGACGAGGAGACGCGCCACGCGACCGACGACCGGGTGCGCGCCTATGTCGGCGAAGCGCTCGCTAAGTTTCGCGGCGCCAACGAAAAGCAGTTGGACGCGGCGACGCTTGCCTCGCTCGATGCCGTCATCATTCAATGCCAGTTTGCCGACCAAGCGTTCGTCGTCAGGCTGCAACACGCCGAACTGAGCGACGAGACGATTGGCCGGATGGTCGAGATCGATCGTCGCCTGATCGAACTGGCCGATCGCGTGGCGCCGGCTTCACCGGCCGAGATCGTCGCCTTGGCGACCTCGATCGACGCTGAGTTTACGGCTCGGCGAAGCGTCCTGTAACCGGCGGCGCCGGTTGCCGCGTGCGATTGACGTTGTAGGCGATCAATCCGCCGCAGAGCACCGCGCCCGCGAGGTACGCGATGCCCGTGACGAGATCGCCGAAGATCACCTTCCCGATGCCGAAGAGCGCGCCGTAGACAAGCCCGCAACCCGCGAGCCAATCGAGTGCGTTGAGGCCGAGCGACTCGACGCCAGGCGCCGGCGCGGCGAGCTTCGCGATCGGCTTCCAGCCAAGCGCGCTCGGCCGAACGCGCTCGTAGAAGCGCACGAGCGTCGCTTCGGTTTCCGGTTGCGTGAAGAATGTGACGGCGAACCAGACGGCCGTTGTGATGGGAACCGTGACGAGCAACGTCTCGGCGGTTGCATTGGCATCCGTGAAGACTTTGAAATACAGCAGCGCATTGGAAACGACCATCGAGGTGATCAGCGCGGAGATCTCGCTCCATGCGTTGACGCGCCACCAGTACCAGCGCAAGATCATCACCAGACCCACACCGGCGGTCAGGTTGAAGAGGTACTTCCAGGCGTCGCCGACCGAGGTCATCATGAACGCGCCCAAGATCGCAAATACCATCACGACGACCGTCGCGATCCGCGAAGCGAACACATAGTGCGAGTCGCTCGCTTCTGGGCGGATGAATCTCCGATAGAGGTCGTTGGTGAGGTACGACGCGCCCAGATTGAGATGCGTGCCGATCGTCGACATGTAGGCCGCTAGGAAACCCGCGATCATGAGGCCGCGCAGCCAAGGCGGTAAGTAGTCGATCATCGTTTGGACGTAGCCGAGTTCCGGGTCGATTTTTCCGTCGGTCCCGGCTACGCCATGCGGATAGAGGATCAGCGCGGCGAGTGCGACCAGAATCCACGGCCAGGGACGTAGCGCATAGTGCGCGACGTTGAAGAAGAGGGTAGCGACCAGCGAATCGGTCTCGCTACGCGCGCTGAAGATGCGCTGCGCGATATAGCCGCCGCCGCCCGGCTCGGCGCCGGGATAGGATGAAGCCCACCATTGGACCGCGATATACGTCACGAACGTCAGGAGCGGCAGCCACGCCTCGTTCGAGGTTGGGAAGAACGCGAGCACCGAGCCGCCCGCGCCGCCGTTGTGGGACGCATCGATGACGGCGAGTTTCGTTTGCATGGGGCCGATGCCGCCGACCGCGGCGACGGCTGCGACGGCGAGCACGATCGCCATCGACATCTTTACCGCAAATTGAAGAACGTCGGTGACCAAGACTCCCCACAGGCCGCTGATCATCACGTAGAGCGTCGTGAAAAGCAGGCAGACCGCGAGTGCCTCGAATTTCGGTACGTGTAAGGTCAAGCCCAGCACTTTGGCCATCGCCAGATTGACCCAACCCATAATGATCGTGTTGACGATGACGCCTTGGAAGATGGCGCGTGTCAGACGCAATGCGGCAGCGGCTTTCCCGCTATAGCGCAGTTCGATAAACTCGACATCGGTCAGCACGCCCGAGCGGCGCCACAACTTCGCAAAAAAGAAGACGGTCAGGATCCCCGACATGACCGAGCTCCACCAGACCCAGTTGCCTGCGATGCCGTGTTGGGTCACAAAGCCCGTCACGGCCAGCGGCGTGTCGACGGCGAACGTCGTGGCGACCATCGAGATGCCGGCGAGCCACCACGGGACGCTTCGGCCTGAAAGGAAAAACTCACCAAGGCTCTTACCGCCGCGACGCGCGTAGTAAAGTCCGATGCCGAAGTTGAGCGCGAAGAACGCGGCGACGACTGCCCAGTCGATGGCGGTGAGCGTCATCGAGCCTCGTTCGCCGCTCGCGGCGAAGGAAGCCTCCCGCGCGCGGGGCAAAGCGCACGGCGTGAGACCGTTGTTGCCGCTCCTCGCGTTGCTCGTGACGTTCGCGTCGTCGAGCGCGCTTGCCGCGGTGTCGCCGGATTTCGAGCCGGGACTGCGCCTGACTCCGCGTCCGGCCGAGATTCGTCTCGGCGATCCGTCGTGCCGGGGCCCGCTCGCAGGCGACGTCGTAACCGAACTCGCGCGAGTCGGCGACGCCGGTGCGCGCGAGATCGTCGCGGATCGCTGGAATCCGCTTGGCATCCGCGCGACGAAGACGCGGACGGTTCGCCTCTGGCAAGGCACGTATCGTTCGGGCGGAGACGAGCAGTCGTATCGCCTGCGTGTAAGCCGCGACGAAATCGAGATCGATAGTCACGGTCCGCAAGGCCGGTTTTATGGTTTCGTGACGCTCGCGCAATTGGCGCAACGTACGAGCGACGGAACGTGGCGTATCCCCTGCGTGGAGATCTCCGACGCGCCCGCGCTACGCTGGAGAATTCTCTCGGACGACGTCTCGCGCGGGCCGCTGCCGACATTAAGATATTTCGAGGAACGGATTCGCACGATCGCCGCCTTCAAGATGAATGGTTACTCGCCGTACATGGAACACGTCTTCGTCGATCCGAAACATCCGCTGCCCGCGCCGCTCGATGGCCTGACCGGTGCCGAACTTCGCGAACTGCAGATCTACGCCGGGCGCTTTCACGTTGCCCTGATCCCCGAACAGCAGACCTTCGCGCATATGCACAACACGCTGCGCTGGGAGCGTTATGCGTCGCTGGCGGAGTTGCCGCACGGCTACTTGATCTCGCCTGCAGCTCCCGACGGCGAGAAGTACGTTCGCGACCTCATCGACGACGAACTCGGCGCGCTGTCGCACTCACCGCCATTTTTTCACATCGGTTCGGACGAACCATCCGATCTCGGCCGCGGGCAGTCAAAGGCGTTGGTCGCGGCGTCGGGTGAGGGGTCCGTCTATACGAAGCACGTCGTCGACACGGCGAACTACGTGCTCGCGAAATCGGGCGCGCGCCCGATGATCTGGGACGACGCATTAGCCGCGCATCCCGAACTTTTCGGATTGCTGCCGAAGGGGCTCGTCTTCGTCAATTGGCACTACGGCAACGAAAAAACGTATCAGCCGTACATCGACCGGATCGCGAAAGGCGGCTTCGAGCAGATGGTCGCGCCGGGCGCGCTCAACTGGAACGAGATCTATCCCGATCTCGACCAGGCGCTACCGAACATCGGACGTTTTATCGGCGAAGGGAAGCGCTCGCACGTGCTCGGGCTCTTTCAAACCGTCTGGCACGACGACGGCGAGACGCTCTTCGAAGCGACCTGGTATCCGGTCATCTACGCCGCGGCGAGTGCCTGGGAACAAGGCGACGTCGATCGGGCGCGCTTCGCGCGCGACTTCCCGAGCGCGTTCTTCGGCGTCGACGACCCGCGCTATGCCGCCGATTTCGCCAATCTCGGAAAGGCGCGCGATCTGTTGCGCAAGAGCCCGCGCGAGTACGGCGACTATCTTTTTTGGTCCGACCCGTTCGATTCGAACCTCGCCGGAATCGGTAAGGCGCTCGACCTTTCGGCAATTCGCCTAGCCGTGGAACCCGTGATCGAGCACCTGCGGCTCGCTGCGCCGCCGCCGCTGCACGCCAACGCGGCCGCCGTCATGCATTTGGCAGCGCGGCGCTACGATGCGCTGGCACGCGATTTCCAGATCGCGGCTGAGGCACGCTCCTATTACGACGACGCGCGGGCCAACGCGGACGGCAAGCACGACGACTACGTCTTTCGCGGACTCTTCATCTCGAAGTATCTTCTCTGGGAGATGCGCGATACGATGCTCGAGCTCGAACCGCTGACGCGCACCGCCTGGGAATACGAGAACCGCGCGAGCCATGAAGCGAGCGTCTTAGAGCGCTATCACCTCGCCGCGCAACGGGCGATCGAGCGCGCCGACCGCATCAACGCCGCGACCTACGACGGCTACGTCGATCGCAAGGTGTTGCCGACGTTTGATGAGGCGCTCGGACTAACGCCGGCGCGCTAACAGTTCTTGGCGTGAGGCGCTAGGGACCCCAATAGTTATAGTAGTTGTACGGGATGGCGTACGAATGATTGGCATTGAGCTTGAAGCACGTTCGTCCTTCCCCGTGCGCGAAAGCCCCGCTGCCTTTGCCGCGATCCTCGGTCTCGAAGGTTGCGCACAGTTCGTACGCCGCATTCTTGAGCTTGACATAGTCGTACGTGGAACCGGTCGCGGGATCGGTGGTCTCGAGTCGGCTGTTCAGTCTGCCGATATCCACCAGCGAGTTGGGCGCTCCGGATGCTCCCGAATGATTCTCGTGGATTGAATCGGCGATGTCAGCGAGCGAACGAACGCGCCGTTGATCGTTGCCGAGCGCACGCATATGTGCCGGATTACCCACATCGGAGAACCCGACGACCAGGGCGAGCACGACCCCGGCGAGTGCGAGGCCCGCGAATGCGATTTCGCGTGGCCGCGACACGGCCGGGCCGCGCACGGCGCTCATGTAGTATCCGAAGATGCTTCCCGCTATCAGGGAGAGCACGAGGGACTTCAACACGAAGCGCGTCGTGAGATCGCCCTGCAAGAACGAATTGAGAAACCAAATCGCGTCGCCGACGAGCGTTACCGAGGCGATGACGAGAGCGATGTAGATCAGCCATTTCCGAACGCCCGATTCGGCCCGTTCGGCGTGGCGAGCCAGGCCGCTCGAGATCGCGCGGCTGACGAACAGGAAGATGGGAAAGGCGACGATGATGGTCGCGAGCTCGTAGGTGACCGATTGCCGGAACGAGACGAGAGCGTACGAACTGTCGAGGCCGCTCGGGTACCAGCGATCGATGAAAACGAAAAAGAGATGGCCGAGCGCATACGTCCAAGAGCTCAGCGAGATGAACGCGAGGAGGTACAGAAATGCGTCGCCGGCGTATTCGATCGCTCCGCCGCGACTAGGGAGCGGGGCACCGAGGATGCCCTCGTAGTACGTCGAGAAGGCCTGATAGATCCGCCGTTCCGACCAGCCGTTTTGACGCAGCAGCGAGACGACGAATTCGTCGCTGACGCCCCGCGCCTTGGCGGTCGTAATGAAATCCTTGAGGCGCTCGGTCTCATTCATGCGGTCATCCTATCAGGCTCGGGCGGACGACGAGTCCGTAAAACTACTGAGGAGGCCGCCTTCCCAGGGGCTCGGCGGGAGCGGCCGAGAACGCTCGGCCAGATGCGGCGGGGCGAGCGATGATCGGGATCGGTATGCTCGCGGTGTTCGCGCTCTGCGCGGCACTGATGTATGCGCGCATCTTGCCCGCGCTCCTGGCCGTACCGTTGATGGCGTTGGCGCTGGCCGCGATCGCCGGCGCGGGACCGGCCGGGCTCGCGATCGTTGCCGTCGACGGTTCGGTCAAGCTCGCGGTCGTCTTCGTGACGGTCATTTTCGGAGCGTTGCTTTCGCGCGTGACGCTTTCAACCGGGATCGCGGAGACGATCGTGAACTACGCGGCCGAATTCGGCGGCGACAATCCGCCGCTTTTGGCGCTGGCGCTCTGCGCCGCCGTCGCGCTACTCTTCACGTCGCTCGCCGGGCTCGGCGCGATCATCATGGTCGGTTCGATCGTTCTGCCGATCATGCTGACGATCGGCGTCCCGCGTCGCACGGCAGCCACGCTTTTCATGCTCGCATTCGCTCTGGGCTTCATCTTTAACATTACGCAGTGGACGTTCTATACGACCACCTTCCACGTCGAGCAGAAGACGATGCAACCTTATGCTCTCGTGCTGGCGGCGATTGATCTCGTCGCGCTGCTCGCGTTCGCGCTGGTGCGGTTTCGAAGTTCGCGCGGCTATGCAACTTGGGCTTTGCCGGCCGAGGAACCAATCGCGCGACGACGCGCGCCTCTCGTCGCACTCGCCACGCCCGTGATTCCGATCCTGCTCTACTACTTTCTGCACATGAACCCGATCGTTGCATTCGCGCTCGCAGCCCTGTACGGCGTGTTGACGACGCGTCCGCGCGACGCAATCGCGACACTCGTCGCAAGCGCGATTCGCGGCGTCGAAGACGTCGCGCCGGCCGTCGTGCTCTTCATGGGCATCGGCATGCTGCTCGCGGCGACGGGCTTGCCCAGCGTCAAAGCGGCGCTCGCGCCGGTCGTGACCGCGATCGCTCCGCGCAACGCCGTTGCGTACGTCGTGCTGTTCGGCTTGCTCAGCCCGCTTGCGCTCTATCGCGGGCCGCTCAACCCGTTCGGCGTCGGTATCGCCGTCTACACCGTCCTAGCGGGCCTTGGGATATTGCCGGCGGCGATGCTGGTCGCGGCCGTCATGGCGGTCGTGCAGGTTCAAAATGTCTGCGATCCCACCAACACGCAGAACGTATGGGTCGCGAACTTTACCGGCGTGCACGTCGACGAGATCGCGAAGCTCACCCTGCCGTTCCAAGTCGGCGTCGCAACGCTCGCGGCGATTGCGGCCGTTGTGTTCGGCGGCTCGCTCTTCGGGGTCGCTCCGTTTGCGCCGACCACGGCTGCTGCGGCCGCGACGCTCATGGCGAGTGCGCCGCCCGGCCTGTTCGCGCCGCCGGAGGCCGCGCGCACGCTGGCCGTGGTTGCTGCCGGCGACGATCTCTCGGCAACGGGCGCGGAGGCGATCTATCGTCAGGTATCGCGCGGATGGAGCGGCTACCGGGTGGTGCGGCTCGACGCCATCCCGGCCGCGCGCGACTGTGCGACGGCGACGTACGCCGCCGTGCTGCTCGTTCGCGCGCAACTCTACGGGGCGCCCGGCACGCGCGACGATTTCGATACGGGTCTCGAACTGAGCGATTGCGCCGGCTGGCCGGTTCTCGAATGGCACGTCGTCCGGGACGATCCGCGCCCGCTCGTTTCGAACGCGCCCGTCGCTGAGGCGGCACTCGCCGCGCTCTTTCGCATGCACACCTGGATGGTCGATCGTGCGCAGTTCGCCGATGCGCTCTTTACGACGGGACTCGCTTACGAGCCCGGCTCGGGGCCGACCTACTTCTACTCGCTGTTCAAGACGAACGATGGCCAAATGCGCGCGTACGTCCGGCCCGGCGGTCCCGCGTACGCTGCCGGGCTGCGCACGAACGACGTCGTCGATAAACTCGACGGCAAGTTTTGGTGGGAATACGGGACCTTTCAAACGCAGCGGCGCGCGTTCGATGGTCAACCGCACGTCTTCGGGATCACGCGCGGCAGGGACGAACTGACGGTGACGCTCGGCGCGCCATACCGGGCGCCCTGAACGTGAACGCGCTGCGCGTCGGGATCGACGTGGGAGGGACGTTTACCGATGTCGTCGCCGTCGACGCGACGACGCGTGAGATCGTCGCGCGTATCAAAGTTCCGACGACGCATACCGCAGCCGAAGGCGTCGCCGCCGGCATCGTCGAGGGTTTGCAGCGCCTGCTCGCGACTCCCGGCATCGACGCGGAGCGGATCGGCTTCATCGCGCACTCGACGACGCAAGCTACCAACGCGCTCCTGGAAGGCGACGTGGCGCGCGTCGGCATCGTCGCGCTGCACGGACGCTTCGATCCGTTCGCGCGCGCACAACTGCGCGTGCCGCCGATTCGCCTCGGCGAGAATGCTGTGCTCGCGCCGCACCTCTCGTACGCGCGGACCGGCGACGGTGCGGCGCTGGCGCGAGCGGTCGAGCAACTGGAGTCGCTCGGTGTCGAGGCGATTGCCGCGAGCGAGGCATTCGGCGTCGATCATCCGGTCTACGAACGTCAAGCGACGGCGCTCGTGCGCGAACGTGGTTTGCACGCGACCTCCGGTCACGAGGTGTCGTCGATGTACGGATTGCGCGCGCGCACGCGCACGGCCGTCTTGAACGCCGCGATCTTGCCGACGATGGTGCGCACGGCCGAGATGACGGCGGCGGCGGTCGAGCGGGCCGGGATCGGCGTGCCGCTCATGATCATGCGCAGCGACGGGGGCGTCATGGATGTGCGCGAAGTTGCACGCCGGCCGATTCTCACGATGCTCTCGGGTCCCGCCGCGGGGATTGCGGGAGCCCTGCTGCACGAGAATGTCACCGACGGCATCTTCATCGAGGTCGGGGGAACCAGCGCCGATTGTTCGGTCATTCGCCGCGGCTTGCCGCAGATGCGCCCGGCGCGCGTCGGCGGACATCGCACGATGCTGCGCACGCTCGACGTGCGCACGCTCGCGATTGCGGGTGGCAGCCTGCTGCGTCTCGATCCGCGTGGGCGCGGACTTGGGGCGCTGCGCGACGTGGGGCCGCGCTCGGCGCACATCGCGGGGCTCGGCTATGCGTCGTTCACGCCGCCTGCGGCCTTGCGCGGCGCAACCGTCACGTTCGTTCGTCCGCAACCCGGCGATCCCGACGACTACGTCGCCCTCGAACTCGCCGATGGCTCGCGCTGCGGGCTGACGCCGACCTGCGCCGCCAATCTTTTGGGATACGTTCCGCTCGAAGCGTTTGCGCGGGCCGACGCGGAGAGTGCACGAATCGCCTTCGGTCTGGCCGGCGAACGCATCGGCTGTTCGGCCGAGGTATTGGCGCGCGCCCTGCTCGATCGCGCGACCGGCAAACTACGGGCGGCGATCGAGGAACTGATCGATGACTACGAACTCGATCCGCGTACGCTCGAACTCGTCGGCGGCGGCGGCGCTGCCGCCGCGCTCGTTCCGTTCGCAGCCGAGAGGCTGCACTTCGAGCATCGCATTGCGCGCGATGCCGAGGTCATATCCCCGCTCGGCGTCGCGCTGGCGCTGGTGCGCGACGTGGTGGAGCGCACGATTCCGAGTCCCACGCCCGAAGATGTGATCGCGGTGCGGCGTGAAGCGATCGAGCGCGTCGTCGCGGCCGGCGCCGCACCCGAATTGGTCGAGACCGTCGTCGAGATCGATACGCGCCGTAACCTCGTGCGTGCGACCGCCTCCGGCGCGACCGCGACGGTCGCCGGCGAACGTGCGTTGCGCGAAGCGTCCGAGGACGAGCGGCTCGCGGCCGCCGTGCGCGCGCTGCGCGTTCCGGCCGCGGCGCTCGAACGCGCGGCTGGAACTGAGTCGCTCGCGGTCTATCTGACCGAGCCGCGCCGGGGCACGCGCGATGCTTGCGTCGTCGATGCAGCCGGCGTCGTACGTCTGACCGCGTTGCGCATGAAACTGCATTCGGTCAAAGCCGGCGCAATCGAGAACGCGCTCGCCGGCGCGCTCGAGGACGCGACGTCGTTCGGCGACGTCGGCCGCGCGCTTCCCGAAGTCTATCTCGTGTACCGCCGGCGCATCGCCAACCTCGGCGCGCTGGCCGAGGCCGCGCACGTTGTCGCGCTCGCGCAAGAAGAGTTACGCGGCCTGGACCCGGCGACCCAGGTCCACATCGTGCTCGTGCAGCGTCGAGCCTAGACGATGACCGAGCGCTTCGAGCCGGCTATCCGGTCTGCAGCATCGGTTCGGCGTTGCTGGCCGCTTCGTCGATGTGATGGCGATGGAGAAGATTCTGAAGTAGATCGCCGGCTAGGCTGAGGGCGAAGATGCCACAACGGGCCGCCGGCCGAACGACGGCAGGCCGAGGGCCATGCGTGCGATCGCCGGCAGGACGCGCGGACGGATCAGTTGCGCGTCCATCGCCGCGAGATAGCGGTCGTTTTCGCCGACGCAGGATTGCAGAAACGAACGCCACGTGACGCCGCCAAACATCTTGAAAGCACCTTCCGCGCCGAACCCGACGCCCTTCACTTTCGAACCGCCGCTCGGTGCGAAGGTGGTGACGATGCGTTTCACCGCGCGCACGTAGCC
The DNA here is from genome assembly GCA_003136895.1 of Candidatus Erabacter solicola. Lineage (GTDB taxonomy): Bacteria > Vulcanimicrobiota > Vulcanimicrobiia > Vulcanimicrobiales > Vulcanimicrobiaceae > Erabacter > Erabacter solicola. Next base: position 10,768 of record PLDY01000132.1, on the reverse strand, counting down.
GAGCGCGGTCGAAAGCGCCTGCACGGCCATCGCGCCGCGACCCCGCCGGATGCGCTCGTATGCGATCCAGTTGACGAAGAAGGTGACATGCCGGGCCTCTTCGAGCAAAACGTATTCGAAGATGTCGGTGAGGGTGGGGACGAAGAGTTGGATCTGCCGCGCTAATCCAAAGATGCCGAAGCCAAAGAATGAGTCGATGCATTCCTCGTAGCCGAAATCGATGAAGGCGCGCTCCGAACAGTCGAGCGTCTCTTGTGCCGGCACGTCGACCGGAATCCCGTACCGCTTCAGCATCTCGGCCAGTAGACGCCCGTGGCGCGTCTCCTCGATGCCTTGCATCGCCAGCGCTTCGCGCATCAGCGGGTCGGCGAGCGTTTCGGCGAAACGCGTGACCATGATGCCGGCGTTGCGCTCGGCCCGCAGCGCGGCGGGCCAAAAGGGAATCGAGCGCAGCCGGTCGATGGAATCGGCATCGAGTTGCGGCCAGGGAAGCTCCTCCGGCTCGAAGACGCGGTGCGTCTCGACGAACGTTTGGCAAAAGAGGATCTTGTGAGCGTCAGAGCCGGCGACCATGCCGCTCAATCCCGGAACGCGCGCGGTGAATCCTTCAGGCTGGATTTAGCGGTCGTCCTCGCGGCGAGCGTCGGGCTTGCGACCTTTGTCCTCCACGCCGCGACGAGCGGCTCGTACGGCTATCAGCGCGACGAGCTGTATTTCATCTCGTGCGCGCGCCATCTCGCGTGGGGCTACGTCGATCAGCCGCCGNNACCGGCGGCGGCCGCGGCCGCAACTGTGATCGTCACCGGGCGCGTAGCGCGTCGCCTCGGCGGCGGTTTGTTCGCGCAAGGGCTCGCAATGCTGGCCCTGGCCCTCGCGCCGTTCTACCTCGCGATCGGCAACTTGTTGACGATGAACGCCTTTGAGCCGCTGCTGTGGATGTCGGCCGCGTATCTCTTCATGAAGGCCGAGTCGGACGACCGCCCGTTACGCTGGCTGGCGCTCGGTCTGGTTGTCGGCCTCCTCTTCCTCAACAAGTACTCGATGTTCTTTTACATGGGCAGTGCCTGTCTCGCGATGGTCTTCACCTCGCATCGCCGCACGTTCGCGCGCCCCGGTCCCTGGTTCGCCGTCGTCATCGCGGTCTTACTCGCCGCTCCAAACCTGATCTGGCAGTCGGCGCACGGTTGGCCGCAGCTCGAAGTGCTGCGCAATGCTGCCATCGACAAGAACGTCTCGGTCAATCCCCTGACATTCTACCTGCAACAGCTGCTGATGATGAACCCGCTCACGGCTCCACTTTGGATCGCCGGCCTCTGGTCGCTGCTCTTCTCACCGCGCGGAGCGAGGCTACGCTGGTTCGGCCTCACGTACGTCATTCTGTCGCTCGTTTATCTGGCGCTGCAAGCCAAAGTCTACTATCTCGCGCCGATCTACCCGGTCCTAATCGCAGCGGGCTCCGTCGTCATCGAACGCGTGCTCCAACCGCGGCGCTGGTTAGCGTTCGCGTACGGGGGGCTGCTACTCGCCGGCGGTCTCGCAATCGCACCCGAGGCATTCCCGCTGCTGCCGCTACCGACGTTCATTGCATACCAGCACATCTTCGACGTGCGCGGCATCAAGATGGAAAAGCATCCGCAAGGGATCGTCCCGCAACAATTCGCCGACGAACTCGGCTGGGACACGCTCGTCGGCACGATGAAAGCGGCCTACGAAAAGCTTCCGTCACAGCAGCGCAAGCAAGCCGTGTTCCTGACATACAACTACGGCCAAGCCAGCGCGCTCGATTTCTTCGGTCCCAAACTTGGCCTCCCGCGCGCGCTCAGCGGCCACAACAACTACTTCTTGTACGGTACGCACGGCGCATCGGGCAACGTCGTTCTCGCGATCGGCCTCGATCCGAAGTTTTTACAGACCGAGTGGAAGAGCGTCGTTGCGGTTGCCACATATCATAACGATTACGTTCTGCCGGACGAGAATGATTTGCCGATTTACCTCTGCACGCAACCGACAGGCGACTTCAACGGTTGGTGGCCTCGGATGAAGCGATATATTTGATGCGGACGATCGTCGCGACGCTCGTTCTGTCCAGCGCGCTATTGCTGCCCCTCTCACTCGAGCTTGCCGGCGCACAGAGTACTCCCGGTCCGTCACAGGTTAAATACTCGGACGTCTTATGCGTCGCCGCCGCCGAACCAACGCGTGGCTTTAACGCGCTCATGAACGACCGCAACGCCCTCGTCGCCGATGCGATAGCGCAGGGGATCTTCGCAGTTAAGGGCTACGACGATTGCGCGACCGCGAGCCTGGTCGCGGGAAAGTCCGAGAGTATGAACTACGCGCGGCTCACCGCCGCGCAACTCGCTGTCGTTATCGGCCGCCTGCACGTCGCCATCGGCGAATACCGCGCGGGGCGCGCCGCATTCGCGGACGCTATCTCGAGGATCGACAAAGTCACCGAATGGGGCGATATCAGACCCGATATCAGTCCATTTAATAAAGTCAACATGCCCGTAACCGTAACCGTAGACACATCCAAGCCGCCCAAATCGCAATTCTATCAAGAAGCGCTCAACATACGCGCCACCGCCCGACGAGAGCTATCGCAACTCGATCGTTTTCTAGCGCATCCCGCAAAGTAGTTCTTGCCGACCGGTTCGGGATAATGCGTTTATTCTGCGCCGTCGGGCGAATCGTGCTGTGGCGTCCCGGTTTCGTATTCCCATTTGCCGATCGCGTGATACTGGCGCAGGTCTTCCGCTGCGCTGGGATCGGTGTAGTGCCGCTCTACGGTGCGAATGACGTCTTCAAGACGATCCGGCGAAAGCCGGCCCAGGACGCGCGCAAGGTCGGCCTGATCGATCGCACGTGCCGAGTCGAGCTTCATTAAGATGAGATAGGCCAGTGGAATCACGCGCTCTCCGTTTGCGGATCGCGAGACGGGCGCGGAGAATGCCTCGCGCACCCAGATCTGCTCGCTTGTGATCAGGTCGATCTCGTGATTTCCGTCGTGTGAGCGCCACGCGCTTCCATGGAGGCCGAGGGCCGCATTCGGGAAGCGCAAGGCGCGCGTTACCTCCCACTCGGAGGCTCGAAGGCGGTCTTGCGCATCCTCGTAATTTTCTGCCGCTACGAAGTAATCGACGTCCTTTGTGTAACGTTCCGGCGCGTACGCTGCGGCAGCGAAGGCTCCGATTAAGAACACGGGGAGTCCTCCGAAGATATTCTCTACCACGCGAGTCTCTCCGTTCATCGTACGCGGCATCTCCATGAGAAAGCTCATGTCGCTGCCCGCCCCTCGTGTGTTCAAGCGCGCAGCGCGGGTCAGGAAGAAGCGGCGCCTCGAGGCGGCCGATGCGACGTCAATTCGAGGTCGTTGATTCATCGTGCTCGTGTCCCGTGCAGCGAATAGGGGGCGGAGTTTCCCGATGTATCTTCGCCACGATGCCCTGTGCCGCCGTTTTTCCGGTTAAAGCTCGGCGTGGAACTCCTTCCCGTCAGATCAACGAGAGCTGGACCCGCGCGGGCGTGCTAACGATACCTTCAGGCGGATCGAAGCTGATGCCGGATCGGGCGATCCGCGCGCGCGATTGAACGGTTTTGGTATATGTTGCCGCGGGATACTTGCCGGCGTAAAGCGCGTTGTATCTGTCGACCAGTTCCGGATAATACGTCCGCAGAAACTCGAAGTAGGTGTCGCGCGCGATCTCGCCGAGGTTGAGAACGCCGTCCCATGCGAAGCTCGCGCCGTTGTCGGCGGCGGCGCGGTAGACCGCGCGGAGTTCGTCGACGCTGTCGGTGAGGAACGGAAGCACCGGCGCGATCGCGATACCGGTGCGAATGCCGGCCTTCGCTAGCGTTCGCATTGCGCGTAGACGCTGCGCAGGTGGCGCGACCGTTGGCTCGATTTTCTTGGCAAGTTCGGCATTGAGGGTCGGTAGACTGAAGGCGACGCTGACGCCGGCGGCGCGAGCGAGGTCTTGCAGCACGTCGCTGTCACGGATGACGAGCGGCGAGCGTGTGATGATGTGCGCGGGCGTACGGGCGCGCGTCAATTCGATCAGGATGGCGCGCGTGATCCGATAGCTGCCTTCGGCGGACTGGTACGGATCGGTCGCGGTGCCGATCGCGACGTGCTCGCCGAGCCACGTCGGTTTGGCGAGTTCGGCGCGGATGACCGCGGCGGCGTTCGTCTTGACGAAGATCGTCGAGCCCCAGTCGTCCTTCCCGTTCTGGTCCAAGAACGTGTGCGTGCGGCGCGCGTAGCAGAAGACGCAGCGATGGAAGCAGCCCCGGTAGGGGTTGATCGACCAATCGAAGGGCATGCCGGAGACGCGGTTCAGAACCGACTTGCAGCCAATTTCGATGTAGCGGGGGCGCTCGGCAAGCATCGAACATACGTTCGATTTGTGCGCTCTAGAGCCTCCAGTTGCCGGGCGGCCTCGGACGGTTTCATCCGGCTTTCAGGCAAGATTCAGCATAAAGGCGTAAGCTGAAGGCGAGAATTTCGGGAAACCTGGAGGCTTCACAATGCGTGTGGTACTGGCGGCTCGGCTCGGTGGATTGGCGCTTGCGGGTATGGCGCTGTCGCTCGCGCTGGCGGCGGCCAACACACTGCCGGCGAGCGCGGGAGATTCGGGCGCGACGCCGCGCGCGACACCCGTTCCGTTTGCCGTAAGCGTTATCGAACCGCTGCGCGAGATCGGACGCATCAAAGCGCGCACGCCGTTCTGCCGCGCGTTTCTCGAACACGCCGCGCTCGGTGTCGGCTCGGCGATTACCTTTGAGGCCGCGTTGCTCGACACCGTGCAAGATTTCCGCAACGCCAAGTCGGGCGACGAACTCAACAAGTACCTGTCGGTTCGCCGGCTCGAGCAAGACCTCAATCGCCTCGCCGATCTGTCGCTCGCCGGCCGAGCCGAACTCGAACAGTTGAAGTCGATTCCGACCGATAGTGCGCGGCACGATGAACTGGTTGCGTTCGTCGACGCCATCAACGGAGCCAAGGGTCGCCAGATGGATCTGGCCCGCAAGCTCTCGAGCAAGTACGCGAAATTCGCGGAGCAGCCGGTCTATACGAACGTCACGCTGCCGTCGGACACCGGTAACGGCACCGGCAACGGGTTCACCGGCTCTACGTCCAATTCGTACGGAATCACTAACGTGCTCGACACCGGCGATTTCTTAGCGGCGTTCGAGTTGCGCCAAGACGTCTTCGACGCGCTGCCCGGGGACGAGCTGGTTGGAAGCGACCTCGCGCGCGCCGCCGATCACGGGAAAACGGCGATGGCGCTTGGGGGCTGCTAGCCGGAAGCGGAAACAATCCGGACGGCGAACGGTACTACCAACCGACAGCCGAACGGAGGAACCATGAAGTACCGTGCTTTGCTACCGGTGGTCTTGGCGTGTGCGACCGCTCTCGCGGGGTGCGGTCCAAGCCCGACCCAATCGCTGGTATTTAAAGCTCCGGACGGCTGGACGTCGACGCCGAGTCTCTTCGGCTTTCAGGTGTGGCTTAAGGATCCCAAGGGCGGATCGAAGGAGAGCATCTTCCTGGTCAAGGTGACCGAGAAGCCGGGCACCGACAAGAAGCTCGCGATGACATCGTCGCTTTCGGACCTCAACTACAAGGGCGCGAAAGTGAAGACGGCCGCAGAGATTACGATCTGCGGCAATCAAAAGGCGAACTATCTCGAATCGAGCGGGACCAACAAGGCCGGCGATCAGTCGGATATTGAAATCATCACCACCTCCTACGGCAGCGACCGGTACGTCGCCGTCTACGCGAGACCGACGAGCGTCAGTGCCGATCCGCAGGCTGAAGCCGCGATTCACTCGCTCTGTCAGAAGACCTGACCTAAGACCGTCACCGCGCGGGCGCCCGTGCCGGGGTCGGCGAAGGCCCCGGCAATGCAGCACGACGTGTTGGTGGTCGGCGGCGGCAATGCCGGTTGCGCTGCGGCACTCGCCGCGGCGCGCTGCGGCGCGCGCACGCGCCTCGTCGAACGCTACGGGTTCTTGGGCGGAACGGCGACCGCCGGGATGGTCGGACCGTGGATGACGTTCCATTCGGGCAGCGAGCGGATCGTCGGCGGCATTGCGCAGGAGATGGTCGAGCGGCTCATCGCGCGCGGTGGCTCGCCCGGACACATCGGTGACGCGTCGGATTACGTCCCGACGATCACGCCGTTCGACCCCGAAATGCACAAGGCGCTGCTCTTTGAAATGATGCGCGAAGCGGGCGTCGAGCTGCTGCTGCACGCATACGTGCTCGACGCTTTGAAAGATTCCGGTGGGGTTGTCAGCGGCGCGCGTTTCGCAACCGTCGCCGGTCCGCGCGAAGAACGTGCGACGATCACGATCGACGCGACGGCCGATGCCTACGTCGCGGCCTCGGCCGGCGTCGCGGTGCAACAGGGCGATGCGAAGGGACGCGTGCAGCCCGCGAGTCTGATGTTTCGGCTGAGTCACGTCGATCTGGCGCGCACGGCCGAGTACGTGCGCGAGCGGGCCGATCAGATGCGCACGAGCCTGGCGCCCGAGGCGCGCAACGCGCAAGCGCTGACCGCGGTCGCCGGTTTGTACGAATTGTGGAACGCCGCGCGCGCGCGCGGCGACGTGAGCGTTCCGCGCGAGTTGGTCTCGTTCTTTGCAACGCCGTACCCGGATGAAGTCACCGTCAACATGACGCGCGTCGTGGACATCGATCCACTCGATCCTGACGATCTCACCCGCGCCGAGATCGAGGCGCGCGGACAGGTGCCCGAACTCGTGGCGTTCTTCAAGGGCGACGTCCCTGGTTTCGAAGATTGCCGCTTGGCGGCGACCGCGACCCAGATCGGCATCCGCGAATCGCGCCGCATCGTCGGCGAGTACACCTTGACGCGCGACGACGTGCTGCAAGCGCGGACGTTCGACGACGCGATCGCACGCAGTGCGTACCCGATCGATATTCACAATCCGTCGGGTAGCGGAACGACGACGTTTCGTCTGGCGCCGGGCGCGAGTTATGAGATTCCCTACCGCTGTCTCGTTCCGGCGAGCGTCGACGGGCTGCTCGTCGCCGGCCGCTGCATCTCGACGACGCACGAGGCGCTCGCTTCGACGCGCTTGACGCCAACCGTGATGACGCTCGGACAAGGCGCCGGAACTGCTGCGGCCTTGGCGGTCGCGGCCGGCGTGCGGCCGCGCGACGTCGATACGCATGCGTTACGCGAACGATTGACGCGCGACGGCGTTGATCTGCGCCGCCCGGCACCGGTCGCGTGAGAGCCGTGCGCGTCCGCTTTGACGATCTCGGCGAGTGGGCCGGAAGCGCCCTCTTCTCGGAATACGATCCCGAGACGGAGACGATCGCCGTCAACCTGCACGTGCTGCGCCGTCTGCGCGCGACGCACGGTGCCCGCTTCGCGACGCGCTTCGCAACCTGCGCCGTCTTGCACGAACTGCATCACGTGCGCGTTCCCGGCGCCTCGGAAGCGTCGGCGCATACATTCGCGCACGCGGTCTGCGGCGACGATCCGCGCATCTTCGAAGCTGCTCTGCGCGGGGCTTCGAGATGAAGTATTGCGCCGGTATCGACGGTGGTCAGAGCTCGACCAACTGCGCGATCGGGGACGAGTTCGGCACCGTGCTCGCGCGTGCGAGCGGCGCGCCCGCGGACTTGGTCGGCGAAACGCGCGGCTCGGCGCGTCAAGCGAATGTGTTGGATCGCGTGCTGACCGATGCGCTGGGCTCGGCCGGATTACCGCCCGATACGGGCTTCACGGCCATCGCCGCAGGCCTCAGCGGATTCGATGAAGGCCACTCGCATCGGCCCGACTTGCAGACGGCGCACGAAGCGTTTCGCGTCTTGCACGATACGGAGGTCGCACACGCCGGCGCGTTCGGCGGCGGCCCCGGAATCCTCGTGATTGCCGGAACGGGTAGCGTCGCCTTCGGCACCAACGACGAGGGCCTGCGCGCCCGAGCCGGCGGCTGGGGCTATCTCTTCGGCGATGAGGGAAGCGCGTTTTGGATCGCGCGCGAAGCGATCGCACGCGCCATGCGCGACGAAGACTTCGGTTCGCCGCCCGGGCTCGGCCCGCTCGCGACCACCCATTTCGGCGTGGCGTCGTTACGCGCGTTGCAACATGGTGTGGCGCACGGTGAGATCACGCGCGCGATGCTCGCGAGCTTTGCGCCCGCCGTTCTGGCGGCCGCGCGCGACGGCGATCGCGACGCGGGCGAGATTCGGCGCGAGACGGCCGGCATGCTCGCGCGTTTGGCGCACGTCGTTCATCGCCGGCTCGGCAGTTCGCGCAAGCTCGCGATCGCGCCGGGAGGCGGCGTCTTCGCCGACCCGGATCTGGTCGACCATTGGAAGTGGGCGATGCGCGGGCTGGAACCTGCGGCGACGATCGTGCGGCCGAAGGAAGACGGGACGCTCGGCGCCCTGCGTCTCGCCTATCGCGAGGCGCGAATCGATGTCGGCTCGCTGCTCGAGGCGCGCGCCTGAAAACGCTCGAGCTTCTGCGCGGCCGGCTCGTCGTCTCGGTGCAAGCCGAGCCGGGTTCGCCACTCGCCGAGCCGCGCACGATCGCCCTCTTGGCCCGCTGCGTCGTGCAAAACGGTGCGGCCGCCGTGCGCATCGAGGGGATCGACAACATTCGCGCGGTTCGAGCGGCCGTCGACGTTCCGATCATCGGCCTGACCAAGCGCGATGCCTCGGCGTCCCGGCCCTACATTACGACGAGCCTCGAAGAGGTCGCGGCGATCGCGGCCGCCGGAGCCGAGATCGTCGCTTTCGATGCGACCGGACGCTCGCGCGCGAGCGGGGCGAGCACCGCCGGCTTGACGGCCGCCGCTCAACGGGCGGGCCGGCTCGCCATGGCCGACTGCGCCCTCGCCGATGACGGGCGAGCCGCAGCTGCCGCGGGAGTCGATCTCGTGGCGACGACCCTCGCCGGCTACACGGCGGAAACCGCCGGGTGCACGCTCCCCGCGCTCGACCTGGTTGCCGCTCTGGCCCGACTGCACCCGTTCGTCGTCTGCGAAGGCGGCATCGCGACGCCCGAACAAGCGTGCGGCGCCTTCGGCGCCGGAGCGAGCACGGTGGTCGTCGGAACCGCGATCACCAACGTCGACGCGCTGACGCGCCGATTCGCTGAGGCCGTGCAAAAGACGTAGCGGGGTTTCGGCCGGTCCCGCTATCATGTATTCCGGCACCGAAACGGGGGCTCTCGGCGCTAGAGTCTAATACGCGCACGGTAGTAAGAATGGCGGCCGCTCGGGGGCGCACCCGCACGTCCGAAGGAGACTTCTTGGCACTGCAAACGGAGCCGCATAAGATGGGGATGGGCCCCGGCTTTTGGCCCGTCACGATCGGCCTGACGCTTTTGGGCATCGTCTCCGGGATCTTGATCGGCATCTTGCCGCTCGATTACTTGCTGCCGTCGTCGTCGTTGAACGTCACCGACCGCGGAGCCGATATCGACTTCCTGTTTCGTTTCATGTCGATCATCGGCAATGCGATCTTTGTCTACGTGACCGGCTTCGTCATCTACTTCGCGATCGCGTTCCGGCGCCGCAAGCACGAGCCGATCGAAAGCATCGGCGTGCAGATTCACGACCTGCCGGCCCTCGAGTTCTGGTGGAGTATCATCCCGACGGTGATTCTCTGCGTGCTCGCGATCATGAGCATCCGCGTCTGGTATCTCGTGCAATACGGTACCGGCGCGCCGGCATTCGCGGTCGAAGTGATCGGCCATCAGTACAACTTCGAGTTCCGCTATCCGGGCCTCGATCGCGGCATCTACAACGAAATGCATCTGCCGCTCGGCCGCCCCGTGCGCGTGCTCGTCACTTCGGTCGACGTCTTGCACTCGTTTTGGGTTCCAGAGTTTCGTTTGAAAGCCGACACGGTGCCGGGGCTCGTGCAGAACCTCAATTTCACGCCGCAAGTCGCCGGCACGTATCTGATCGAGTGCACGGAGTTCTGCGGCGTCAACCACAGCTTTATGCAGGCCAAACTCATCGTCGAACCTCAAGCCAAATTTAATGCCTGGCTGGACGCGCAAAAGAAAACTGCAGCAGTGGCGGCCGCGCCTGCGGCTTCGGTCGCGCCTTCGGGCTCGCTCGCGCTGGCGGGCGATGCGGCCGCCGGCAAGACCTCCTTCAAACAGAAATGCTCGTCGTGTCATAAGGCAGAGGCCTCCGATCCCGAGCAAGATGGCCCCGACCTCGAGCACGTCTTCACGAACAAGGCTCACCCCACGCTGGTCAACGGTCAATCGGTTTCGCCCGCGCACGTCGCCGCGCTGATCGAGAGCGGATACAAAGGCAGCGGACCGGAAGCGATGCCGAGCGCGCAGCAGACCGGTGCATCCGCGAAAGATATCGCAAACCTGACCGCCTATTTGGCGAGCCTCAAGTAAAGGGAGAGAATTCACTTGACAGTCTCGTCGGACGCACTCCAGCACGGCGTCGAAGATCACATCCATCCGGCCCCCGAAGGCTTCATCCGGAAGTACGTCTTCTCGATCGATCACAAGGTCATCGGGTTCCAGTACTTCATCACGGGCATGCTATTCTTCGCGATCGCAGGCTCGCTGGCTGAGCTGATCCGCCTGCAGTTGCTCAAGCCGGAAGGTGCGATCATGAGCAACCAGGCGTACAACGGCGTGTATACGATGCACGGGACCGCGATGGTCTGGATGGTGATCATTCCGCTCGTGACCGGTGCGCTCGGCAACTTCATCATGCCGTTGCAAATCGGCGCGCGCGACGTCGC
>PLDY01000157.1 GCA_003136895.1 Candidatus Erabacter solicola | reverse complement strand
GCCGAGGCGCCGCACGGCACCGCACCACGCCTTTTCGGAAAGAACGTCGCGAATCCGATGGCGATGCTCTTGGCCTGCGGGGCGTTGCTCTCGTATGTCGACGGCTCGCAAGCCGCGCGCGTCTCGCGCGCGATTTACGAGTCGGTTCTGGAAACCGTCCGCGCCGGCGTCGCCACGAGCGATTTGGGCGGCCACGCCTCGACCACCGAATTCACCGACGCCGTCATCGAAAAAGTCCGCGCCAAATTAGATGTCTGGAGCACACTACCGATATGATCCACCTGACACTCGTCCTCGTTCTGCTCGCCTCGTTCGTTCCGGCCGCGGGTCCGGTCATGCAACCTTCGCCCGCGCCGAGCACCGCAGCGGAGGGGGCGCTCAAAGAGATCGGCCGCATCCACGCGACCACGCCCCTGTGCCGCACGCTGGCGACTCGGGCCACCGTCGCCGCCAACATCGCGCTCGAAGAGGACCGCAAGATCGCGTTCGCCGTCGGAACGCTGCGCACGATCAAGCTCGATCAAAACATCATCGTCAAGACGCGCGGCACGGACCAGTTACGGCGACAGTTCGTCGCTTGGCGCGCGGCTGCCGTCGAAGGCGAAGCCGAGATGCGACGCTTCCGTGAGGACGCGAAACTCGTCACCGATCCGGAACAAAAGGCGGCGATGGTCAAATTCGCCGACGCGCTGGCCGGCGTACTCTTCCGGCAGAAAAAACTCGCGGATGATCTCGGGCACTACATCGCCTGGCTCGACGCACAGGTACCGCTCACCGAACAGACGGACGCATCGACCAGTTCATCGCCCGGTTCATCCTCCAACTCGCGCGCCGAGATCGAGAGAAGCATCGCCATGAATCAGAGTAACCAAAACGTGGTGCACAATCCGTGGGGCGACGCCACGAGCATCCCTGAAACGCTCGACAAGTCGGCGCGGCGCGCCGCCGACGAACTCGTGATTCGTACCGCGCCGATCGCGAAAGACGAAGACGATGCGGCGGTCCGCATCGACCCTGCCTTTNNCCTTTAAGGGGTGCTAAGCGGCGCTTGCCGCAAGGCGGGCATCGTCTTGGGCGTGCGGTCCAGCTCCGTTTGCGCCGCGTCGCGAATTTGCAGCGCGGCTTCGCGGTAGTTCGAGGTGTCGCTCGAGGCCCGGTGGGACGAACTCGAACCTTTGTGCACGTTATTGGAGCGGCTCGCAATCTGCGAGGCTTCCTTGAACTCGATCGTGGCTTCGGTCAACTTCAGCGCGTGCTCGAACGCCGAGCGCGCCTCGCGGAAATCCTCGAGCAGACGGTAGAGCCGGCCCAGGACAACGGCGAACTGCGCCTCGCGCACTTGCGCGTAATGCGAACCCTCGACGCCGTGTCCGACGCCGAGCCCCGCGCTCTCGAGGGCTTCAGCCGTATCGGTCAAACGCTCGGCCGCGCAACTGTCGTAGATCTCCATGATCTTCTTCAAACTCGCGATCATCGTATCGACCGATGTCGACTGATCGTTCTTCAAAGTGTCGAAGACGCGAACGGGCTCGGTCGCGCTCGGGCAGACCGTATCCGAGAACGTGTCGCGGGCCGCGCGAGCGCCGCCGGTCAGAATTGACGCGAAGCCGAGCGCCAGCGCGCACGTCCAAATCGCACGACTCATAACGTCACACGCTTTTCTCCGGCCGGGCGCCGATTCCTTAACGCGCGCCGGCTCTTTAAAGCGCGATGAAAATGACGCCGCAGATGGCGCAGGCGACGCCGGCCCACTGCACCGGCCCGAGCCGCTCGCGCAGGATAACGAGCGCGAGCAGCACGGTCGAGGCGGGATAGAGCGAGGTCAGCACGGCGACGATCGTGAGCAGCCCCCCGTGCGCGGCGAGTACGTAGAAGATGTTGGCCGCCATATCGAGCAGGCCGGCCACCGCAATGACGCCGAGCGCTCCGGCGGCCGGACGCAGCGGCGTCCGTCGCACGAGCGCAAACAGCAGCAGCGCCGGGAGCGACGCGGCGCGGCTCGCGACGAGCACGCTGAGACCCGCGTCGCGGTGCGTGTGCGCGAGCAAGACATAAAGGAAGCCGATCGCGATCCCGCTTCCGAGCGCGAGACCGACGCCGGGCTCGCGCGGCGAGAACCGCAGGCTCTCGCCGCTGGTGGAGACGAGGCCGACCGCCAGGAACGCCAAGGCGACCCCGGCGAGCGCGAGCGGCGCCGGCCGCTCTCCCGAGGCCAGCCCCCAGAAGACGGGCACACTGGCCGCGACCACCGCGGTCACGGGCGAGACGACGCCCATCCGGCCGGTCGCCAAGGCGGCGTAGAGCAGCCCGATCCCGGCGGCTCCGCAGAGCCCGGCCAGCAACCCCCAACCCACGTCGCCGGCGTAGAAGCGGCTCGGGACCAGGGGCCAGGCTGCCAGCAGAAGTCCGACACCGGCGATCTGGGAGAGGACCACGACCGCGGCGGCCGGCGTCTTGCGGCTCGCCATCCCGCCGAAAAAGTCGGCCGCGCCATAGGTCAACGCGGCCAGCAGCGCCAGAACGAGCATTAGCGGCCGGCCGGGTCGAGTGCGTCGCGCAGCCCGTCGCCGAGCAGATTGAAGCCCAGGACCAGCGCCGTGATCGAGACTCCCGGGAAGATCAGCGCCCAGGGCGCCGTGATCCAGTAGTCCCTGGCATCGTTGAGCATCGCTCCCCACTCGGGGGCGGGCGGGCGGGCTCCCAAGCCGAGATAGGAGAGGCCCGCCGCTTCGAGTTCGGCGGTGGCAATCCCGAGCGTAGCCTGGACCAGTAAGGGCGCCAGAATATTCGGCAGGATGTGGCGCAGCATAATTGATATGACCGGACTCCCGAGAGCCCGCGCCGCCTCGACGAACTCGAGCTCGGCGACCGCTAGTACCGAGGAGCGAGCCAAGCGAGCGTACTGCGGAATGTATACGATACCGACCGCGATCATGAGGTTATTGATGCTCGGCCCCAGGATCGTGGTGATCCCGATCGCCAGAATGATCGAGGGGAAGGCCAGCATGATATCCATCGCCCCCATCAGCGCGCTCTCGACCCGGCCTCTAAGGTAGCCCGAGACGAGTCCGATCGCCGTCCCGGCCGTGATCGCGACGCCCACCGCTACGAAACCGATACGGATCGAGACGCGCGCGCCGTACAGGATCCGCGCCAGAACGTCCCGGCCGTTCTTGTCGGTCCCCATCCAATGCAGCGGGCTCGGAGGCGTCGTCCCGCGCGCCAAATCCTGGGCGAGCGGGTCGGCATGGGCCAAGAGCGGCGCGAACACGGCGGCCAGGACGATCAGGCCGATGATCGCGGCGCCGATGAGCGCCCCGGGGGTGCGCCGCAGACGCCGCCAGGTATCCTGCGCAAAGGAGCGAGATCCCAAAGATTCTTGGGCTATCAACTCTTTGTTGGCTCTAAACGCAAGGAATTAATCAATCCTTAACGGATATCAAGCGCATAACCCAGGGACTCAAAGCGCACACGAGGAGATATCGAGTGTACGTTCTTTCACGTTTTAGCCCACGAGGCAACGCTCGCCGGTACATCATCGGCTCGCTGTTGGCGTTCGTCCTGTTCTTCAATTCGATCGGGACTCTTCTAGCGAGCACGGTCGGAACGATTTCAGGGACGGTCACGACAGTACAGGGCGTTGGCATCGGTGGCGTTCGTGTTTCGGCCGTCGCGCCGACCGGACGCTATCAGACCACCACCGATCCAAAAGGATTCTATTCATTTACCGGCGTTGCGCCCGACACGTACACCGTGTCGTTCGAAGCGACCGGTTACCAACCGGTCTCGACGACCGGCGTCAACGTATTCGCCGACCAGATAGCGAACGTTTCGGCACCGCTGACCAAATCGTTGGTCACGATCGGTCACATTACGTCGCGCGCTCCAGGCGGCGCGTTCCAGCCGACGCAAATGCAGGACACATACACCGTGACTGCGTCGCAGATCGATACGCAACTCGGCAAGAAAGACGCCGTCAGCGAGTCTTCGCTGATCTTCACGCTGCCCGGTGCCAGCCGCGACTCGAGCGGTTATCCGGTCATCCGCGGCGGTCGTGAAAACGAAGAAGGCTTCCAGTACGAAGGCATTCCGTTTACGGACGCCTTTACCAATCAGTTCGTCAACAGCCTCGCGCTCAACGGCGGCGTCGCATCGCTGCAGCTGACGCCGGGCGCCGGCGACGCAACGACCGGTAACAACGGAACCGGTACGTTGAACCTGATCTCCAAGCGCGGCGCTCGCCCGGCTTTCGGCCAGGTCGAAGTCGAAGCGCTGGCGTTCCCGTATTCACACCAACTCCAGGCCGAGTATGGCTTCGCGACGCCCGATGGGCGCATCTCGAACTACTTCTCGTTCTTGGGCACGCGCACGAACTCGCAGTTCGGTCCGCGCGGTTACGACACGTCGCTCAACGGCGCGTTCTACAGCCGCATCTTCCAGACCAGCAGCGACTTCTCGGACAACTTCTTCTACAAGTTCGGGAAGAATCAGAGCCAGTCGATCCAGGTTTTCTACGAGAACCAGATCTTCCAGTTCTATAACAACATCGGCGGCATCGACCAAAATCAAACCGGCGCGGTCGGTATTGCCAGCGGTCTCTGCTTCCGCACGTGCGACCCGTTTGCGTTCGCGAACTACAACTCGTTCACGAACTTCGCCAACGGCGGTTTGACCCAGGCCGAGATCCAGTACATGATGACGTTGGATCCCTACCAGACCAACCCGATCCAAGCGTTGAACCGCCGCTCGGCCGGCTACCAGCCGAACGACACGTTCAAGATTCAGTACTCGAACAATCTCGACGCCTCGACCTACCTGACCATGAAGTACTTCAAGGTCAATTCGGTCGTCACGTTCGACCAGCCGTACACCGGAGCCAGCTACACGTCTGACGTGGCGCTGCAAGGCGGCTTGTCAACGGGTTGGACGCTCGACGCGACCAAGCAGCTCAACTCGAAGAACCTGATCAAGATCGGCGGCATCTCGTCGTTCTTGCACCCGGTCTTCAACTACTCGGCTCCGCCGTACGGGCTGCTTGCAAACACCGGAACGTTCAGCAACAGCTTCGCCGCATTCGGCTTCGTCAAGCCCGGCGATTTCTGTCCGATCGCAGCTTTCGGTACTCCGTGCGGTTACCTATACAACGGTAACGCCGGCGGCACGTTCTTCCCAGGCGGCGTTCCCCGCGTTCCCGCCTACCTGGAAACGACCGGAACCAATCGTCAAGACTGGGCGACCTACATTGACGATCTGATCACGCCGTCCGACAAAGTCAAGATCGACCTCGGCCTGCGTGTCGACGGAACGACCAACCGCATGCCCAGCGAAGCGCCCTGCAACACGTACTCGGCCGCTTCGATCGCATTCGGACTCGCGCAAAACGGCACTCCGATGAGCGTTGACGGGTTCACAGGCGCGAATCAGTGTCTGTTCCAGGCCAACTCCAAGGACGCAGCCGGCAACCCGATCGTGGTGATCACCAATCAGCAACGTCACCCGGTCGTGCTCGAACCGCGGGCCTCGTTCAACTGGCAGTTCACGCGTAACGACTCAGTCCGCGCGAGCTTCGGACGCTCGGTTGAGCTCGCGCCGCTTGGCGACATTGACGAATCCGTCGCCCGCAGCGCTTACCTCCGCGACTTCGGGTTCATCCCGCCCGACCCAAGTACCCAGGCGCTCGCCGGCAACGTCTGCGGCGTGCCCGGAAACCAGCCGTGCTCCAGCTTCGGCGACGAGCTCTACTGGGGCAACCAGCTCGGTATCGCCGGCGCTCCGTTCCAGCCGGTCAATCCCGAGACGTTCACCAACTACGATATGTCGCTCTCACATCAGTTCGGCGGCAATATCGGAGCGAAGATCACGCCGTTCTACCGCCGCGGTTACGACGTCGTCGCGTTCGCTCAGCAGCCGCGCGTCGACTCAAAAGGCAACGCGGTCCTGGACGTCAACGGAAACCCGACGTTCTTGCCGGCGGTCGCCAGCAATGACGGCATCAATCGTACGACGGGCGTCGAATTCCTAGTCACCCGCGACGCAGCGTACGGTCTCACCGGTTCGTTCTCGGCGACCTACATCAACGAGCTCTCGAACGTCATCCCGCTCTCAGCCAGCGAGGATTTCTTCCCGACGATTCCGGCTGCGTCGCTCGCACTCGGAAACGTCTACCGCGTCGGCTTCCTGTCGCCGTTCCAAGCGACCGCGGCCCTCGCGTACAAGACGCATAGTGGCTTGAAGATCAACCCGGTCTTCATCTACAACCACGGCTATCCGATCGGTAACGGCCTTCTGACGGCAGCGTTCGTCAAGGGCGCTCCGACGAACGTCCCGTCGACCAACCTGACGGCGCCCGGCGGTTCGGCCGCGTCGATCCAGTACGTCGACCCGATGAACCCCGGCTCCGCTGCGGTCCCGAATATCGTAGCCAACCGCGGTTCTGAACTGTCGCCGAGCGCCGGCGGACGCCTAACGATGGCGACGATCACGACGAATCTGGGCATCGAGCTCAGCCCGCCGGGATCCAAGCACACCTTCGGCGTCTTCGTCGCCAACTTGTTCGGAAACGTCTACGCGCTCCCGTCGATCAACTCGCGCTGGCAGCCCGTTGCAAACGGCATCGGCGGCCCGCGCACCGGTTACTCGACGAGCGCACCGAACGGCTTTAATGCCGGATTCCCAGGCATCGGCATCGTCAACTACCCCGCCGAGCGCTTCGGATACGATCCGTTCATCATCGGGCCCACGAACTCACCGACGACGATACGGTTCTACTACTCGCTGTCACTCTAGAGGAGCCAGTTTTGTACAGTTCTATAAAGAAAACCATCGCGCTGGCTCTTCTCGCCGCTCTTGCAGGCTGCACGAGCGGCCAGATTGCCAGCGAACCGCCGTTCCAAGCGGCAAATCTCACAGCGGACACGCTGCGGTTAGCGGTCGGGGTGGCGACGTTCCGCGCCCCGATCACGACCCGAGGCATCAACACGGTCGCGATGTTCCGTCAGCCCAGCGGGCTCTCGGCGACGCTCGTGAATACGCCGGCGTTGACGGGTCCGTTCACAAATAAGCCCGGCACGGCTTGCAGTGCGACCACCAACACCGGCACCAGCGGCCCGGCTAACGCTGGGGCCGCGGACGGTGGAACCGGCTCGATCCTCGGCAGCCCGCAGGTGCCTCCCGGCATTCTTGCGGCCTGCACGACGTTCGGTACGGCCGGCGGCGTCTTCTCGTACGGCTTCGCGCCGGCAAACGCGGGCACGTCGGGCGCGGACGTCTTCACGCTGTACACACAGCCGTTCTACAACAATGCCGCTGGGTCCACGGCCAACCCTCAGTTTGGTCCTGGAACGATCACGGCGAGAAGCTACAAGTGCGGACCGCCGGCTTGCCTTCTCCCGTTGTTGGCGGCAGGATCGTCCCCGGCGCCTTCTGGGTTCACCGGATTCTCCCAAGGGTTTATCACCTTCGGGTTGACCCCGGTGGCCGGAAACTACAACCTCTCGGTCGGGATTCAAAACTCGACCGGGCAGACCACATCGGTGACGTCGAATACCGCCGTCATGGCGAGCGTGGTCGGATTGCCGCCTTATCCGACGCCGACCTTCGTTTCGGAGGACGGCACCGGCGGCATCGTGGTTAACATCGTTCCGCCGGCCGGCGTCACCGAAACCCTCGTCGACCTCGTCAATGCCACTTCGGGCTCAACGCTGACGGTCGTCGTGCAAGGTGCCGCACCGGCAAACGTGACATTCCCCGACAGCTTCGTGAACTCGGTCGGTGTCACGACCCAGAGCCTCAGCACCGGCAATACGTGGCGCGTGACTGCCATCGGCGTGAACTACCCGGCATTCGAAGCCGGACCGCCGGGCAACACCTCGGTCTCTCCGACCATCACCGGGGCCAACGGACAAGCCGACATTACGTTCTCGAGTGAACTGAGTCAAATCTACTAAGACTCGAGAAAACTCGAAACCCCGGGGCCCGGCGCGCAAGCGTCGGGCCCTTTTTCATGTTCGCGCGATGTAGGAGCCTATGCGAGCAGCGGGCGTTTTTTGTGATTCTCCGTCCGCGCTTGATACTGGCGCGCGATCGAGGCGATCTTAGCCTCGCAGAATGGCCGGCCCAAGAGCGAGATCCCGGTTGGCAAGCCGTGCTCGCCGAAGCCGTTCGGAAAACCGATCGCGGGCAAGCCCGTCAGATTTCCAGCGGCGATCAGGCTGACGCTGCCGGGATATTTCGGATAAGCTTTGTCGAACGGCAGATCGACCGGATAGGCGACGGTCGAGAGCGTCGGCGCAACGATCGCATCGTACGCACCGAAGGCGCGCTCGAGCGCCTCGATCATGAAACGGCGCTGACGCAGCGCGTCGATGTAGTCCACGGCGAGCGTCGCGTAGGCGACGTAACCGCCGGTGCGATCGTCGACCGCACGCAGTTCGCGCGCGCGGCCGCTCTCGATGAGATCGCGAAATGCGGCCGCGCCTTCGGCCCGCACGATCGTTTCAACCGCCGCGCCGAACGGCATTGCCGGACGCTTCACATCGGGCACGATGTCGCAATATTCGGCCATCACGCGCAATGCCGCCTCGAAATTGGCCTTGACCGCAGGCATCACTTTTTGCGTCGCTTTCGCGAGCACGCCGATGCGCGGCCGGCGACGCAGTGCGGAGAACGGTCGCGAGAGCGCGCTCGCATCGGCCGGGTCGGCACCGGCGATCGCGCGCAAAACCGTGTCGGCATCGGCCGCCGAACGCGCCATCGGCCCGAGTTTATCGAGCGTCCAGCACAAGGCCATCGCGCCGTGACGGCTGACGCGGCCGTACGTCGGCCGTAAACCGGTGACGCCGCAACTCGT